>JAIBBN010000003.1:0-300000 GCA_019694655.1 Leptospirales bacterium
TGGGCTTCCTTGTTCTTTCGCTGGTTCTCAGCCGCAGCGGCGCCGGCGGTATCAGTCACGAGGCTCATGCTGGCGGGGCGCTTGGCGGCTTTGTAGCGGCAGCTTTGACGGCGCCACAGGGCCTGCATCCGCTCTGGCATTGGCTGAGTCGTACTATTCTGTAGCGCCGCTTTGTGGGAATGGCAAGGCGCTTGCCCCACAATCAATGCACGTTTCACGCAGAACGTCGTATACGGTGAGGCATTGGGGACAGTAGCAGCGCCCGTCGGCGCCAGCCTCCGGAAGCGGCAGCCGATCCGGATCAAGGTTGTGGCGGCGAGCCAGCTCGCCCAGCTGAGCGATCAGTTGCAGCGCCGCGGCGCCTTTTTCGGCATCGGGCGCGTAGCGCCGGCGTCGCAGCTCTCGCTCAATCAATGCCGGCATCTGAGCCACACTCAAGGCGCTGGCCAGGGTCAGCGGATATTCCACTGCGAAAAAGCCGCGCGCCAGCAACTGGAAGCAGCGCATGGACGAGGGCGGGTAGGCAAGAATTGCGACCATCGATGCTGCGCGACTGCCGGAAAAGCGCAGTCTTTTTGCCGAACGCATGAATTGCCAGGCAATTGCCGCGGAGAGCAATGGGCTGAAGGCGAGAATTGTCAGTACGAGCAAAGAGGATTCAAGAATTGCAGCCAGCAGGGGAAGGACGGCAAAAAAAAAGAGAAACTGGAGCGCGCAGAGCCCGCGTAGAAAGCGAGTAGTCCTCAAGTATACTGCCAGTTGCTCCTGCAACTCTGACGCTGCACCGGCCTGAATGGCGGCGGCCGCTTCCCCTGCGCTCCAGCGCGCCCGGGCGACAAAGCTGCCGGCGAAGGGCGGTAGAAATTCAGAGAGCAACAGGCGTCGGTTCTCGCCGCCCCAGAGTTGTGCGGCCTCGCCATAACGCCAGGCGCCTCCCTGTGGACGAAAGAAGCACTGCTCTTTGCGCAGCAGCTGCATGCATTCGACTAGATAGAGCAGGCAGAGCAGCGCATAGAGTTGCCAGGCATCAATCATTCCTGTCCAGGCGGCGGCGGAAGCGCGCCATCGTGTCGATCCTTCGATGGAAAAATGCGCGACCAGAATCGTTTCAGCGCGGCGCCCAGCGCAGCGACGCCCACAACTATAAATTTGATGAGTTTGCCAAACAGTCCGCTTTTTGCGCCTACGGCTGCAGCTCCTCCAGCCACCAGCGCGGCCAGGCCGTAGGCGGCGACCTTATCGCCTTCGCGAAATTCAGCGTAGCGCTCGCCGCTCTTAAAATGATAGTCCTGTAACAACTTTTCCAATTGCGGCATGGCCATCCTGGCCTCTTCCGGCGCCAGCACCAGCGTAACTTCCATCACGCCGCGGCGGCCAAGCAAGCGCACGTTGTGGTTGACTACTTTATGACCCTGGCTTTCCAGCAGGGTCGCCCATTCCAGATTCTGTGTGCGTGCGTTGTAGGCCGGAGGGCTGTGCCAGCCAACCAGATTGAGCGCCGGCTGACCGTGTTCCTGGCGCCACTTGTTACCTGCCGCTGTTCCTTCGCGAATCTGCTTTAGCAGTGCATTGGCGTCCAGCGTATCGCGTTCGTCGTCGCGCACATAGCCGACTTCGTCAAACTCGAAGACAATAAACCAATCGGCGTCCGTGCGCATCGCCAGTCCGAGCTCGCGATCGGTAGGCGGATTGCCCATCGCCTCCAGCAGTTTGCGGGCGTTGTCGCCGTCCAGAAAGCGCCAACCGGATGGAATCTTGAGTTCGGCGGAATCGCCCAGCGCGGCTTGCGCCGGTCCGGCTTGCCAGTCGAGATCAAGGCGCTCTTCGCCCGCCGGCTCTTGCTCCGGAGGCGCCGCCAGCAGTGGGCTGCAAATCAGCAGCAGCAGACTGATTCCAATTTTAACATTTTGCATCGCCTGGATTTCCCCCAGGACAATGCAAACGTCAATTGATTTCGGTACGGGGCGCTTCGATTCGCGCCCCGCACGATCGGTCAGGCCAGAGCAGCTGCGCCGCTTCCGGCGCGCTCTACGACATGATCCAGCCGGGCGCGATTGGCAGCCAGAATGGCCAGTGTATCCTCGTGCCAGTGATCGGCCAGTTGCTGGCGAGCGGCGCGAGCGTCGCCGGGAATGCGCGCCAGAGAGCGTTCCAGCAACATGCCAATCAGGAAGCGGGCGGCCGATTCCACAGCCTCAAATGCGTAGCGGGCTTTAACGTCGCCAGCGTCAATCGAACGGAATTGGGCGGCGATGCCTTCGAATTCCTTGTAGGTTTTCTGCAAAGTGGCTGAAGGACTGAAACCCTTGAGCTCTTCATCGATGTAGGCGCGCAGGAAGCCATTGTTGGCCATGCCAGCTGTCACGCCGCCGATCGCTGCAACAACCTGCAATTGTGTGGTGCCTTCATAGATGGTTGTGATACGCGCATCGCGGTAGATGCGCGAAACATCATAGTCTTCAGTAAAGCCGGAGCCGCCGTGGATCTGCACTGCATCGTAGGCGATTTTCACACAGGTTTCGGAGGCGTAGTACTTCGACAGCGGAGTGAAAAGATCGGCCAGCTTCTCCCAGCGTCCCACCTGGGCGTCATTTTTGGCCTGCTTTTCCGTGAGGCCGCCGTGCTTGTGCAGATGTTCTTTGCGCCACAGGTAATTGTCCACACAGCGCGCCGCTTCAAACACAATGGCGCGAATGCCAGCGGCTTCGGCGTCCATGCGATCGACCATCTTCTTCACAGCGGGGATCTTTTCGATGGCCTTGCCAAACTGAACGCGTTCGGAGGCGTACTTGCGCGCCTCGCAACGTGCGGCCTCTGCAATTCCAAGCGATTGAGCCGCAATTACCAGGCGCGCGGTGTTCATCATGCCCATCGAATAGCGCACCAGGCCCAGACCCTCTTCGCCAATCAAGAGGCCCGGCGAGTTGTCATAGACTACCTCGCAGGTTGGCGAACAGTGCAGTCCCATCTTACGCTCGATGCTGGCTACATGCACGTCCTTCGAATGAACCAGGAAAAAGGAAAGACCGCGGGCGCCGCTGGTTGGACTGCCGCTGCGCGCCAGGGTAAGGATTACACAGGGCGCCTTATCGTAGCCGCTGGCGTGGGTAATGAAGCGCTTGGTCCCGGTCAGGCGCCAGACGCCATCTTCGCCTTTCACCGCTTTGGTCTGTACGCTGGGCAGGTCCGAACCGTAGTTTGGTTCAGTTAGCGCCATGGCGCAGCTGATTTCGGCGCTGGCCCATTTGGGCATCCACTCATCCACCATTTGCGCCGAGCCATAGCGCTCTACAATCTCGGCCACATTGATGTTGCCATAGGCGAGGGCGAAGGCCGCATCGGCGCGCGCCGAGAGCTCGAGAATGATCGCCTGGGCGGTGAAGGGCAGACCCAATCCGCCATGCCGACGGGCGATGCCAAATGGCATCAGGCCCGCGTCGCGCAGCAGGTTATAGAGCTGATCCAGCGCCGGCGGATAGGTAACCTTGCCGTCTTTGTATTTGAGGCCGATCTGGTCCATTTCGGCGCTGCGCGGCGCCACTTCCTGGCCCATCATTTCGCCGGCTGATTCCAGAATCGTCCGGTAGTATTCGACGCCTTCTTCCACGGAGGAGGGGGCCATGGACAGCCGCTCGTCCCCTGATTCCTTGTAGCGCGCGGCATCGTGGAAGCCTTGCTCAACCTCCTGAACGATCGTTGGCCAATCCAGTATGTGCTGGAACTGCAGCTGAAGGTCTTCGTTGTCGTTGAAATAATTGCCCTGGATCATCTCTGAAAGCTCCTGTTGCGGGCTTGCTGCGGCAATCAAAAATTGTGCGGAGCGGCCGCGGACGGGGCCGCCCCGGCGCCAGCTCTGCGCCGGTTTGGCGCGCATCGGGTCTTGATTTCGGACGCAGGATAAGGGGCGAGCTGACGGCCGATTTGCACTTGCCTTAATCAGCCAGGATGCTGCGCTCAGAAATGGCCCGGCTTCGACCTGGAAGGCAGCAGATAGCCGTCCTGATACTGGCACTGCTGTGTTCGGCTCTGGTCTATCAGCGTCTGTCCGTGGCCACTGCAATCTTTGGCGACGGCGCTGGTAAATGGCTGCAAAGCCGCGCTCTGCTCAATGGTCAGATCGAATGTCGCTACGACAGGAGTCTTGATCCGGAGTTCAAGTTTCTTCCGGGGCCTTGGTACTATTACACGCTGCGCAACGGCCATTGCTATTACGGCTACCAGTATCCCTACGCCCTGGCCGTTGCTCTTTTCACGCTGCTATTTGGTCTGCCTGGCTATTTGTTTTTGAATATTCTCTGCTTGCTTGGCTACTGTTTGCTGCTGTCGATCATGGCGGCGCGGCTCATGCCCGAAATGCGCTTTGCCGCGCTGGCCGCGGGAGCGGGCGGCATCGTTTTTATTCCCGCATTGAATTTTGCCTTCGATCTTTCGGAGATGACTCTGGCCGTAACGCTGGGCGTCGCTTCGCTGGCGCTGCTGCTGTCGGCCCTGACGCCTGGCAATCAGGCGCCGCCGGCCGGCGCACAATGGCGGCTGGCGTTTGGCGGATTACTGATTGGGCTCTTGCTGGCGCTGCGCACGGAAAGCATCGCTTTTCTGATTGCTGTTTGCCTCGCCCTGTTGGTTTCGCGATGGATCTCTGTAGCGTCGGACATTTCACGGCGAGAGGCGGCGTCGAATATCGTTGGCGAACTATTACCCTCGCTTGCCGGCTTTACGCTGGGCGCTGCCGCTGTAGCCGGATTTCATCTGCTCTATTTTGGAAATATTCTGGGCAACCGCGGATCATCGCACGGCGCGCTGATACTGGCCATGACGATGAGCGAGCGCGTCGCCGTTGCACGCACCCTGCTGTTGGGCGGCAATCTGGGATTGTTCTCGTCGATGCCGGCGGTCTTGCTCTCACTGCTCTGGCTGGCGCCGCCGATCCGGCGCGATCTTGGCCGGCCTGGCGCCTTTCTGTTCTTCCTTGTCTGGTCGCTGACCGCTATCATTCCGCTGGTCGCGCCCAATGACGCTGGTTACTCATGGGGGCCGCGCTATCTGGCCTTCAGCTTTGCCGCCTATCTATTGCTCTTGATCCTGATCTTTTCCTCGCTTCTGCGACGCTCTTTCCGGAGCTGGCATCGTCCGGCGCTCTGGTTAACGGCAACAGCGATTGCGCTCTACGGCGCCGCCTTTTGCCGACAGGGCGTGGCCGTACTGCTCAGCGCCGCCCGTCAGAATCACGAATACCAGGAACTGATCGCTCAGCAGGCGCCAGAAGCGCTCTTGATTGACCACGAGCTGGCGATGATTGGCTTATCAGCGCAGGCCCTTGACTTGCCGATCTACCAGCCGCACAATGCGGCGCAGCTTCAAGCGCTGATTGCGGCGCTGAGCGCACAGCGCGGATTGCAGCGTTTGACCTATATCGTAACGCCATTTAGGTCGCCGATCTACTCTGGCGGCGCCTTGCCCGAAGGCTGGCAGGCGGTCGGCGATCGGCAAGCCGGCGGCATGCGCTTCATCCTGCTGCTAGGCAAGGAACCGGCTGCGGCCGCCGCTCCGCCCTGAACGATCGCCGAAAGCGCAAAAAATTTTGTACACCACTCAGGCGGCGGAGGGCTCATTCAAGTATGCAAAAGGGAATTGCAGTGGGCAAGGATCGATGGCGCGCACTGGGCGCGGACTGGCGCCCGGGCGATCCGCGGCAATTTGCAGTATGGGCGGCGCTGGTGGCGCCGCGCGGCCGGCAGCTGGCCTGGCAAATCCTGAAGGACCCGATGCTTGCCGAAGACGCCCTGCAGGAGGCGCTTTTGCAGGCCTGGCGCAAACTGGATCAGCTGCGGCATCCGGCGGCCTCTGGCGCGTGGTTTGGACGCATTGTTCTCAAGTGCTGCAATCGACTGCTGCGCCAATCGATGCTGCTGCTGGAGACCGAAGCCGCCGACCGGCGTCCACAGCCCGATGAGCAGATGCTGCGCGGCGATCTGCGCCGCCGTCTGCAAGAGGCGGCCGGTTCGCTGCCCGTTCGCGAGCGCGAAATCTATCAACTCATAATGCTCGAGGGTCTATCGCAGGAAGAGGCCGCAGCGCAAACCGGGCTCAGCGTTGACTTCATCAAGAATTCTATGCGACGCATTCGCCAGCGCCTGCGTCGCATGCTGCCAGCGCCAGGCGCAGAGATGGCCTGCCTGCTTGCGGCATGATGGCAAATTCTGAGGCCCGGTCGACGCTATGACAACCGCTCTATCTACTGATCACTCCGAGCCGGAGGCATCGCCCGCCGCTCGCGTCGCCTTCGATCGTCGCATTCTCTTTCGCCGGAGGACAATTCTCCTGTGGAGCGCTGTCAGCGACGAGAGTGCGCGGGAACTCTGTTCGACAATGCTGGCGCTCTCGGCCCAGGACCCCGCGGCGCCCATCACCCTGGCCATCAACAGCCCTGGCGGCGCCAACCACGCCGGCTGGGCAATCATCGATATGATGCGCGCCATTCCGGCGCCGGTGCACACCATATGTCTTGGACTGGCGGCAAGTTTTGGCGCCGTACTGCTGGCCGCCGGGGCGCCGGGATCGCGCAGCGTCATGCCCCATGCTCGGGTCATGATTCACCAACCGTGGCTGCCCGGCGAGTACCGCGCCGTCGCCGCCGATTTAAAAATTCAGGCGCAGGAGATTGATCGTCAGCGACGCTTGATTGATGCGCTGCTGGCCGATGCCTGCGGTCGCAGCGCCGAGGAAGTGCATGAGCGTTCCGATCGCGATGCGTGGTTTTCGGCGGAAGAGGCCGTCGCCTTTGGTCTGGCCGATCGCGTCCAGCATCGCTGGCCATGGTTTGAGTCGACGGTCAATTGAAGCAAGCGACGACTATGTTGATCTGGACTGTGATTGCGTCTGGCGCGCAGCGCGATACTCGCCTGGGCTCTGGCCGGCAATTTTGCGAAAGGCGGCATTGAATGCGGACTTGGAGTTGAAACCGCTTTCCAGGGCGACATCAAGTATGCTGAAGGCCGCCGGACGACTCTGCAGCAATTGTTGCGCCCTTGCCACGCGCCGTTCCTGCAGCAGTCGCAGAAAACTGCGCTGGAAGTAGCGATTGATGATCTGCGATGTCTGTACTGCGCTGAGCTTCAGCCTGCTGGCTACGTCGGAGAGCTGGAAATCAGGCTCAAGATAGGGCTCTTCGTTATCCAGATAGTCGTCGATCAATCGTCCCTTTTGGCCAACGAAGTCCTCGGAGAGCAGCGCCTTCTGGTAGCGCGCTGCTGGCGGAAAAATTGCATCGCCTTCCCATCCGCTGCGTTGCTGATACAGTAACAAATAGGAACGGCTCATGGCCAGCAACGCGCCGGCGGCGGAGAACAGACCGGCATTCAGCCAGTTCAGATCCGCAACGGAAAGGGCGGCCGCGACCAGGATGACCAGCGCCGGCAGCGCGTGAAAGAGCAAATTGGCTGTCCAGCGACGGTTGCCTGCTTCGCGCAAGATTGAATCATTTGTGGACCAGGAGAGATAGAGCGCGACGCCAATTGCCGCCAGGTTGTTTACCAGGCTGATGTAAAGAATTACAATGCAATCCAGGTGTACCTGCTGCAGGTCCTCGCGCAGATACTGCAGTTTGACCTCGCGCGGCGAAAGATGAAAAGGCAGCAGATAGAGGAATATGCCCAGCGGCACAATCAGCAGAGTCAGGTCGGTTCGGCGCAGCCAATTGCTGCATCGAGTTCTGGCGCGTAGACTGAAGTAAAGCAGCGGGCCAAGCAGCGCGCCGCCGCTGAAGCCCAGACGCGCCAGCTGCGGATACTGAAGAATGGCGCCATTGGCGTAGAGCAGACCGATGGCGATGGTTCCCGCCAGCGTACAGAGCATCAGCGCTTCGTAGATCCCGCCGGGCGTACGCCAGCGCTGAAAGAAATAGAGCGCCAGCAGCAAAGCCTGGGCGAAGCCGGCGGCGTGTAGTAACTCCACGATCCGAGCCTGCGCCGGCGGCAGATGCTGTCAGCCGGCTTTCGCGCCACAGTCGTCGGTTGCGCCGCGCTCAGGGATCGCGGGCCGCATAAACAATGACGCTTCCGTCGCGGCCGCGCAGGTTTTGTGCGCCAAGCATTTCAAAGCGACTCTGCAACGCCGGCTCCAGTTCGCTGAAAACTTCTCCAGAAAGCAAGAGGTCGCGCCCCAGATCCTTGCACAGACTCTGCAGTCGGCTGGCAACATTGACCGTATCGCCGAGTACAGTGTACTCCAGTCGCTCCGGCACGCCGACGTTGCCCACAATGGCCGGGCCAAAATGCAGGCCGACGCCCTGCCGCAACAGCGGCAATCCGCGCGCCGCGCGACTGGCATTCAACTCCGGAAGCGCATCGCGCATGGCCAGTGCGGCCCGCGCCGCACGCCGCGTCTCGTCGCCCTGCGGCCTTGGCGCGCCAAAGGTGGCCAGCATGCCGTCGCCCAGAAATTTATCCAGCACGCCGCCATGCTGAAATACAATGGCAACCATACGCTGGTGGTATTCACGCAGCCAGCTGGCAACCTCTTCAGGCGCCGCCGACTCGCTGAGCGCCGTGAAACCGCGCAGGTCGGTAAAGAGGGCGACGATATTCTGTCGCCGTGCGTTGCCGCCAAGCGGGTCCTCGGCCTGACGCAGCAGTTCATCCTGGACGCCGGGAGAGAAATAGCGCGATAGCAGCATCGCTTGAACTTCCTGGGAGACTGCACGGCGCAGACTGCGCGATACGCGATTGGCATTCCAGGTCAGCAGGGCGCCGGCGGCGCACATGGTTCCCACACAGCTGATCATGAATTCCAGGCTGATTGTCGGACCGGTAATATGGCTCACAAAATCAGAAGAAAAAACAGTGCGCGGGTCCAGCGCGGCATAACCAAATACAATGGCATACTGCAGCACCGCACCCAGCGTCATCAAGGCCGGGTACAGCGTTCGCCCGGCCAGTCCATGACCGATGATCAAGAGCAGCGCAAAGACCATGGTGTTGGGATGCTTGACCATATAGGCCGGCAGCACGGCCTCGCCGCCAACAGATTGGTACCAGACAAAGGGCAGGGCGTTCAGAAAGAGGATATCGGTGAAGAGCCCCAGGTAGCCAACCGTCGCCAGCGATCGACGCCGGGCCAGCAGCCAGAGAAAAATAGGCGTTTCCAGCAGGATGGCCGTCGAGATGGATCCGGTTACAAACTTTTCCCACAGCGATTTGCCGATGAAGATAGTCGAAACCATTGTGATCGATACATAGACAAAGCGCAACAGCAGCATCACGCGCAGCGCCGCGACCTCCCGATCGATCAAGATTTCTTCGCTGCGTTTGAATCTGACGACGTCCATGGCTTTCCCGGTTGCGGCGTCGCCTGGCGGCGCCGCGGTAAGCTTCAATATACTACATTTGCAGGCCTTTGCGACCTGCCCTGCAGGGCAGGTCGAATTGCCTGGCGAGACAGCGCATACTGCTGCTATGAAGCAAGGTTCACCGCAGATTGGCCGGCGCAGCACTCGCCGTGATTTCCTGAAACAATCGGCGATGCTGTTTGGGGCCGCAGCGCTGGCCCAGCGTTGTCTCAGCGCGCCACGACAGAGCGGCGAAGCCGGCGACGATCCGATTGCCAACGCCCTGGCCGCGGGCCTCGGCCAGCAGCCGATTCTGGTCGTGCTCAATGCCGGAATTACGGCGCCCAATCCGCACAACACTCAGGCCTGGAAATTCCGGCAGCTATCGCCGACCGAGGCTCTGCTTTATGTTGATGAGAGTCGGACGCTGCCCGTCACCGATCCAGGCTTTCGCCAGATCCACATGGGTCAGGGGGCCCTGCTGGAATTGTGCGCCATAGCTGCCACGCGCCTGCAGATGAAGGCCGAAATCGAGCTTTTCCCAGAGGGCTATCGCCTTCCCGAATCTATTGGAAGAAAGCCGGTCGCCCGTCTTCGCCTGCTATCTGGAGGCCCGCAATCGCCGCTGGCCGCCTTCATAGCACAGCGCCATACGGTGCGGGCCGCCTTCCATGGCCCATGGATCAGCCAGCAGGAATACCAGGAGCTGGCGCGCCTTGCTGCACCGCGCATCAGCCTTCTGTCCAGCGTAAAGGACGAGTCGGAGCTTGAGGGTCACCTGCAGCGGCACATGGCCGGCTTTGAACTGGAATCCAGTCGTCGCCGGACGGCCGATGAATCGCGGCGCTGGCTGCGCATCGGCGATCAGGAAAACCAGACGCTGCGCGATGGCATCTCGCTGGCCGGCAATGGCATCAGTGGTCTGCGCCGATTTGTGGCGGAGACCTTCTTTTTGAGCCGCGAGCCGGAGAGCTACTACGAGCCGTCGGGACAGCGACAGTTTCTGGAAATCTATCGTCAGAATCTATTCAGCGTCCGCGGTCACACCTTGCTGATCACCCCAGGCAACGACGTTCGCAGCTGGGTTTTGTGCGGCGGCGACTACCTTCGCTACCAGCTGGCGGCCGCCAGTCTGGGACTGGTGATGCGGCCCATGAGTCAGTTGATGCAGGAATTTGAAGAGATGCGACCCCTGCGCGAAGAATACGATCGCTGGAACAAGATTCGATCGCCGGCAAAAATCCAGATCAGCGCGCTGCTTGGTCGCAGCGACTACGACTTCTACGCGCCACGGCGGCCGCTGCAGAGTATGCTCCTATCCGCCTGATTCATTTGCAACATGGTGCGGGAGGCGCCGCGGAGGCCTTGACAGGCCAGGCGGGGCGCGGACTGACTGGCGGCCCGTCGCAGCATCCTGCCGTCCATGCGTTCGCTTCGTCCGACAGAATATCTCAAGGCCTCGCTGCGCGCCGGGATTTGCGCTCCCTCTTTTTTGTGGCGACCGTATCGGTCGTTGGCGTCCGTGCGCGCCTACCAGACAGTGCGCATTCGAAAATTGTTGGAACATGCATATTGTAATACTGCCTTTTACCGCAGGCTATATGACCGCGCGGGAGTCCATCCCCGGCAATTCCGTAAACTGGAAGATCTTTCGCATTTCCCTACTGTATCCAAGAACGATCTGGTACAGGCCCTGCAGCGCGGCGAACTTGGCCGGCGACCGAGACAGTGCATTGATTCGGTCAGCTCCGGATCCAGCGGCCAGGTCATCGAGGTGCGTCACAATGTGAATGAGTTGCACCCCTATGCTGTAGGTCGTTTTCGGATTCTGAACATCAGCGGCCAGCTGTGGCCCTGGACGTCGACGCTCTATGTGTACACCTCGGCCTTTCCGGCGCGCTCCTATTTTGGTTTGTTTCCTTCGCGGTTCATACCCACGCTGGCGCCGCTGGAGTCGATTGTCGATGCGCTGCGACGATTTCGGCCCCGAATTCTTTGTATCTATCCCTCGCGACTGGATGACCTTGCACAGTTCTTGAGTCCGGCGCAGTGCCGCGGACTGGGTCTTGGCTTGATCAGCTTGAATTCCGAACTTTCCAGCGCCGCCCAGCGCGAAGCCTGGTCCGAACGCTTTAGCTGTCGCGTACTCGACGAGTATTCAACGGAGGAGCTGGGCTGGGTTGCGGCGCAATGCGCTTTCGGTCGCTACCACCTGTGGGAGGACATGAGCTATATCGAGACGCTTCGCTTTGATAGCGATGCCGCCAGCGATCAGGGAGAGATCTGTGGAATAAATCTGCACAATTTCGCCACGCCCTTCATCCGTTATCGCCAGGGCGACGCCGGCGCGATTGGCCTTGAGCGCTGTCCTTGCGGAAGGCAATTTCGCACGCTCAGTCATCTCGAAGGTCGCAACAATGACGCCTTCCGCTTCGGCGCGCTGCGACTCTCGCCGGCCGTCCTGCTTGACGGCGTCTACTCGCTGCTGCTGGAGCGCCCGCTGCCCATTGCCGACTTTCGGCTCTGGCAGTTGGAAGAGAATCTGGTGCGATTCTATGCGCGCCCGGCATCCGGCGCAGATGACCGACTGGCGCTGGAAATCATGCAGCGCCTCCGTCCGCTCTTCCCGGATCACGTTCGCCTGGAGGTGGAGATCGCTGCCGAACTTCCAAAAACTGCTCGCGGGAAACGCAATCCAATTCGATCGCTGTTGGGCGAACATGGCGCGACTGGTCTACAATCAGGTATGGGAGGACTTCGCCGTTGATCTTCATGCGCTGCGACCGAAGGACGGCGAGCGCGCCCTGGTGATCGCTTCTGGCGGATGCCAGGCATTGAATCTACTGCTCAGTCCCGTGGCTTCGGTTCTGGCTGTTGATCACAACGAAGCGCAGACGCGTTTGCTTGATAACAAGATGCAGTTTGTTGCCAGCGGAGATTACCAGGGACTCTGGGAGCATTATGGCATCCCCGCGCAGCGTCGCGCCGGCTCAGTGTATCGACGCGGCGCCTATGGCCGCTTTCCGGTGATTCGCGCCTACCTGCGTGCGGTCTGCGGACCGGCCGCATTGCAGGCCCTGGCGGAAGCTGCCAACGGCGCTGAGCGGCGCCAGGTCTTGCTGCGTCGCGTGGAGCCGGCGCTCTGGAATGGCTTTTCCCGAATCCTGCCCACGGCCGCCGCCTTGCTTTGCGGATTGCACTGGCGGCAGGCGCTGGGCGCCGCGCGGCACGGTCAATTCTGGCTGCGTCGCGCCTGCGCCGGTCGGCTGCGGCGCATTCTGGGTCGCTTTGCGCTGCGCGAAAACTACTACTGGAATCAATTGATCGATGGCGCGTATGCCTCCGAGGCGCATGCGCCTCCTTACCTGCAGGCTCGAAATTTTTCCCGACTGCAATCGCGCCTCTCTCAAGTACAAAACGTTCACGGCAGTTTGCATGCTGTACTCGCGTTGCAGCCGTCGGCCAGCGTGGACCTGTTCAATTTGCTTGATCTTCCTGAGTTCCTGGACAACGCCGGCCGCCGCGAGCTGCTAACTGAACTGGTTCGCGTCGCTCGTCCGGGAGCGCGCCTCTTGACGCGAAGCTTTGCTCCGCGCGGCGTCCTGCCGACGCACGAAGCGCTCAGTTACCAGCGCTCGCTTTCCTCACGCTTGTCGCGCTGCGAGCGTACAGCCAGTTATGCGCGCGTCCATCTCTATCATGTCGATAGCACGATCTAGCGCCGCGAACAAATGGGGACAGGACCTGTGGCGCCATTTGCCGTTGCTCTGCAATTTGAGCTGGCCGCTGCTGCTGCTTGACTGGCTGCCGGCTTCGCCAGACGGGCTGCCCTGGCTGCATTTTGGCACGCTCTTGTTCCCGCTGAGCGCTGCCGCGGTCTATGGCGCCGCCCTTCGCAGGCTGGACCGCGGGTTGTTGCCGCGTTTCTGGATCGGAGCGCTGCTTTTTGCGCTGGCAACGATAGTTGTGTTGTACAGACAAAAAAATCCTTCGGCAGTAAGCCCGCCGCGACTCTGGACGGAGCTGCTGTTGCTGCTCTGGACCGTGCTGCTGGCCCTGCATTGCCGTCAGCGCTTTGGAACGTTGCGCTTGGTGCAATTGTTTCCGGTCGCCGGAATCTACGCCTTGCTTGCTGAAAACGGCGGCATTCAGATGGGCTTTTTTGAGGAGCACGGCTACAATTTTTACGCGCCGGGGACCGCCACGCCATTGGCAGCAGTCTGCGGCTGGCTCACTGTTTACTATCCAGCATTCTGGCTGCAACGGAGCATAATGCAAGCCTGGCCGCGGCTCTCTGGATATGCGCTATCGGGACGCGCGGGCAACGCGCTCAGAATTCTGATCGCGGCCGCGACGATGGCGCTGCTGGCGTTGCTGACCGATTTGCATCTGGATCCGGTCGCAGTCAAACTTGGCTACTGGAGCTTTCATCCTGCACTGACGCCAGTCTTTGCCGGCATACCGCCGGTCAATTTCAGCAGCTGGTTTTGTTCTGTATTCAGTTTTGCTCTGGCAGCGCTGTTGCTCGATGCACTTGCCGTGCGCAAGCCGCTGCTCTCATTGCTGGTTCTGCTGTTTGCAATTCCGGTCGTACTGGGCCTTGCCTTTGCCCTGAATTTTGGATTGCTGGCGGCGCTGGAGGGTATTGAGGGCCCGTCCTGGCGGCTGCTGCGCGCCTACCTGATGGCCTTGCGCCTGTAAGCGACCGCCGGCGATCGCTCAGGCCGACGCGCCGGGCGGTCGCCAGTACCACCATTTGCAAAATCGCCGGAAGCGCAGTGCGCCGGGGAAGAGGGCGATAAAGAGCAGAGTGCGCAATGCAAACCACGAGGAGTGCCAGCGAAGTTTGCGGCTGGAAGTCGTTGGCGGCCACTGCCGGATCATGACAAAGGGCCTTGCCTGCATTTTTCCCCAGCGACGAAGTCGACGATAAAAGAAAAGATCTTCGGCGGCATAGTAGCGTTCATCAAAGCCTCCGATTTCCAGCGCGGCGTGGCGTTGCGCATAGAGAAAGCAACCGGCGGCCAGATCAAAAGCGCTGGAAAAATGCCGCCACAGGGCGGCGCTCCAGCGCGCAAATCCAGAGCCCTCATCCTCGAAGCGCAGCGCAGAGCCGCCGCCGCAGGCCCCGGCCTGCAGTTCTTGAAGGCAGGCGGAAAGCAGGGGCGCACTGACAATGGTATCGGCGTCCAGGAATACGACGTAGCGTCCCATTGCAGCCTGCAGCCCGGCATTGCGGGCGCGGGCGATTTGATTGTGCGCTTCAAATACTACGCGGGCCTGAAATTGCCGCGCCACATCGGCCGTTGCGTCTGAGGAGTTGTTGTCAACGACGATGATTTCGCTGCCGACCGGAAGCGCAAGCAGCGCGGAGCGGAGCGCCGCCAGGGTCGCTGGCAGGTAGCGCTCTTCATTGTAGGCCGGAATGATCGCCGACAGTTGCGGCGCCTCCGCCGGCCCAGGCTTGTCGCGCATCACCGCTGGCTGCCGGCAAATGGGTCGTCTGGCGGCCGGCGATTGGCTGCGGGCGAAAACACGCCGTGGTCAAAGAAGTGCAGCAGCTCTGACGCCAGCGCATCAAAATGAATGTACATTGCGTCGTGGTGCATGTCGACGTAGATGGCGTCGGCAAAGGATTGCTGAAAGGATTGCGGCGCAAAGGAGATCGGCCCCATTGCCTCCGCTTCGGCTCGGTAGCGACGAAGCAGCGGCGAGGCCTGCGCTTCAATGAGCAATCCAAGGCGCAGGTGGCCGGTCGGCGGCGGGACTGGATAAGGCGTCTGCGCCAGATCAAACAGAACCTGGCCGTAGAGAATCCGCGCCGGCAGGCTCAATTCCTGGGCGGCTATGGCCGGCGCGCGCTCCTGCAGCGGACTGCGATCATAAATCAAAGAACGCAGATTGGGCAAAGGGCGCTCCTGAAGCAGCGCATTCAATGACCAGGCCCCGGCAATAAACGCGAAAACATGAAGAGCCCTGTAGCCTTCCAGCGATTGCTCTCTTACAAAAGTGTGCAGCGCCTCGCGGCTTTCCGCCAGCCCATCGCGCCGGATGTAGTCGGCGACATATACGTCATAACCGTGCGGTCGGGCTATTTCGGCGAAGCGCTGCATCGCTCGGCGGCCGGCGCGATTGTAGCCGAATCCTGGCAAAATCAGTATTGCGCTGCGCTCTGCAATGGACGGCTGCGTTGGGCGGACTGCCCCTGGGCTGCAGGCTGCGAGCATGGTCAGAATTGCTGCAACGAGGACGGCGAGAATGCGGCGCATAGCGCTGAGGATGTCCAGTCAGCCTGGGTTTGTAAACAAATTCCGATTGCCTCATCGACAATGGCGTTGGAACGGTGGCGATGCCTTCGATCTACCAACTGAAGCCGGCGTTTCAGGATTTGCTGCGTCCGGCGGCGCGTTTGCTGGTTCGCGCGGGCATCAGCGCCAATCAAGTCACCGTTTTTGCTGCGGCGCTCTCCGTGGCCTGCGGAGCGGCGCTCTTTTTCTATTCGCAGTGGCGATGGCCTCTACTGCTTGTTCCAGGATTGCTCTTTGTGCGCATGGCGCTGAACGCCCTGGACGGCATGCTGGCTCGCGAATTTGGACAGAAGAGCGATCTCGGCGCTTTCTTGAATGAGCTGGGCGATGTAATCGCCGATTCGGCCATCTATCTGGGTTTTGCGCCGCTGCTGCCGCTCTGGCCGCTATTTTTTTTCACGCTGCTGGCCATGCTTACGGAATTTGCCGGATTGGTTGCCCTGCAGACGGGAAGACTGCGACGCTACGATGGACCGCTTGGCAAGAGCGATCGAGCGTTTCTCTTTGGATTGTTGGCACTTCTTTTGTATTTTCTTGGCGCCTTGCCCTATCTGAACTGGGCCTTGTGGATTGCTTGCCTGCTGCTGCTGATCACGGTGGTCCAGCGTGTGCGATTGGCTTTGCAGGCGCCGACGCCGGGCGCGGCAACCCAGGCCTGATTTTTATCGAGGACAGCAAATGAGCACGGCAGGCTGGATTGAAGCGAAACCGGTTATCGTATATGCCTTCGGACTGATCTTCGGCTTTTTGATACTGGCATCGGCAGCGACCCTGGGGCTGCAGCGCTGGCGGGGCGGGCTGGAGGTCGTCTGGTTGCGCATCAAGACCTGGTGGATCATGGCGGCCATCCTTGCCGTGGCCATGCTCGGTCGGCAATGGATTACCATTTGCTTCTTCGCGCTCTTGAGTTTTCTGGCGCTGCGCGAATTCCTCTCGCTCATTCCTACGCGTCGCGCCGATCGCATCATCCTGCTGGTTGCTTTCCTTGCGATTCCCCTGCAGTACTGGCTGGTTTATGCAAAATGGTATGGGCTGTTCATCACCCTGATCCCTGTGTTTGGATTCTTGCTTTTCCCCTCTTTGATGGCGGCTACCGGCCAGACCGACGGCTTCCTGAAAGCGGTCTCCAGCGTTCACTGGGGCCTGATGACAGCCGTCTTTTCAATTTCCCATGCGGCCTATCTTCTTGCGCTCCCGGCGGAAGGGAATCCGCGCGCCGGCGGCATGGGCTTGCTGCTTTATTTGCTGGTTCTTACTCAATTGAATGACGTGCTGCAATTTCTATGGGGCAAGAGCCTGGGTCGTCGTAAGATAACGCCGGCGGTCAGTCCCAATAAGACCTGGGAGGGAATGCTTGGCGGCCTGGCCAGCAGCACCGTCCTCTCCTGGCTGATCGCTCCGTGGCTCACGCCGCTCGATCTGCCGCAGTCTCTGTGGATGGGCGCGCTGCTATCGGCGGCCGGATTTCTGGGCGACATCAACATGTCCGCGGTCAAACGCGATATTCGGGTCAAGGATTCCGGCAGCATCCTTCCGGGCCATGGCGGCATTCTGGATCGCGTGGACAGCCTCACCTTTACGGCGCCGCTGATGTTTCATATCGTCTACTACTTGCACTACTGATGCTCACCGAACAATTGGAGCGAGTTCCAATACCCCATCCGTGGTGTTTTGGGACCGGCTCTAAGGACAGTGGGGGACGGAGGTCAAAGGCCAAAATGATTCGCAGTCTGACGCGCTTTCTCTTTTTCAATCTAGTAGCGCGCCCCATCCTGTTTCTGTACCTCGGCGTCGCTACACGCAATCGCCAGAGACTGCCGCAGCGCGGGCCAGCGATTATCGTCGCCAATCATAACAGTCACCTGGATGCGCTGGCATTGTTGACCATCTTTCCACGTCGTGCAGCGCGCTACCTGCGTCCGGTGGCGGCGGCCGACTATTTTTTACGAAACCGCCTGCTGGCCTGGTTCTCATTGAATGTAATTGGAATCATCCCGCTCAGTCGCCGTCCGGGACGGTCTGGCGGCGATCCGCTGGAGGCCTGCAGCGAGGCCTTGCAAAGGGGCGAGGTCCTGATTCTCTTTCCCGAGGGATCGCGCGGCGAAGCGGAGCGTATGTCCCCGCTCAAGAGCGGCGTTGCTCATCTTGTGGAAAGACATCCGGCGACGCCGATCATTCCCGTGTTTCTTCACGGTCTGGGCAAGGCGCTGCCGCGCGGACAGTTTGTCCTTGTACCCTTTCAGTGTACGGCAATTGTCGGCGAAGCCCTTTACTGGACCGGGCAGCGCGATTCCTTCATGCAAAGCCTGCAGGCGGCGCTGCAGCGCCTCGCCGAGGAAGGGCAGTTTCCGGCCTGGGACTAGCGTAGTCAGGGACGGACTTTTTCCACAGTCGACTAGAAACGATTGCCAGCCCGAAGCCGGACGGAGAAGACAACGTCATGTCGCGAAAGGTCATGGAGACCCTGCAGCAGCTGAGTTCTCGTCAGCACCAGAAGGGCGATATTGTCTTCCGCGAGAACGAGCCCTCCAACAATGAAATGTATTTCGTCCTGCAGGGCGAGGTGAGTATCCAGAAGGATCGCCCCGGCGGACCGCAGGAGATCAATCACCTGACGCCAGGCATGTTCTTTGGCGAAATGGCTCTGGTCAACGATCGTCCGCGGCTGGCCAGCGCCATCTGCGTTACTCCGACAGTTCGTCTGGTGGTCATCGATCGCGAGAATCTCTTGAAGCTTTCCGGCACCAGCCCGCCCTTCTTGTTTAACCTGCTGAAGTATTCGGTTTCGCGACTGCTGGCGGCGGAGGACAAGTTGCAGCGGGCTAAAGAGGAACTGGAAGCGATGGGTCCCGGTAAACGCTGATGTCGCTTAATATTTTTGAGTACGTCAACAACCTCGCCACGGACATTCGCAAAGAGGGCGACGCCATCTTCCGCCAGGGCGACGAATCGGATGGCCGCATGTATTTTGTGGCCGAGGGCGAGCTGGTCGTCATTCGCGATATTGATGGCGAACCGCATGAGCTCAACCGACTGCAGCCCGGCGCCTTTTTTGGTGAGATGGCCATCCTCAGCCGCACAAAACGCACGGCTACGGTCAAGGTCGTATCGCGTCTGGCCAAACTGGGCTATCTTGACGAAAACGTCTTTATGAAGATTGCCCGCACCAATCCGGTCTTTCTCTATTCGCTGCTCAAGTTGGTGATCCAGCGCATTGCCATGATCGAAGACCAGATCGACGATCAACTGCGTCAGGTCGAAGCGCGCCGCCGGGCATAGCCGCCGCCCGCTTAGCTCTGACTGGCGCGCAGCTAGCTTCGAGCTGTCCGGGTTAGAAAAATGTGAGGCTGGCAAAAACCGCCAGAGCGCTTGCTCCAAAACCGCGATGCAGTAACTGATCGACGCTTGAGCGTCGTATATTATTCTCTTGGCGACCGCAGCCTGATTGGTCAGGCTGCGGCTGGACGCCCGGTGAACGAAGACGCACAAGAGGATCGTCTGGCTCGCGCCAATGAGCTCTGGATTCGGGCCGCTGCGGCGTGGCCGGATCCGGTCTGGATCGTTGATGCCAATTTGCAATTGGCGGAATACAACGATGCCTTTGCGGCAATTTATGCCGCGGCCCTCGGTCATCCGCCCGGCGTCGGCGACAATGTTCTTGCGGCTTTGCAGGACAGGCCGCTGCAGTCTGGCGAAAGCTGGGAGGAGGCTTTTCGTCGCGCGCTAAGCGGCGAGGCCTGTTCTTTTCTGGCGCTGACCAATGACGTCGACCTCGGGCAGGCGGAATACTGGATCTGGCTGCGCCCCTTGCTGGCGGCGGACGGTCAGTCGGAAGATTGCTGTCTGTGTGTTTCCGAAAACTATACGCAGCGTTTTCTAAGAGAGAGCGCCTGGCGTCGTAGCGCCGATCAGTTGCGTTCCCTGATTGATTCCGCTCCGGACGCCATTGCGATTCTGGATATGGACCTTGGCCGCTTTATCGACGCCAATAGCGCTGCTGAGCAACTCTTCAATCTGCCGCGCGAAGAATTGTTGAGAACCAATCCCTGGCAAGAAAGCCCCGAAAGGCAGCCCGACGGACGACTGAGCGCGGAAGCGGCGAAAGCCTACATTGAAGGCGCGCTGGCCGGCAATCCGCAACAATTTGAATGGGTGCATTTGAATCGAAAAGGAGAGAGCATCGATCTGGAGATTCATCTGGCGCATCTGCCGGACCCCTCGCGGCGACTGGTGCGCGGCAATCTGCGCGACATCAGCGAACGCAAGGCAGCGGAGCGTCGGGATGCTCGTCATCTGGAAATGCTTCGCGAATTGATCAGTCGCTTGCCCGATAGCGCCGTGGTCCGTCGCATCGAAACCGGCGGCGATCGGGCCGAGTACATTTTTCTGGGCGGGGCCCTGGAACGGCTGACGGGCTACAGTACAGCGGAATTGGCTGCCGGCGGTTTGGAGGCGTTGATGGCGCCGGCGGACCTTGCTCGCCACAAAGAGCGTCGCGAGCATGCGCGCCGCAGCGGCTCGCTGCTGGAAAGCATCGTGCGCTTGCGCAAGCGAGACGGAGAATATCTGACGATCTCTATTCAGGCGCGCGCCTGGCGCGGGCGCGGCGGCGAAGTGATCTGGGATGCGATTTTGCGCGATCTCACCGCAGCGCAGGCCGCTGAGCAAGAACTGCTGCGCACCGAGCGCCAGGGCAGTCAGGCGCTGCTGGTCGACCAGGAGCGCGAGCGCAAAGGAATTGCCGCCAGGCTGCAGGAGGGGGCCGCCCAATCGGTTTCGGCGGCCAGCTACACGCTGGATGCAGCGCTGGAAATGATTCGCCTGGGTCGACTGCCGGAGGGCATGCAACTGGCGGAGCAAATTCGACAGCAACTTGGCGCGGCAGTGCGCGACCTGCAACAGCTTACGCAGGACCTGACGCCGACGGAACTGCACGACTTTGGGCTCTATGAAGCCATTGAATCTTTCGTTCGAGCCGCGCGGCGACGGTTGCGCGTCGGCATTCGCTTTTATTCGCAAATTGGCGGGGCGCGATTTGATGAGGAAATCGAACTGGCCGCTTACCGGATTGCCGCCGATTTCGTGGATTCCGGCGCCAGCAACATGCAGTTGCGTCTCAGCTGGCGCGGCAGGGAATTGCGTCTGCTTCTATGCTGGCGCTACGCCGGCCCGCCGGACTCGCAGATAAGTGAAAAGATTCTGAGCGCCGGTCAGCGGCGTGCGGAACTGGCCGGCGGTCGATTGCGACGCCACAAGGCAGAGGGCGCCTTGCAGGCCTGTTTAGCTCTGCTGCCCGCTCAGCCGCGGCGAAATCAGCTGGCCTGAGCAAATTGCATAGTTTTCGCAGGCGGCAGTCGCGGCGCCGCAGATTGACTTTCGCTCAGCGTGTGGGCGTCTTAAAGCGCAGCACCGCAATGAGAATGGCAAAACCCAGCGTCAGCGCGATCAAAAAACCAAAACTCAACTCGCCAGCATCCATCGTTGCAGAAACTCCTTGCGGGATTGACCGTGTGTCGATGCTGGCGGTCAAGCCCTTATGGGGCATACGATTTGGTTGTGCTCAAGAGGCTATTTCTCACCTCCCGGGGGAATCCCCCGCTGCCGCTGCTGTGGAAAGTTCGTAACGCAGTGCACAGGCGGAATCAGCGGCGACCGGTTCGCGCCTGCTTCCAGCGGGAGGATTGGCCGGCATTTTCAAGGCCAGCTCCGGCCTCAGTAGCAAGTGCAGTCGCAGCTCTGGATTGCGTCGCACTGCAGCTTCCAGGCTCTGGGCGCGCCGCTGCGCCGCTACCAGTTCGCTTTCGGTGTTTCGGCCGCAGGCTGCGCTTCCCTGCCAGCCGCCGACGCGCTGCGCATCCATGCCATCGATTTCACTGCCGCCCGCGCGCAGGCTGCCCAGCAGCGACGCCGCCATTGCCTTGCGCCCGGCCGCCCCGGGGTCCGCCCCTACATAGTAAAGTTTCAGCCATCGGCCGCCGCCGCTGCGTGCGCTCAATTCCAGATCCAGCGCCGCGCCGTATTCGGGGGGAAAACGTGCGCCAAGATGATCGAGCAAGGCGCGGGCCGCAATCGAAGCGTGTTCCTCATTGGCTGGATCGTAAAGCTGTGCGGCCGTCGCCTCTCGCCACGCGCTCAGCGAGCGCAGGCTGTCCAAATCTGTTTCGCCAGCCACGCGCTGGAAGCGCAGCCGTACCTTGACTTCGCCAAAGCGTGCCTGCAAAGAACTGTTGACTTTTTCCTCCAGAGTAGCCGCATCCACGGCGCCAGCATAAACAATCTGTCCGCTGACCTGATCGCGATCAATCTGCAATGCTTCAGAACCGCGCAACACCTGCAGATCGGGGACGCTGGCCAGTTCGCGCCGTACTGCCTGACGCAGATCGTTGCTTTGTTTCAGCAAGATCAGAGAGGAGGTGAGCGGATAGCTGAGCGCCGCCAGCAGCAACAGCGGCAGAACAAAGCGGCGCCGGTTCAATGGACTGGCGTCATTCCAGAGACGACGAAGCCAGGGATGCTGGTACAGCAAGTGCCGGCTGCGCCCTTCTGCCAGCATCTGCAGATACTTTTCGCGAGGGGCGCCGCGGTAGATCAAAACATAGAAGAGCGAAGAAACAATCATGATCGCCAGCAGGTTGGTCAGGAAGAGCAGAAAGGCCCCCCACATCATGCTGCCGTGAAATCCATGGCCCAGACCGTATCCGACCACGCACACCGGCGGCATCAACGCCACGCCAATTGCGGCGCCGGGCGCTACGCTGCCCAGGGCCTCATGGCCGCCGGAGCGAACCGAGCTGTAGGCCGCAACCAGTCCACAAAACAGGGCAACAAAAAGGTCAAGCATCGAAGGATTGGTGCGCGCCAGAATCTCTGGCGTGACCTCATTGATTGGCGTAAGAAAAGTAATCAATGCGGCGGTCAGGGTAGCGACCAGCAATGAGGCAAGGATAGTCAGCAGCGATTTGACTGCCAGGTAGGCGTCGCCGACAGCAACGCTGAGGCCCAGGCCCAGAATGGGCGCCATCAGCGGAGAGACCAGCATGGCCCCGATGATTACTGCAGCGCTGTTCAAGATTAAGCCAAGGGTCGCGATGCCACAGGCCGCAAAGATAAACGACCAGTAGGGAATGGAGCGCAGTGTGGCGGCGCCATCGATCTCTATGTACATTTGCTTACGGTCTTCCGGGCCCACCTGCAAGAAACGCGGCAGACGTAAGAGCGCTTCCAGGATTTGACGCAGATACCTGAGCGCCAGCTGTAGCATGCGGGCGGCAGGCGAGCTGCCAGTGCTGGCGTCCGCTGGCGCAGCAAGCGGGACGTCGCGCGTTGTTCTGGTCAGGCTGGATCGACGGGCGCTGCTGCTTTTACGCTTCACAAAGCGCAAGCTGACCGCAAAGCGCCGGGCGGCAAGCCAAAGGTCGACGGCGGGAAGGGCGACTCGGGCTCAAGGAGTGGTCTATCGGCTGCGTAATCTTGCTGCCGCGCCACAAAAGCTCTTGCCGACTTGCTACTTCCGGCGCGCCCTGAGCAGGCATGAATCCAGGCCAGTGGCTAGAGCAGCATGGCGGCGCGCTCTATACTTACGCCCGCGCTCGGCTCAGCGATGCGGCTATGGCCGAGGACCTGGTGCAGGAGGCCTTGCTGGCAGCCTGGCAGTCGCGCCACAGCTTTCGCGGTCGATCCAGCGAACGAACCTGGCTCATTTCTATTCTAAAGCATAAGCTTATGGATCACTTGCGACGTCGCTACCGTCAGGCGCCAGAAACCAACTTCGATCCTTACGATGGCGTCTCGCCTTTCGACGAGCAGCGTTTTTATATCCATTCGCGGGCGCCGCAGCACTGGCAGGACCCGCACACACAAGCCGAACTGTCCGAGTTCCGCGCCGCCCTTCTGGAATGCCTGCAACGCCTGCCGGAACGGGCCCGCCTGGTATTTCAGATGCGCGAACTGGATGGCGAAAAAACAGAAAAGATTTGTGACAGACTGGAGCTGAGCGCGACAAACTTTCATACCTTGATGCATCGCGCCCGCAGCGCTCTGCGGCAGTGCGTCGGCAAACGCAGCGGCTATGAGTGACGAAAAACCCCTGTCGGCGTGGCGTATGTGGCTTTTCATGCATCTGCCGCGCTGCGCCGACATAACCGAGATTGCTTCGCGCAAGCTGGACCGAGGCGCAGGCTTCTGGGAATCGCTGCAATTTCGGATTCATCTTTCGATCTGTATTTATTGTAAACGCTACTACAATCAACAGCGGCTCTTGCGACGGGCGCTGCGTCAGGCGCCTGCAGCCCCCGAGCTGGCGCCGGAGGCGCGTCAAAGGATAGCAGCAAAGCTTCAGAAGGCAATCGCCGAATCCGAAACAAATTGATTGCCTGATTGTGAAAGGAAGTCAGCATCGGCGCGATGCGGCGCGCTCCAGCAATCCTGCTACTGCTCAGCCTCTTAATCATCCAGGCGGCGCATCTTGACGGGTGGCACTTTCATCTCAGCGCCGGCGGGCTGCCTCGGCTTTGCCAGCATGACGATCACGATGCCGCCGAGGAAGCGGCGCATGCCGCTGCCAAAGAATACGCCGCAGCAAGCCGCATCGCCAATCAATTGAGCGCTATCCGATGCCCCGAACAATGGCTGCCAGCGTGGGCTGTCACGCCGCCGCTGGATGCCTGTCGCCCCTTTCACCAGCTGCATGGACTCCCGGAAGCCTTGCCGGCGCTGGATTTGCCTTTCATACAATCCAGTATCTTGGTAGGCGCTAATGCGATGCGTGCGCCGCGTTCAACCGCGCGGCCGATCCGGGCGATTCGCGGCCCGCCGCTTTGCTCCTGATCTTTTTCGACGCCGCTGGCGTCTGAATCAGGAGGAGCATGAATCACTCTGCAGAAAGATCGCAGCAGGCGGCGGGGCAAAGCCCAGGTCCGCTGGATCGCATCATCCATTTTTCAATTGAGCGACGACGCCTTGTTGCCGCCGCGGCGCTTGTTCTTGGCGCATTCTTTGCAGTGTGGGTCCCGACGCTGCCGGTGGATGTCTTTCCCGATCTCGATCGGCCCGTGGTTACGGTATTGACCGAGGCCCAGGGACTGGCCGCCGGCGAGGTCGAGACGCAAATCACTGTGCCGCTGGAGCAAGCGATCAGCGGCGCGCCCGGCGTCAGCAGTTTGCAAAGCGCAAGTCGCCGCGGTCTGTCGATGGTCTCCGTCTACTTTGATTGGCAGGCGGATCTTTTCCGCTCCCGGCAGATCGTTGCCGAACGCTTATCAACGCTCAACGATCGACTGCCGGCTGGCATACAGGCAAATCTGGCGCCGGCCAGTTCGATCATGGGCGAAGTGCAGATGATTGGGCTGTATCCGACCCAGAACGATGGCGCTCTGCCGCTGCAATTGCGCGATTTTGCCGACTGGCGTCTCCGGCCGCGCTTACTCTCCTTGCCAGGCGTATCAGCGGTTACTGTACTTGGCGGCGATCGTAAGCAGTACCAAATACTTCTCGATCCTGCGCGGCTGGCCGCCGCTAACATTGATCTGGGCGTCGCTGCCGAATCGCTATCCGGCCTGGGACTGAACAGCTCCGGCGGCGCAGTGCATCTGCCGGACCGCGAGATTGCGCTGCGCGTAATCAGCGATATCTACGATCCGCAAGAAATTGGTTTGGCCACACTTGGATTTCGCGGCGGGCAGCGGGGACTTCCGGTGCGCGTCGCCGACATTGCCGCCGTCCGCGTTGCGGCTGCGCCGCCCGTTGGCGACGCCGGAATCAACGGACTGCGCGGCGTCATCGTTGCAGTGCAAAAGCATCCCGGCGTTTCCACCCTGCAACTGGATCAGGCAATAGCCAGGCGCGTTGCTGAATTGCAGCGGGAGCTTCCGCGCGGGGCGCGGATGTCAACGCAGATCTTCCGCCAGGCGGACTACATCGAACGGTCACTGCACAATATTGCCGCCGCTATTCGCGATGCCAGCGTCATTCTCTGCATCGCCCTGGCCATGTTTCTCTGGAATGGGCGCAGTACCTTGATATCCCTGGCCGCCATCCCTCTTTCGCTGGGCGGAGCGGCCGGCGTTCTACACCTCCTCGGGCTCGAGATCAATACAATGACTCTCGGCGGCCTGACGATTGCCGTGGGCGAACTGGTCGATGATGCCATTGTTGATGTCGAGAATGTGCATCGCCGTCTGCGTGAGAATGCGCTGCGTCCGACGCCGGCGCCAGCGTTGCATGTGATCTTTGCGGCCTCGCGCGAAGTTCGCGCCAGCATTGTACTCGCGGTCATGACAGTCATTCTGGTGTTTCTGCCCGCGCTCTTTCTGGACGGGATCGAAGGCCAGCTCTTTCGGCCGCTGGCGGCGGCCTATATTTGCGCTGTATTGAGTTCGCTGGTCATTGCTCTGACTTTGACGCCAGCGCTTTGCGCACTGTTGCTATCCGGCGAAGGCGCCATTGCGCCGCGTGAAACAAAGCTACTGCAAGTCTTGAAGGCGGCGCAACAACGCAACCTGCGGCGCTTATTTCAGCGGCCGCTGCTGCCGGCGCTTATGGCCTTGCTGCTATTCTTGCTCAGCGCAGCTTTGTTCTGGCAAATGCCGGCGGAGTTCTTGCCTGATTTCAATGAAGGTAGTTTGACTATTGAGTTGCAGAGCGCGCCCGGCGTTTCCCTGCCGGAGAGCGTGCGGCGCGTCGAGCAAATTGAAGCCTCTATCCGCCGCGTCCATGGCGTCGTTTCCACTGCCCGCCGCACCGGGCGCGCCGAAAACGATGAGCATGGCGAGGGCCTGCACTCCGCTGAACTGGAGGTCCTGCTTCATCCGGCGCTCAGCGGCGCCGCGCGGCAACGCAGCCTGGCGCGCATCCGCGAACTGGCCAGCGAGCGCAACGACGTGAATGCGCATATTGGACAGCCAATCTCACATCGCATCGATCACATAGCGACAGGCATTCGTTCGCCACTGGCGGCTACGGTATAGGATACAGATCTGGAAGTCTTGCTCTACCAGGCGCACCGTATCGGCGAGATCCTTCGTAGGCGCAGCGATGTGCAGGGCGTGTTTGTGGAAACCCCGGCCTTTGCGCCGGAATGGAAACTGAGCGTGGAACACCCTCAGGCCAGTGCAGCCGGTCTTTCGCCGCCGCAGATTGCTCGTTTTCTAAGTCTGGCGCTTGGCGGCCGCAGCGTGGGTCGCGTCTACGAGGAAGAGCGCAGCTACGAAATCATCATGCGCCTGCCGGACGCTGTGCGCCGCAGTCGCCAGGCGCTGGCGGCAATCACGCTGCACTATCGGCCGGACGGCAGCGCCGTACGTGTGGGCGATGTCGTCGACATCTATGAGAGCGAAGGTCCTTATGAAATTCTGCGTAACAACGGCGAACGACGGATGACCGTCCAGTTTGCCAGCCGCCCCGGCGCCGGCGGGCTGGAGGTTGCTCGAGCGGTGGAGCGCGATCTGCTCTCGCAGTTGCAGCTGCCACAAGGCTATCGCCTGGAGATGGGCGGACGACTGCGGGCCCGGCAGACTGCTCTCGAGCGTATGGCGTGGATCAGTCTGGGCGCGCTGGTCTTGATACTCGGCGGTCTCTACTGGCATTTTCGCAGCTGGTCGTTGTGTCTTCAGGCGCTGATCAATTTGCCGCTGGCCTTCATTGGCGGCGTAATTGCGCTCTGGATCAGCGGCGCAGGCATCTCCGTGGCCAGTCTGGTTGGCTTTGTTGCTCTGGCCGGCATTGCAGCGCGCAACGGTCTCTTGATGCTGACGCGATTTGAACGCATGATCCACGAGGAGGGCCGCGAATTCAATCGCCAGACAATCATCGCTGGCGCGCTGGATCGTCTGGCGCCGGTTCTGATGACAGCCTCTTGCGCTGTGCTTGGTCTGGCGCCCGTGCTGCTTGGCGGCGCAGCGATCCCCGGTCGGGAGATACTGTTTCCGGTGGCGACGGTCATTGTCGGCGGACTCCTTTCTTCTACGTTGCTTGATCTGGTACTGACGCCCTTGCTCTACTACTTGCTCGGCCGGCATCGCTACGCGCCAGAGGCCTTGCCATGAGTCGCCGTTTCATATTTCGCCGCATTGTCGGCGGCGCAGCGGGCCTGGCAACGTCGCTGTTCTGCATCTATCTTCCATGCGGACTTGACGCGCAAACCAGCGAGCTGCAGGCGGCGCCGGACTGGAGCGCCTGGTTGGAAGGTCTCTGGCAGCAAGCGGAGCAGCGGTCGCCTGGCTTTCGCAGTCTGCAACGCAGCGAGGCGGCAAGTCAGGCGCGCAGCGATGCCATTCCCCGCTGGTGGCGGCCAGATGTGGATGGCGAGCTGGGCGGCGGCGTGGCTGCCAATGCGGCTCGTAGCGAGGGCGGCCCGCTGGCGCGACTGAGCGCGCGCTGGGTGCTCTGGGACGGCGGACTGCGCGACGCGCAGCGCCGCCAAGAACAAGCCGAAATCGGCGCAACGCGAGCGCAGGCGGAACTGCGACGTATCGACCTGCGATTGCGCATTGCCGCCAGCGCCGCCGGCGCCTGGCAGAAGAGAGAACAGGCTCTGGCCTTTCAATTGCGCGGCGCCCAGGCTCTGCGCCTTTCACGTTTGCTGGCGCCGCGCGTACGCATCGGCACAGCTGCGCCAGGCGAGATCGCTGAGATGCAGCAAATCGCGCGCACTGCACAGCTCGAGCAGGATCAAGCAGAGCGCGAAGCAATCTGGCACTTGCGTGAATTGACGACGCAGTGCGGCAGCGAGTTGGAGCTGGCCCTGCCGGCGGCGGCGCCGGCCTGGCCCGCGCTGCCTTTACGCGAAATAAAATTGGAAGAAACAGCGTTCGGTCGCTACCTTGAAGCGGCCGCGCAATCGGCGCAAGCCGCCAGCGATCGACAGCACGCCGAGCATTTCGCGCCTCAGGCCGCGCTGGAACTCTACGGCGGATGGGGTCCCTTTCGCGATGCGCTTGATCGGCAGCGTCCGGAGCTTGGCCTGCAGCTTGGTCTGCGTGTGCCGCTGCTTCGCAGTGCAGACGGCGACGCCCTGCACCGCTCCCATGAAGCGCAGCGCGATTCTCGCTTGCTGGCCCTGGAGCAGGAGCGCCTGGAAGCGCAATTGAGTTTGCAAAAGCTTGAACAACAGCGCCTCGCCTTACATGAGGCCTTTGCAACCTGGAGCGAACTTGCGACCACAAACCGCAGCCTTTTGCTTCAGGCGGACCGAGAATTTTCCCGCGGCTTGCGCAACGCCGCCGATCTGGCTGCCGCTCAAGACCGCGCTCTGGAGGGCCAGATCAAGTGGCTGGAACTCCGTCGTCAGCTCATCTTGCTGGATCTGGAATATGATCTTTTGATTCAAAGTATACGACCGACTGCCGGCGCAGAGTAGCAACGGAGGAACAGACATGATCGACGTAAAGATTCGCGCCCTCAAGCTCCGCTCTGCTGGCCGCTGCGCAATCGCGATGGCTCTGGTCTGCGTTGCAAGCGCCGCGCTTGCTCACGACGACCATGGTCACGAACATCCCTTGCGACTGCCGCCGCTTGGACCGCATGGCGGACGACACGCCGCTCTCGGCATACACCATGTGGAGTTCAGCGCCAGCGGCAATCGAGCCTGCTTCTATTTTTTGGAGCCGGACATGAAGACCGCTTTGGATGAGGGCCTGCAGCCGGAGATTCAACTGGAGGAGCGCCGTCGCGCGCCGCGGCGACTGGCGCTTGTGCGCGATGGAGATTGCTACGAAGCCAGCCTGCAATTGCCGCGTTCTACGCGGCGCGTACTCTTTCATGTGCGCGTCGAGATCGAGGGCCAGTGGGAGCATGCGGTTCTGCTCTATGAGCCGCGTCCCTGGCGCGCCGGGCCCTGAAGTCGCTGCATCGAACTGCGCCGAGCGGCTCTGGCGCCGGCTCTAAAACCGATTGCGCTTGGCGACGCAGTGATCTAAATACAGTCCCGCGGATGTCTGTCGTCGGCCAGGGGGCATTGTGATTCATCGTATACTTAGAGCGGCTGCCGTATTGATTCTTCTGTCTACTGGCGAGCTGATCGCACAGGACGAACCCTCGGAGGCGCCCGCCTCTGGCGGCGCAGAAGAAGTCCTGCCGATGAGCAGCGTCGAAGTGGAACTGAAGTTTTCGTCGAATTATGTGTTTCGCGGCTACGACTTTTACAGCAACTACGCCGTCCAGAACCACGAGGCCTACGGATCGCACAGCGGCGCATGGGTGTTTACGCCAAGCATCACCATCTCGCCGCCGGCGGAGGGATTGTGGATCAACTTCTTCAGCGCCTTTGCTCTGCAGGGCAGGCAGGATGTCGATGTGGATCGCCTGATCCAGAGCGGGCCTGGCGGCGCTGATTTGCTTTCCGGCCTGGAGGGCGCTGATGCCCAGATTGCGGCTCTGGCCGCCGCAGCTGGCAGCCCAACCACGCCAGCGGAAGCCATTGCGGCGGCTCTGCGTCCCGGCGATGGCAGCACGGGCAAGGCGATCGCTCCCGATTGTTCCAGCAGCTGCCTGCCGGGCTACTACAAGGAGGCAGTTGGACTCAAACGGCTGGACGAGATCGACCTGGGCATAGGCTACGAGCGCGAAACAAGCCTCGGACTCTTTGCTTTGCAATACTATATTTTCAATGGAGGCAATCCATCGGGGGCAAAGGGCGATGACTACTACGCTTACAGCGAGGTCGGCCTGGGTTACGCGCCGCCCTTCCTCACTCAGTTACGTTTCAACATCTTCATGAATGCTTCCTCGCGTTCGGAAGCAGAGAGCGCCGGCTACGCGCCAGCTGAACAGAATTACCAGTACTACCAGCTGGCCTATTCCGATTCGGCCGCGCTCAGCGATTCCGTGGGCCTGGACTACAGTCTCTCCGCCGGCTATGGCATCGCCAACCGACTGCAGGGCTGGCAGGACATCAGCGCCAGCATTGCTCTGACACTGTCCGGTTTCTCTCTGGGACTGAACGGCAGCTACCGTCCGGATCTGCGCTGGTACGATACGGACCAGATGGGCAAGGGCGCAGACGGATTGCCCGTCTGGCTGGTCGGCGGCTCCACACGGGCCGATGGACTGGTCGAGGATCCCTCGAAGATCAATGATCCGGTGCAGCGCGTCATCAATGCAACGCTCTCCCAGACCATCAGCGCTGGCGCAGGTTTCCCATCGACTTCCACCTATGTCTACACGCAGCGCCAGCGATTGCCGCGGCTGCTCTACTGGATTTCCGTCGCCTACAGCTTCCAGATATAGAGCCGTCCCAAAACCCTGCGCATCGGGTTTTGGGACGCGCCCTTCCAACAAGTACATCTGTACTCTTGCTGAGATGCTCCGAATCGGCTATGGTTCGGGTCATGTCGCCGATACGGGTCGCTCTGCTCATACTTTTGATCTCGCTGCCGCTGGCCGCTGAGCCAGCGGAAGGCGGAGGCCTGAACCTTCGCTCTGCGCTGGAGGAAGCGGCCGGGCGCAGCCTGGAATTGCGCGCCGGCGAGGCGCTGCTGAATGAAATGCAGATCGCCGTCGACTACGCCGCACAGTGGCGCAATCCGGAGCTGGACGTCGAGGGGGGGGTGCGCAGCGCCGCATCCGGCGGTCCGCTGGAACCGGGCGGACGCGCCGGGTCGTATCGTATCACTGTGGCGCAGCCCTTTCGCTGGCCGGGCGCCGCCGACGCTCTGCAGGGGATGGCCGCCGCTCGGCGCAGCATTGCCGCACTGCAGCAGGAGGAAGCGCGCCTCTTGCTGCGCCAGCGCGTGGCCGGTCTCTTTTATGCCATTGCCGCCAGCGATCGATTGATCGACAGAGCCAATGACCGATTGCGACGGCTGGAATTAATTGAAATTTACTTACGATCGCGCCCATTTCTTTCTCCTGCGCAGCAGGCAGAGCGCAATCTGGTTCGCGATCGTCTGCGCATCCTTGGCCGCGAGCACGCCGATCTGAGGGTGCAACAGGCTGCGCTCTGGACTCGCCTGAACATCTATCTGCAGCGCGAGCAACGTCCAGCATTGGAAGCGGACTGGCTGCCGCAGGCCGCCGCGCCCCAGGCCGGAGAATGCCAGCGGCTGCGCAGTACAGCCCTCGAACGCAATTCGCAGATCCAGATCCAGGGCGCAACTCTGGCGGCAGCGGAGGCCGAGCTTCGGCGCGAACGGATTGCGCGCTATCCAGAAGCGGCCGTCACGGCGACCCTGTCCGAAGATGGATCGCCGCTTGGCGAGCGTTACCTGGGATTTGGCCTGCGTTTGCAACTGCCGCTGTTTGACCGCAACCAGCGCGGCGTGGCCATGGCCGAGGCGCGTCTGCAGGCCGAGCAAATACGCCTGCAACAGCGTCGAACGGAGATCGACCAGCTGCTGAGCGAATCCTGCGAGCGAACGACGGCCGCCGCGGAGAATCTCAATCGCTTTCCGCCATCGCTTTTGCAGAGGGTCGACGCCAACCTGCGCGGCGCAGATCAGGCATTTCGCACCGGCCGCCTGGCGCTATTGACTTTTCTGGAACTCGACTCTGCGAGCTTTCAAACCGCCCACGAGGTTTACCAGGCGCAGGCCAATTTCGCGCTGCAGTGGATGGGTCTCTATTCCCTGGCCGGCGAGTTCTCCTTGCCCGCCGCCCCTTGAATCATCTGGAGGAAAAGGTAATGCTTGAAAAATTAGTTTCATTTTCTATTAAGAATCGGCGTTGGGTGGCTGCAGGGGCTGCCATTCTTTGCGCAGCTGGCATCTATTCGGCGTTGCGGCTGCCCATTGATGCAGTGCCGGATATTACCAACGTGCAGGTGACCGTCAATACCAACACCGGAGCGCTGGACCCCGCTCAGGTTGAAACGGCGGTCTCCTATCGTATTGAAACCGAGCTATCCGGTCTGCCGCAGGTGCGCGAAGTGCGATCGCTTTCGCGATTTGGTCTGTCGCAAGTAGTTGTGGTCTTTCAAGAAAATGTCAATATCTACTGGGCGCGCCAGCAGGTCAGCGAGCGCCTGCAAAGCGTGGCCGAAGAGCTGCCGGCCGGTCTTCAGCCGCGCCTGGGTCCGGTATCCACTGGCCTTGGCGAGGTCTTTCTCTACACGCTGAGCGCCCGTCCAGGCAGCGCCCTGGCTTCGCGATCCGAGGAAGAGCGACTGCTTTATCTGCGCACGATTCAGGATTATGTGCTCAAGCCCTATTTGAAGGCGCGGATTCCAGACGTAGCCGAGATCGATGCTATCGGCGGCTACTCCCGCGAGATTCATGTTGAGTTGGATCCGCCGCGCATGGGCGCACTGGGCGTCACGCTGGAGGAAATGGTCGATCGGCTGGCGACGGTGGGCGAGAGCGTAGGCGGCGGCTACATCGAGCGCGATCGGAGACAGATTGTAGTGCGCACGCGCAGCGCGGCGCCCGGTCTGGAATCGCTGGCAGCGCTGCCGGTGCGCTTGAATGTTTATGGCGCGCCGATCCGACTCCGCGACGTGGCTCGCGTTCGCGAGGGTCACCGCCAGCGGGTGGGCGCTGCGACGCTCAACGGCCAGGAGACGGTGCTGGCGACGGTGATGATGCTGCTGGGCGCCAACAGCCGTCAAACAGCGCTGGCGGCGCGCGCGGCGCTGGCTGCCGCGCCGCTGCCAGGCGATGTAATTGCGACGGAGGTCTACGGTCGGGATTTTCTGGTAGATAGCGTCATTCAGACTGTACTGCGCAACCTTGCCGAGGGCGCGGCGCTGGTTATCGTTACGCTGCTGCTTATTCTGGGCAATGTGCGCGCCGCCCTGCTGGTGGCCCTGGCCATTCCAGTTTCGATGCTGGCTGCCGCCGTCGGTATGGAGCGCTTTGGCGTATCGGCAAACTTGATGAGCCTTGGTGCGATTGACTTTGGACTGCTGGTCGATGGCGCGGTGGTTCTAATAGAAAACTTGATTCGTCGTATGCAGCACATCGATCCTCGCCAGCTGAGCTTTTCGGAAAAGATGGAACTGCTGCGCAGTTCCGCCGCCGAGGTAGTGCGCCCGATTAGCTTTGGACTGTTTGTGATCATGGTGGTCTACGCCCCGATTCTCAGCCTCGAGGGCATTGAAGGCAAGATGTTTCGACCAATGGCGCTCACGGTGTTGATGGCGCTTGGGGCCAGTCTGGCTGTGGCCCTGCTGCTGATGCCAGCTCTGGCGATGATCTTCTTGATGAGCAAGCCGCCGGCGCACAAGACGCCAGTCGCCTTTGTCTGGCTGCAACGCCTCTATCAGCCAATGCTGGATTTCGCCCTTCGGCGCACGAAGTTGCTGGCGGCGCTGGCCGCCATCGTGACCGTCGTTTCGTTGATGCTCTTTCAGCATCTGGGGGCCAATTTCATTCCACAGCTTGGCGAGGGCGATCTGCTGGTCAGCTTTGTGCGCGATCCCTCGATGAGTCTGACTGCCTCGATCGAAGAGCAGAAGCGCGCCGAGCAAATTCTATTGAAGTTCGGCGAAGTGGAGCGCGCCTCTGCGCGCATTGGCACGGCGGAATCGGCTTCCGATCCGATGGGCGTCTACATGGCGGATACTTTACTGATACTCAAGAAAGATCGCGAGCAATGGCCGCTGGTCGATGGGCACAGGCGCAGCGTCGCGGAATTGCGTGAAGCGATCCGCGCCAGCATGGAAAAGGAATTCCCCGCTGCCGAAATCTCTCTCAGTCAGCCGATTGAGTTTCGGTTCAACGAAATCCTGGAGGGCAGTCGCGCCGACGTGAACCTGCGCATCTTTGGCGCCGATCTGGAGCAGCTCTACGCGCTGCAGGGGCGCGCTGCCACGCTGCTGGAGTCGATGCCGGGCGCCGAATCGGTGGAGCTGGATGCGATCACAGCCCTGCGCAAGGGGCCGGCCCTGAATATCAATCTGGACTACCAGCGCCTGGCGGCCTCTGGAATCTCGCTGGCCGATGCCAATTTTGCGCTGGAAACGGCGATGAGCGGGCGCCGCGTGGGCAGCTACTTTGAACAGGACCGTCGATTTCCCATTGTGCTCCGCTTGCCTGAGGGACATCGCAATGATCCAGGGCGCATTGGCGCCATCCCGGTGGGTCTGGGCGACGGCGGGGCCATGCCCATCTCGACAGTCTCCCGTCTGGAACAAAAGGAGGAAATCATCAACATCGCCCGCAACGGCGCGCGTCGCTATGCGGCGGTGGCCATTGATCTGTCGGACGCCGATACCCTGGGCTTTGTGGAGCGAGCGCGGCAGGCCGTCGACAGCCAGCTGCACTTGCCGGAGGGCTACTATGCCGAATGGGGCGGACAATTCTTGAATCTGCAGAGCGCCCGGACGCGGTTGTTGATTGTGACTCCGCTGGTGCTGGCGGTTATCTTCCTTACGCTGATGCGCAGCTTTGGCAGCCTGCGCCAGACCCTTTTGGTCTTTGTTTCCATTCCCTTTGCGGCCTCGGGCGGCGTACTGGCCCTGGCGCTGCGCGGCATCCCTTTTTCGGTTTCCGCGTCCGTCGGCTTTATCGCCCTGTCAGGAATTGCGATCCTGAATGCGATGGTGATGGTTTCGTTTATCAATCAATTGCGCGCCGAAGGCCGCTCGCTCTACGATGCGGCTCGCGAGGGAGCGATGATTCGATTGCGGCCGGTTTCGATGACGGCGATGGTGGCCAGTCTGGGCTTCTTGCCCATGGCCATCAATACTGGCCTGGGCGCCGAAGTGCAGCGGCCGCTGGCAACGGTGGTCATTGGCGGCTTGATCACGGCTACCACGCTCACTTTGCTCTTGCTGCCCGGTCTGTACATCCTGCTGGAGCGACGTTGGTCGGACGGCAGGTCAGTTGCGACCGAATCTGGTTGACCTGGGGGGGCTGAGGCGGCCACATCGGCCCCATGCAGGCGGCGCCCGATTTAGAGGCAATGAAGCGAAAGGCGGTCGGGCTGCTGCGTCAGCAAAACCGCGTTCGCTTTTCCTTCCCATATTTTACGCCGCTCTATAGCGATTTGACCAGCTACTTGATCAGTCGAGTCCTTGGCGCCTACCAGCTTACCTTTCTGGACAATGTTGCGCTCACGCTGCTGCGAGAGGCCATAGGCAATGCCACCAAGGCCAACTTGAAGCGCGCCTACTTTCGCGAGAAGAAGGCCGATATCGAAAATCCGGAAGTCTATGCAAAGGTCATGGAGGACTTCAAGAGCGAAGCGGTGATGGATTCGCGCCGCTGGCTGCCGGCGATCGAGGCCTATGGGCTGATGGTTCATCTCTATCTGGAGATGAGGCCAGATTCCTTTCGCGTGGTCGTTGAAAACAACGTCGGCATCACTCCCGTCGAACTGAGTCGTATTCGCTCCCGTCTGAAGCTCGCTGAAAAAATGGATTCCATCGCCGAGGCCTTCGAACATGGCTTTGATGAATCGGAGGGCGCCGGGATTGGACTGTTGCTCAATCTGATCTTGCTGCGCAAGAGCGGCATCGGACAGAAGAACTTCGCCATTCAATCCGACGGCAAACGTACGCGCGTCAGTCTGACCATTCCGCGCAATTTGCAGCGACCGGGCGTGGCCGAAGAGCTGGGCCAGCGGATTGCCGATCACGTCGAAAACCTGCCGACCTTTCCGCAGGCTATCCAGCGCGTGATGGATCTCTGTGATAATCCAGATACCGGTCTGCCGGCCATCGCTCGCGAAGTGGAACGCGATCCGGCGCTTGCCGCCAGCATCCTGCGCCTGGCCAACTCCGGCGGCTTCATCAGCGGGGCGCGCGCCGAAAGCATCAGTCGCGCCGTGTCCGTCATTGGCGCCAAAAACGTGCGGCAGCTGGCCCTGGCGCACTCCAGCAAACAGCTCTTGAATTCGCAGTTTCCAATTTTTCAGCAGTTCTGGACGCATGCCGCTCGCTGCGCCAACTATGCGCGCGGCATTGCCGAGGCCTGCGGCCAGCGCAAACACGGCGACGTGGCCTACATGGGCGGTCTGTTGCACGATATCGGCAAGATCATTCTGCACGCCATCGATCCAGCGCAGGCCGGCGAGATCAGCGCCTTGCGCATTGATCGTACGGATAACTCAAGTTCTGTGCTGGAGGAAGTGGCCATGGGCGTCTCTCACGCTCAGGTGGGCGGTATGCTTGCCGAACGCTGGTCCTTTGGCGATCCGCTGCCGGACGTAATTCGCTACCACCACTCGGCCTTTGCCGCGCCCGCCGCAGCATCCATTGCCGCCAGCGCAGTACATCTGGCCGACGCCTTCTTGCGCGCCGAAGAAGGCCGCGCCAGCTACGTCTATTTTGACCAGGATGCACAGCTGCGCCTGGGTCTGCCGGATCCAGCGGCATTGCAAAATCTACACGAGCATCTCAAGACCCGCTTTGCGGGCCAGGAGATGCAGTGGTAGACGGCGCGCGTAGAGAATTTGGATTCTGGGCGAACTTCTCTTCCTCATGTATAGCAGATACCGGTTGCGAAGCAAAGTCCGACCAAGAACCAGAAATTGTCAGGCTGTGTTGCGATGACATCGTCGATTTGCTCCTTGGGCGCCTCATCAAAGGAGCCGCCCGGAGCGGGCGGATTCAAAGCTTCATAGTCGAGAATACTGATCGGGGCGCTGTAGGGCGTGTCCCAGTTGTGGTCGGCCATCCATTTTCCAAGATCATGACCCCAGATCATGTATCCTTTGTAGCCAGGATGGGCGGGGTCGCGGTACAGCGACCACGCGCCTGTGTAACATCCGCCGGCAGCGCAGTCCAGCGGCGAAACAAAGCGCGGATACATGTCGAGAAAGTGAATGCCTTCTTCGACGGCCATCGCCCTCTCGTTTTGCCAGTTGGCAAAGATCATCAGGCCTGGCAGCGTAGCCCATGAATTGTCTTTGGAAAGAAAAGTCTGGTAGGCGCAAAACCAGGCGAGGATGAAGTTTGTGTTTGTGCAGCGATCGGCCTCGGCAAACGAGAAGATCTGCAAAAAAAGATTACCGATCCACTGTAGCGGCGCGCCAAGCAGACTTTGCAGCGCGAGTTCGACCTTGTGAAATTCGGATACAAAGGTATACGGGTCATTCAGAGCCTCGCCCAGCGGCGGATCGCAGACGTTCCAGAAGAAGGGATCGCCGTGGAAGCAGGGCTTGGGCGGGCCAGAGATCGGGCCGCGCCCGACCGTCGGGAAGTTTCCCATCCAGAGCAGATTGTCGCCGGGATTGGCAACGCCGCGGTGCCTCAGCATCAGCTTGAGCAGTCGCACTACCTTGCGCTGATTCTGATTTACATGCTGCACGCTGACTTGGAATCGCCAGGGCATCCAATAGACGACGACCGAGTTGTAGATCACATCATTGCCGCCAATTTCCACGGCATAGCGGGTGGCGGTCGTGCATTTCAACTCCCTGGCGCAGGCCAGGATATATTCGTAGAGCCCCTTGGTAGTCATTGCCGAAACGGCCAGATTCTGCACATTCCAGTTGCGATTGGCGCCAAGTTTCAGATAGGGCAGCCAGCCATCGGGGAATTCTCCGTATCCGGGAATTGTGATCAGGTCCTGGCGACTGTCGCCAAAGAAGGTGACGCTGGTGCCGGCGTTGTAGTTTTGACCGTTGGAGAATTGGATGTTATCAGGGCGGGGCCAGCGGAAATGCTGACTGTATACCGGGCCTGGCATGAGCAGAAACGCAATGCCAACCAGCGTTGCGGTCAATGCTGTGAAATGCTTCATTTGAGTTCACCTCAGTTGAATTGAACTGTCAAGGTACCCGGTCCGCTCTTTGCCTCAAAATAGTGGGCGGCGTTATTACCGACGCTGCAGCCGGCCGGGCCGCTGATACTTTCCGGGACGCCAGGACCGCCCGAATCAGCAACCGTAGACCCGGGGGAGAAGCCGGTGCAACTTTTCAATTGAATGTATGCGTCTATTCCTGCACTGGGTGTAACAGTGAAACTCCAGGGATTGGCGGAGCAGCCAATCCCAAAGATTGGAGACAAAGTGCCGCCCCCCGGGCTCAAACTGGTGGTAGCGCTGTCTCCGGGTGAATAATAACGGACATCGGGCAAATCGCACGGAATATATTCGCGATAGATGCCAAAGAAGATAAAGCCACGGAGCAGGTTGTCGCTGGCCCGTTTTGTTCCGAAATCGTACGGACCGTGGTCATCGTGAGTGCAGGCGCCAGCGCTGAGTAATAGCAGCAACAATGCGCACAAGTATTTAATCTGCGCCTTCATTCGATGCGATGCACGCCGCGACGGCGCAGCTCCTCATTGACTTTTGTCCGGTAGGCCAGCAGGTTTTCAATGCTGAGTTCGAAAATCTCCTCGGGTATGCCATACTCCGGATCGTTGTTCAAGCGACTGGTCTCGGCAATCACCAGTGCGCTGGCAAGGTAGCGGCGCAGCGCTTTCAATTCGTCGATGCTCATTGCCGGCAGCGACTGCTCCATGGCCGCGCCAAATTCAGCAGCAGCCGCGCTTTCCGATTGCACAAGCGCTTCGACGTCCAGCGGCGTTTCCTCGCCAGCGCTACCGCGATCCCAGTCAGCGCTGACCGTGGCCTCGATTTCGTCGCTGGTCAGGGCCTGATAGGCAAGATTTTGGCGAGTTCGCTGCGACTGCTCTTGCCAGGCTTCTGCAGTTTGCAGCCCGTAGAATCCGAACTGTACGACTGCCTCCTCCGCTGCGTGCTGTTCCTCGGAACTCATCGAATCAAGATTGTCGGGCGCCGATTCCAGCGGCGCTGGCGGCAAGTAGGGAATCCAGAGACGCCTGCCGCTGGTCGGATAGGCAGGAAATGATTCCCCATTCTTGTTCGGTTCGATCCCCTGATCAACAATCCCGATGCAGCCGGCCGCGGACGCAATCAAGGCAACAATGGAAACCGCAATCCAGTAAAGCCGGGGGGGGGGAGCATAGCCCATTGTGAAATAGGCGTCTTTAGCAGTTCAATCGTTTTTTGGTTCTGGATGGCGGCGGATGTACGTCTTTTGCGAACGAGCCGGAAGGAGCGTCGGCCGGCGGATTGCAACTCTTCCAGATTGGAGCCGCCCGATGCAGGCAGAGGCCGGGAACATTCCTACCGTCATCGCTTTTCTCCGATTATCAAGCATCGGTCGGTCGGGGACAATGAACCTGCCCCCAATGAGTTGCCAAATGCAGGGCGGTCTCCAGAATGAAAAGGAGATCGAGAAATGGGCAGGAAACGCAAGAGCAAATTTGACGAGGATTTCAAGCGCAACGCCGTGAAGCTGGCCCTTGAGGGTAAGAAAACCCAGGCCGAGATCGCGGCTGACCTGGGCATCAGCGGCTATACTTTGAGCCGCTGGAAAGATGAGCTACTCTCCGAGGGGGCTCTGGACAATGCCGGTCTGAGTCCGGATGCCGAAGTCCGGCGGCTGCGCCAGCAGCTCGCGATCGTAAGCGAAGAGCGCGACATATTAAAAAAGGCCATCGCTGTCTTCTCGCGCCTGCGTCGGTGAAATTCGCTTTCATGTTAAAACATGCCGGCGAGTTCTCGATGGAGAAGATGGCAAGAATGCTGGGTGTCAGCCGTGAGGGATTTCGAAAGCACCTGTGCGCGAAAGGACGGGCTCCGAATCCGGAGCTGGTAGAATTGGTTCAGCAAGTCCATCGTAAAAGTCGGCGACGCTATGGAGCGCCAAAGATATGCGTGGAAATCATGGAAATGGGAACTTTGGTGACACGTAAGACCGTGGCAAAAGTCATGACAATGCTCGAAATACGCGGCGTTTCGCGGCGAAAAACGAAGCCGCGAACCACAGATTCGAACCATGACGGGCCGATCGCCCCAAACTTGCTGGGGCGAGTTTTCGACTGCATTGCTCCGAACACGGTGTGGGTCGCAGACATCAGCTATCTGGCGACACGCAAAGGCTGGGTATATCTCTCGTTGGTCATCGATCTGTTCTCGCGACGCATCGTCGGTTGGACTGTCGCCGATTCCATGCATGCCGAACATACGGTCAGGGCGCTGGAGAAAGCGATCCAGGCGCGGCGTCCGCCGGCCGGGTTGACCTTTCACTCTGATCGCGGCTCGCAATACGCTTCAAAGGCAGTACGCCGGGTTCTACAGCGCGAGAAAATGATGCAGAGCATGGCGCGCAAAGGCGACTGCTGGGACAATGCGGTCGCCGAATCAACGATTGGATTGATCAAGGCAGAGACTACTGAGCGGATCTTTGACAATCTTGAGGATGCCGAAAAAGAGCTGTTCGAGTATATCGAGGTATTCTACAATCGGCAGCGAAGGCATTCAGCGGCCGGCAACATGTCGCCGGCCACATACGAAAAACGAATGGCCGCTTGATCGTTTGCCAACTTAACGGGGGCAGGTTCACAAGGATGACTATTGGGCAAGAATACAGCTTGTTTACGGTAAGCTTGCCGCGCCTTTCTCTTTTACCGGAAGCTTCTGTCCTAACATGTCCTCATAGTAGAGTACTTGAGTATCCAGGTCCATGCCATTTGGCCATGCAACACAACCACTGACCGGATCGACACTGGCCCGCGCAAACTCGGCCGGGTTTGCGAGAATTTGAAACACACCCTCTGCTAGCAGTTTGCTGGCATCAAAGCAGAAACTCTTCCCATCATCAAACGTGATATCGAGGCGGAAGCTCTCAAGCGGACGGACAGATTGAACACGATGCAAGTTCATGGGACTCAGGGCAAAGGTTCAATTTGAGGCAGCGGCTTCATTTCGACCGCGAGCTGCCAAACAGTCTGCAGATCAACTTTATGAAGGTCAATCCATTCTTTCATGAGCCTGGAGGCCCTCTGCTGCCAGTAAGAATAGAGCTATAACAATAAGAGAAACCTTCGCATACCGATCCATTTCTTGCTCTCCTAATTGAACTGAATCAACAGATTCCCCGGCCCGCTCTTTGCTTCAAAGAAGTGCGCCGCATTATTGCCGACATTGCAGCCGGCAGGTCCACTGATGCTTTCCGAAACGCCGGGGCCGCCGGTGTCGGCTACAATCACAGGAATTCCGCCGCTGCAGCTCACGCGATCAATTACGGCATCGATTCCTGCACTGGGCGTGACTGTAAATGTCCACGGATTCGTTGAGCAGCCAATTGCATAAATCGGAGACAAAGCCCCGCCTCCCGGGCTCAATCCTGTGGTAGCGCTATCTCCCGGTGAAAAATATCGGACATAGGGCGAAGTGCACGGAATATATTCGCGATAGATGCCAAAGAAGATAAAGCCACGGAGCAGGTTGTCGCTGGCCCGTTTTGTTCCGAAATCGTACGGACCGTGGTCATCGTGAGTGCAGGCGCCGGCGTTGAGCACAAGCAGCAACAGCGCGCTTGGATAATTGATTGGCGTCTTCATTCGATTCGATGCACGCCGCGACGGCGCAGCTCCTCATTGACTTTTGTCCGGTAGGCCAGCAGATTCTCAATGCTGAGTTCGAAAATCTCCTCGGGTATGCCATACTCCGGATCGTTGTTCAAGCGACTGGTCTCGGCAATCACCAGTGCGCTGGCAAGGTAGCGGCGCAGCGCCTTCAATTCGTCGATATTCATCGCCGGCAGCGACTGCTCCTGCCATCCTTCTGCCGTTTGCAGCCCGCAAAAACCAAATTGGGCGATGGCTTCTTCCGCAGCTTGCTGCTCATCGGCAGTCATTGCATCGAGATTGTCCGGCGCAGACTGCGGCGGCGTCGGCGGCAGGTACGGAATCCAGAGACGCCGGCTACTGGTTGGATAGGCTGGAAAGGATTCCTCATTCTTATTTGGCTCGATCCCCTGGTCGACAATCCCGATACAGCCAGAGAGCAATACGCTCCAGGCTACAATCGACGCCGTAAACAGGACTCTCCGGGGGGGGGGGGCATAGCCCATTGTAAAATAGCCGTCTTTAGCAGTTCAATCGGTCTTTGTTATGATCGCACGCAGTCCGTTGCGAAGCGCCGAGCCTCTGGTCCGCGCCAGTCTGAATTTGAAGCTCAATGCTGTCTTTCATGCCGCAGAGGACGAGTACCGGCGCGATCGCAGGAATCGATTGACTTTGCCAATTATAGTTGGCAAAGTGCTTCGTGCCACTGAGCGGTCGCCAGATGCTCGCCCTCTACAAGAGAGCGGGCTGGAGCATCCTGCGGCAGCGGGGCAGTCATGTGGTCGTAGGTAAAGGAGTAGAGCGCGAAACCATTCCGATGCATAAAGAGCTAAAGCGGGGACTGGAACGCGCCTTGCTGAAGCGTCTCGAATCATCAAGCGGAAAGTAATTTATGGTTTATCATTTCAAAACTCGCCGCAGCAAAGACGGCTTCTGGGCCGAATGCATTGAGCTGGAAGGGTGCCGCACTCAGGCAAATTCGCGTGAAGTACTGGAGCGCAATGCAAAAGAGGCGCTGGATCTGTACTTAAATGAGGCGGATGACTCCAGAATCCTATTCGCGGCGCCACGCCGGCGGCTTGCAGGACGTAACATCTTTGCGGTTGCGGTCGATCCTAAGATCGCCTTCGCCCAGGCCCTGCGCCAAACACGAATTCGGAGGGGGCTCAGCCAGAAGCAGGCGGCCAGAATGCTCGGGATGAAAAATCTCTATAGCTACCAGCGTCTGGAATCGCCTCGAAAAGCGAACCCCGCTCTGCTGACGCTTGCACGAGTAAAAGAAGTTTTCCCCGAAATTTCTCTGGACCACGTTGTCTGACGCCACGGGCTACAGAGGCCACGACCAGCGAGCCAGGTACATCTGGAGTTCGCCCGCAGCGGCCCTCAGCTGCGACCCTGACCGGCTTCTCTTGCGCCCACCAGGATAGCCATATTGCCATGGGGGTGCTTGTTTTCGCGCATCAACTGGTGGCATTCGCCGGTCTCTTCCCACTTGAAGGTGCGCGAAAGACAGGGATCGACTTTCTTCTGTAAAACCAGATCATTGAGACCCTTACAGTTTTCGTCGTTGGCAAAGTGCGATCCCTGCAAACGCTTCTGACGCATCCAGAGGTAGCGCAGGTCGGCGGTGGCGTTGAAGCCGCTGGTGCCGGCGCAGATCACCACCATGCCGCCCGTTTCGCAGACAAATACAGAGGTGGGAATGGTGCTTTCGCCCGGATGTTCAAAGACAATGCGCGGATTGTTACCCTTGCCGGCAATCTCCCAGATGGCTTTGCCAAACTCGCGCGCCGCTTTGGTCCATTCGACAAAGACCTCCGGCTTGTTGATGTCGCTGGTCAGTGCGCCCCAGTGTTTGAATTTGTTGCGATTGATGCAACCAGCCGCGCCCAGGCGCTTGCAGTATTCGATTTTGTCGTCGGAGCTGACCACTGCAATGGGAATGCCGCCGGCGGCTTTGACAATCTGAATGGCCATAACGCCCAGCCCGCCGGCGCCGCCCCAGATCAAAACCACGTCGCCTGGTTGCACCGAGTTTGGCTGCCAGTGGTGCAGCATGCGGTAGGCGGTAGCGCCGACCAGCATGTAGGCCGCTGATTCTTCCCATGAAAGGTGTCTGGGACGCGGCAGACACTGGTGGCCCTGCACCTTGCAAAATTGTGCAAAGGATCCCCAGTTGGTCTCGTAGCCCCAGATCAATTGCGATGGCGCCAGCATTGGATCTTTGCCGGCCTTTACCCATGGATCATTGCGATCCCAGATTCCGCAGTGGACGACCACCTCGTCGCCGACCTTAACGCTTTTGACATCGGCGCCAATCTTATAAACGATTCCGGAAGCGTCCGAACCGCCAATGTGGAATTCTTCCTTCTCGCCCTTCTTGTTGCGCGCGCCAATGACATCGACGGGATAGCCCATAGCCGCCCAGACGTTGTTGTAGTTTACGCCGGCGGCCATCACCGCCACCAGCACTTCGTCGGCGGCGATCTCCGGCACATCGATCAATTCTTGCTGAAAGGCCTTGACTGGCTCGCCGTAGCGGCTGGGCCGAATCAACTGCGCGTGCATCTTTTGCGGCGCCTCGCCAGGAGGGGGGAGAGTTCCAATGGGTACGCTTTCAATCGCCATGGGTGCGCAGGATTTGAGGCCGGGCCTGGAGCGAAATCAAAAAAGCGACGGGGATGGCTGCTGACGATTTGCCCGGCAGCGCCGGGGAGTGTAAACTACAACTATCACTGACCAAATACAGCGGGAGTCATCGGCGAACAATTTTCAAGCGCCGGATCATCGTTGGCTCCAGCGTCGCAGGCCTGAAAGAGCTGTCGTTTGGCGCTCGTCAATGCGGAATCTATTCCAGCCTCCGCTGACGACAGCGCTATTCCCTGGCGACAGCTGGAATTGGCCGCAAAGCGCTTGAGCCAGAGGGCCCCGGTTTGAAAAAGGCGAAGTTCGTTGTTGCTAAGCAGATTACCCTGCGGGCCAGCGGCGAATCCTGCAATGCTGCAGTCCGTTACTGTCGCAAAATTGATGTTGGCAGTATAGGCGCTTCTGCTCGCCCCCATTCTGGCAAACAACGGAAAATTCGGAGCAGTAAGGCTGGAAATGAAAGCGCTTTCGTTTGCGGCGTCCCCGGCGCAGAATAAATACTGATTGGCAACGGACGTAAATGACTCATTCAATCCAGCCATTTCCGCGGCAGTCCAGATCGCGCTGCCATCGCAATACTGCCGGGTCATCCCGGTGCAAAAGTAGATGGAGGTTCCGGCCAGCGATTCGTGATCGACGCGAATGACACAGGACCCTCGATTCCAGTATGCTTCGATGGCCAGCTGCTGCCAGAGGAGCGTACCCGTAACGCTGCCTTCAATATCTGGAGATTCGATTGCCAGACACCCGGAACTCTCCAGGCCCACAATGACTACCAGGCAAAGGCCCAGGCGAATTGCCATTGTGTTCCTCGGTAAAAATCGTCGCGGTTCGATTGCTCCTGTCGCAGCAATTCCAGATATTGACGAAGCGACGCCGGTTCTGCGGCGACATTCAAATCAGCGCCGGCCGCGTCTGTTCCAAAGTAGGCGTAGGCGTAAATAGCGTAGGCCAGGAAAGCAATCGTCGTCAGGCTTGCAACTGCTGAAAATTCTGTCCGACGCTGCCGGAATTTGGCCCTTCTGGAGTCGGCATTTATGAATTCTATGCTTTGAGCAATTGCACGATTCGCTTCCGCAACTCTATAGTAGGCAATCGCAGACAATGCGACGAGAGATACCTTCGCTATGCGTACATTGACATCAGAGAGCAGCGGAGGCGGATCTTCTTCGCCAAACCAGCGATAGCGCTGAGAGGCATCAAGTCGATAAATGGACTCCGCCGCCGCCAGAAGCGGATTGCTTCTGCTCGCCTCCGCTCGAAAGGAAGCTGGATGAGACGCGGAAAACCAGTCGATGGGAAATTCTTCGCCAACTGATTCGTCGCGCACAAAAACATGATCGCCCTGGCGCACGGATTCGGCCCGCACCACTCGTCCCTGGCGATCGGTAAGGAAGGGCATTTCTGAACTCTGCTGTGCAATCAAGCGCACCGGGATTCCAGAAATAGCCGCGAGCAAAACGATTGTAGCTATTGATATGCGCGGCGCTGTCTTGGCCATTCGATTGCCTCGCTATTCACCGTAGTAGTTTCTGCTCCTCGAAACTGAACCCGTTCGATCCCATCGCGCAGGAAAGTGCGGTAGCTTCGAAATTGAACCCAGCGTCCGACCTTGAAATCAGGCGGGTGCGGTCTAACGTACACCTCCATCAATGGCGGCGCACTGGCCCGGGGCGCCATTTGTATCGCGGCAGCGTGTTCTGGCAAGGGTCGACACTCTTCCACATCGTCTACAGCGGCGGATCCCTGTCCAAGCAGACGAAAAGCCAATCCAGCGGCAAGGAGCCAGCCGCCGAGGCCGGCGCTTATGATCAGAAATCTTGTCATTTATTTACAAATACCGAAAAAGAAGCAAAGCACCAGGAGTCCCAGATCCTCGCCAAATGGGTTTTCCGGTAATTCAGACCAGTCGCGCCAGGTATTTTTTGTAAATTCGAAGTCTGACAGGTATACATCGTATTCCAGCGATGCCATCTTCTGCGCGATTACCTGAGCCCAGAGCGCTGCGCCCGCGTTATTGGGATGGATACTGTCTTGGTAGAGTTCATTTCTGCCGGCCCAATCCAGGCCTGGATGCCGAAAGTAGGGCTCCATCGAAACATATTCTACCGTGCGTCGGTTCGTCCCGGGAATCGGAACACCCTGCACGATGTAGTTCTCCTGCATTCTGCGGCCGAGCATCACGATCATAGCCGAAACCGCCTTATCCTTGTTGGGCAGGGCGAACATCACAGCCCAGCCGGTTTCGTAGCGCGGCGTTTCCTGGATCAAATTCCAGAAGTCCATCCAGGGCATGCCCGGTTTTAGCCGGTCAAAGTAGCCATTGAGGCCTCTTTCATTCCGGTGCTGGAAGCGTGCTGCCGGATCCTCAAAGAGCCCGGTGAGGCTTGAGTTCATGCCCAGGAATCGACCCAGGGAGAGATCAACGCCCCGGCAGAAGCGCATCAGATCGGAGTTATATTGGACAAAAGGAATGATTCCGCGGTTGAAGCCCGTATAGCCTAGACGATCGTAGAGCCAGCCACGATATTTGTTGATTGCATCAAAAAATGGTTTTGCCGCGGCGCTGATAACCTTTTGAAGCGCTCCGCCTACCGAGCAAACAAGCCCCGTGCTGGCATTCAACACCTCGACGTCTTCGGTATATGCTCCGCAGAACTGTTCGATTAGATTTGGATCATCGAGCGAAAGTTCGTCAACCACGTTGGACGCCCTGTACGGATGATAGCCGACCAGCAGCACCGTGCGTCCATTCTGCTGCAGCAAAGCAATCATGCGTCCAATGTTGTTCAACGACGCGTTGACCTGATAGTGGGCATAGTGTGGATTGATGTAGCCGGGGATCGACCGGCCATAGCGGAATTCGTTGCCGCCAATTTCCATGATCACCCGTCCCGGCGTCGAATCGCGAAAGCGCTGTACGGTTTGGGGCGTGGCGCCCGTACCCAGGCAGCCCTCCACCCACTGTCGCTGGTTGAAGGCGACATTGCCGCTCACGGATGTATTTAAAATGCGCCAGGCGCCGCCGGTGCGCGGCGGCGGATTGGTCATGAAGTTTTCCCAGCGTTTCGTTACGATAGCGCCCGTACCGCTGCCGACTCGAAACACCGGACCATAGGGCGCCGCGCCCAATAGTGCGCCGACCGAGTCGCCAATCCACATGGCGTGAAAGGACTCCGGAGGACCGATATGCATCTCTCTGAAATCGCAGCGCCAGGGGCCATCGCCCGCCCAAACGTTGGCTGCGTCCGCCTGCACCTCCCCGCCATCGGGATTTGGCGGTGTTTGTGCGGCGAGGCTCGCCGCTCCAAGCAGGTAGAAAGCGATTGCAAATGTGGCGGTTCTCATATGGACCTCAATTGATCTGAATCTGAAAATGTTCATTTGGCGGCGTCGTACTTGCCGCAAGACAGAGGTATGACATTGGCGATTGCAAGCCGCTCAGCATGGGATCTTCGCCATTTGCAGTCGCGAATGATCGTCCGCGGTCGTAGGCGCTGAGTACCCCGCTGATACCGGGGTTGGTAAACATCTGAACGGTAAAGGGACCATCGCCTTCGGTACGCACAAATGCGGCGACACGCCCACTGGCAAAGTTCAAGAGTAAACTGCCGGGGTCCGCGGATGACCAGAGCACGCCCGTTGCGATTAAGTTTGTCGGATTCACTTCACACGGAGAAGTCTGGCTGCCCAGCCAGAGTATTCCAGCAATTGCCGCGCCATAAGCAATATCCTGGTCCTCGGGAACAGTGGGGGTGCAGCGCAGGAAGTCGCCGCTCAATGCGAACAGCGCCGCCGCTGTGGCGAGCTTCTGTAACCGGCGCAGCATGGCTCAGTTCACCAGCACCTGAAAGGGCAGGGCCCCGGCCATGATCTGTACTTCGAAGCACAGATTGGCGACAGCCGCCGGAAGCGGCTGCGTCGGGTCGTTGGCAAAAGCGCCGACGAGCACAGGGTTCGTGTACAGGACAACACGCGCCGTAAAGCTTCCGCTGGTAGTCACAGTGATAATCGCTGGACCGCTGGTGCTGATCATGAACAGGGCCCCGCCGGCAAAGGGGGTCAAAACACTGCCCGGCGTACTGGAATCCCAGGTTGAGCCCACGGAAAGCTGGTTGAAGCTCTCGCTGGCGCAGGCCGGGGTATTGCCCAGAGCGGTGCGCAGCGCGAGGGCAAACGTCAAATTGCGTACGTCTTCGGCCGCCTGGTCTTCTTTTTCTTCTGCGAACGGCAAGCAGCCGGTCAAAAGCAGGATGCCGACGACTGCAGCGTGGAAGCGTCGCTGCACAATAGCATCGCGCTCTTTTTTCAAAGCGCCTCCAATTGCTTTAGGTACATCAATCATATTTTCACTACATAAAATAATACCGTTCCACTATTTGCAATATCCAAAGAAAAAGCATGCGATCAGCAGCGCCAGATCCTCAGCATAGGGGTCGATCGGCGCTTCGGACCAGTCGCGCCAGTTGTTTTGAGTAAAATCAAAATCGTTGAGATAAATGTCATAGTCCAATTGGCGCATCTTTGCTGACAGGACATCGGCCCAGAGCTGAGCGCCGGCCGCATTTGGATGAACATCATCATGATAGAGCTCATTGCGGCCGGCCCATTCTACATACGGGTGCTGGAAGTAGGGCTCCATGGAAACATATTCGACCGTCCGTCTCGAGGTGCCTGGGATCGGGACGCCCTGCGCCACATAGTTTTCCTGGATTCGCCGGCCAAGCATCACGATCATTGCTGATACAGCCTTGCTCTTGTTGGGCAGGGCGTACATCACAGCCCAGCCGGTTTCATAGCGCGGAGTTTCCTGAATCAGATTCCAGAAGTCCATCCAGGGCATGCCGTGTTTGAGCCGGTCAAAGTAGCCGTTCAGGCCTTTCTCATTGCGCTGTTGAAATCTTGCTGCGGGATCCTCAAAGAGCCCCGTCAGGCTGGTATTCATGCCCAGCAGACGCCCCAGGGAGTGGTCTACGCCGCGGAAAAAACGCATGAAATCGGAGTTGTATTGAACAAAGGGAAACAGACCGCGTTCAAAACCGCGATAGCCGATGGTATCATAGAGCCAGCGGCGCTGCTTGTTGATCAAATCAAAAATTGGATTCGCTATTGCGCCCACAGCATCGAGGAGCGTTCCATTAATAGCGCAAACAAGGCCGCCGGCGGCGCTGATAACTTCAAGACCCGGCGTATTAACGCCACAGAATGGCTCCAGCAGGCTGGTTTTGGGCGCGATGTCTCCAACCACGGTCGACGCAGAATATGGATGATAGCCAACGAGCAGCACAGTACGCCCGTTTTGCTGCAAGAGGGCTATCATTCGGCCAATATGGTTGAGGATGGCGTTCAATTGATAGTGAGCATAATGCGGATTGATGCCAACCAGAGGGACGCCGTCGCGAATGTCATTTCCGCCAATCTCCATAATGACCCGGTAAGGCGCCGTTCGATCGAAGTTGCTGCGCGCTTGAGCCGGAGCATTGTCGCCAAGGCAGTCCTCGATGAATTTCCGCTGAATGGAGGCGTGCTGGCCGGGGATGGCCGTATTCAGGATGCGCCAGACGGGTCCGGTGCGCGGCGGCGGATTGGTCATAAAATTTTCCCAGCGCTTGTTGACAATGGCGCCCGTACCGCTGCCGACACGCCACGCAAGTTGTGAAGCCGGCTCCACGCCATGCAAGGCGCCCACCGAGTCGCCAATCCACATGGCGTGAAAGGAATCGCGCGGACCAAGGTGCATGTTGTCAAAATTGCAGCGTAAAGCATTTTCTGCGCCATAGACTTGTGCAGCGTCGAGCGGTAGATAACCGCCTTCAGGCAGCGGCGCGGCAGCCGCCGCTGCGCTGAAGGCGCAGACAGCGAAGGCACAAAGTGCGATGCGTGGATTCATATTTATTCCTCTTGAGCAAGCAACCTTTACAAATATTCAATTGATCTGGATCTGAAAAGCCGCTGGCGGTGTACGTTTCTGGAAGACCAGAAAGCAAACCGTGGCCGGAGCTCCGCTGCTAATCGCCAGGCTGGGATTTGGGCCGTCATTCGGCCCATAGGAATCGCGTATCGTAGTGGTGTTGTATATAGCTTCAATATCGCCGACGGCGCTGGCCGCGGTGGTCATGTTCACTGTGTAGGGCGGCGCCGCTGTGGTTTGCAGATAAACTACTGCGAGGTCCGCATTCGATCCTAGGTGCAACTGCAGCTTGTCTCCCGCCTGCGTCGAATCCCAGAGCACGCCGCCAGGAACTTGAACGACGCGAGACGGCTCCCGGTCGCAGGGAGTAGTAATTGCATAGTATAACATGAACGCATACACCATGCGTATCGATTCATTTGATTCGTCCGTGGCCTTTGCTTGCGGACTTTGATCGCCCAGGCAGGCGCTCAAGTTTACAAGCCCAGTCCAGAGCAAGAGCGCTGTGGCATATCGCCCGCCGCGATGGACCCGGTTCACGGATCGGCGCCCTGTAACTCGCCGCGTCGCCGCAGCTCGTCGCTCACCTGGCGGTAGAGGGCGAGCATGTTCTCTGTCGACTTTTGCATTTGATCGGCGTCCAGGCCGTGGTCCGTAAAGCCCGGCATATCCGCGATCTCATGGGTCATGATGGCGCTGTTGGCGCACATATAGCGCACACGATAGAGAAAGGGCACGGGCAGCTTCGGTAGTTGTTTTGTTACATCGGCGATCAGTTCCTGTTGTAACGATTCAAAGGTCGTTCCGTCTTCCTGCCTGGCGTACTCCATTGTGCTCACCATATCAGCGGCCATCATTTCCTGAAACTCCGGTTCGTAAAATCCCTCTGTATAGCGGTCGTACATAGCGTACTGAATCGCTTCCCTTTCTCCGGCGATCAAAGCGTACGGTCCCTCTGTCGGAAAGAGAGTGTCAACAAGCTGGATCGGGACGACATCGGGCGATGGACGCGTTGCCAGCAGCGCAAGTACTGTGGGCACAAGCGCGCTGTCGTCGGGATTTTCCATTGGTATGCATCCCACAAATAGAAGCGCACTGAGCGCAGCAGCTCTCCAGCGATTCATCGCGACCTTTCTCCTTGCTTGATGAGTTTCCGAATCACATGTTTATCTACAGTACCGGGAGCAATAAAGCGGATGCCAAAGCCCGGCGGTTTCTGGAACAGCCCTTGCGGATTGCTCCACATGACCTGGCCACGGAGCGCGGCGGAGTTCTGGTCAGCCGAAAGAACGACGGCCAACTCGGTCTCTGGCGCCGGCGGGGCGGCCATAGCCAGATAGGCGCCGTCGCGGGAAACATTCAGCATATTTGCCGGTTGCTTTCTGCCATCGACTTCAACCGCGCATTGCAGCGAGATAACATAGCGTTTCGGGAAAACAAGCTTCAAGAATTGGCGAATCGCACGGCGGGTGGCCGCGCTTGTATAAAAACGCAGGCCAAGGCCGTCGGGGTCGATGCGCGCAACTTCGGCGCTGATATTCAGTGTGAGGCCATGATGAAGTTGCAACTCTACGCGCTGCTTCTGAGCGATGGCATACTGCTCAGCGGCATTTGCTGGCAGATTGACGTAACAGCCGAGCACGCTCAGGTCGCGAGTTGTCGCTCGCTGATCGCCAATCAATAGTCCGGTCTGAATCAGTTGTCTTGGCCGGCGACGGAAACCGCGCCAGCCAGCGTTCAGGTAGGGCGCCGAAATGTCGCGCTGCAAGAAATAGCCAAGCAGCAGCAGGGCCGCGGCCGAACGAACGATTTCACCGCTGCGTGCTACCGTCGGCGCCGCCAGAAAAAGGGCAAGACTGTAGCCCATCAAGACTCCAGCGTGAATCAGGAAGGCAAAATATCCCCATCGCCTGACACGCAATAGACAGAAGGCGACAACCGGCGCAGTAAGAAACAGGACCAGCGCCAGCAGGGAATAGGCGGCGAAGAGCGACCTCCAGTTTGCGCTGAGGGCGGCCAAACTGTAGAGGAGGTTGGCGACCGGCAGCAGCAGATAGACAATTCCGGCCAGTTTCAGGCCCGGCGGCGTTTTGATTCGAGCTGCAGAGCTTTCGTCTGCCTGCGGGCCCAGCAGCGGCCGGCGTTGAAAGAGGGTAAGGGAAACGGCCATCCGGTCGATCCTCCGCTTCCCTTTTTTTTTTTTTCAAGCAAATTCTTTGGTTTTGGAGTTTCAGGCCAGCGGCGAGTCTGTCTCATCCTGCCGCATTCCGGTTTATGCCCGCCTCCCGCCTCCCGCCTCCTGCGCCCGGCGTCGGCGGCACGTTCAGTGGCGGAGTAAGAGGCTGATAATGGCAACGGTCGCTCCGACCTGCCCAATCCAGAAGAGGAACATCCAGCGCAGCTGCGACACATGGAGCGCGGCGATCCTGGCGTCCAGCTGCGCCATTCGGGTCTCCAGGTCGCCTCGCGTTCGGGCCAGCTCTACACGAACCTCGGAGATTTCCTCTTTCAGCTCTACGCGAACCTGGGAGATTTCCTCTTTTAGCTCTACGCGAACCTGAGAGATTTCATCGCGCAGCTCGGTTTTGGCTTCCAGGACGACCCTGTGGAAGCGCTCTTCGACCTGACGAACGACGTCGATTTCCTGATTCTTTGCGATTTCGTTCAAACCCTGAACAAAATCATCGTAGGAATCGCCAAAGGCCTCGCGAACCCCTCGGCCAAAATTTACCACATGGGTCATTGAAGTCAGAATAGCGAGGCCGCCGCAGGCAGGTCAATCCGGAAGCTGTGCGAATGGTAGAGCGCGGACAGCTGATTGCCATCGGCCAGCGACACACACTGCTATTGGAGGTCGCTGACCGAGGGATCCCGAGGCGCGAAGGGCTACTTGAAATCGATATCGAAGCTGATTCCAGTTTCGATGCCGGCCAGGGTCTCGTGCTGTTCTTTGCCGTAAACTGCGAAGTCTCCCAGCACATCGCCGGAAGGCAGCAGCGTTGTGCCATAGACCGTACCAATAGGCGCTGGCCCGCGCAGACCGGTGAAAGTTGCCAGGGTGATGTAATTGGCGTAACTGCGAGTGTAGCGTTGCTCCCGGTAGCCAATATGCCAGCGCAGCGAGTCGCTCTCGACTTCAATTCCCAGTGCGTATTCGCGCATGGCCAGCCTTGCATTGTACTGTATCGCCGAAGCGGACAGCGAAAAGACGGAGTTACTGACGCTGCCGCTTCCGATCAAACCGGCGCCGCGATCGATCTCCAGCGGGCTGGCGATGGTGACGGTTGGCATGGAACGAAACTCGGCAAGCAAGGAAACGCGATCCTTATTGCTGCGCTGACCGGCGAGCGGCAGGCGCAGAATCAAGCCAGGCGCTATGCCGTGAAATTTCCGTTCCGCATCAATCGTCGAGTTGGTAACACTGACCACCGAACTGCCGGAAATCAGAGTGGATTGTACCTGGAAGCGCGTAAAGGCTTCGCTGAAGCTGTGCCGGGAAATGTAGGGCTCCAGTTCCAATCCGCCAGGTAGTTTATTCAATACCAGTCCCAGATGCCAGTCGTTCTGGCGGATGCGATAGTTTTGAATTTCCTGCCGGCCGCTGCTGACATAGGTAATGCCAGATACAGCGCCAAAGGCCAGATCCTCGTTGCCCATCTCGCCTTCAAAGCGGTGCAGTGTGTACTGGATTCCCAGACGCAGGGCTGCGCTGCCCAGATCGTGAACATAGTAGAGCGCCAGCGGCAGTTGTCGACGCCCGGTTGGCGTAATGGCAGTGGGCGTGCGACCGGCGACAATATCGCCATTGGCAGAAATGTCCCACTCCGTATCGCGCATCAGACGGCTGTGCGAGTCGCTGCGGAATTCGGGCTGATAGCCAAGATTGAATTCCATCTGAAGGCTCTGCGCCGATAGCGCCAGCGGCGCAAGAAGACCCAGACAGGAAATGAGTTGTAGCAATGGCTTGAGTTTCATGGCGCCCCCTGCGCGCGGCGACGGCAGCTCAGCAACGCTGCTGGCTGGACCTTCGCCGATTTCGGGCAGATCTCAGGGCAGCCCTTTCTTTGATTCAATCAATTTTTATGATGAAAATAGCATCCCTTGCACTTTCTGCGAGCCAGTCTCACATCAAATAGGACTTGCCATTCTTATCCACAAGACTCGGGTCTCCGCCGGCCGCCAGGAGTGCGGAACTGATTTCGGCCATCGCCGAATAGGATCGACTGAGCATCAGCGGCGTGACGCCTTCATGGTCGCGCGCATTGGGATTGGCGCCAGCCTCCAGCAGCAGCTGTGTTGTTTCCAGGTCGCCGCATTCCACCGCCATGTGCAAGGCGCTGTAGCCGCGTCGGTCCGGCTGGTCGATCACCTGCAGAAAGCCAGCGGACAGCAGCGCCTGAACGTAGGCGACGCGCGAACCAAGTCGACAGGCCAGATGCAGCGCCTCCGGCGCTGGCGATTTCAGCATTCCGAACTGCTCCAATCGTTGCAGTGCAAGCTGGAACTGCTCGCGCCGCTCCAGTTCAATTGCATTGAAAAGCAACTGGCCCGCTCGCCGTTTTCGCAAGGCATCAATCAGGTACATGGCAGCCCCCTGCGCCATGACTGCGGAGCGCTCCGCGTCGATACCCAGATCAAGAGCATGCCAGTTCGCCGGCAATCCATCCATTTTCTTCGCGGAGCGCAGAATTGCCCGCCAGCCGAAGAATTGCTTTTCCAATTTGCAGACAGGATTCCAAATTGGATGTGAGATTTTGCAGGTCTGGCGTCGGCCCTTTGCTTCTGGGACTTCTGGCGACGCTGCTGCATCCTGCTCTGGCGCTTTCCGCCAGGGAAAGTAGTCCGCGCAGCGTCTGGCTGGCGCAATTCCAGCGCAGCGGGCCGGGACCGGCGGATTTGCAGCTGGAAGGCCTGCTTCAGGCAGAGCTGGCTGTGGCCCTGCAGCAGCGCGGCTTTATCGTCGAGCGCGGCCAGCTGCCCCTGGCCCAGGCGCCAGCGGGCGAGGGCATGGCAATTGGCGGATATTATCGCCGATCGGCGGCTGGCCGCCTCCATCTCTTTGGGCTGATAGCCGATCGTCAATCGCAGCGCATCGTGGACGGCGCCTCGCGCAGCAGCGTGCTCGATTTGCCAGGCGCCGATCAGGCCCTTGGACGCGTGCGAGGCGAACTGGAGGAGAGCGATACCGAATCCATTCGACGCTTCGCGGAGCGCGTCGCGCGACAGGCGGCGTTGAATCCCGAGCTGCGGCTGCGACGTGACAATCTGCTGGCACATTCGCCGGAAGATGCGCGCGAGGATCTGTCCGGCTTCTGGCCTGGCGAGCAGGAAGCGGGCGACGCGGCGCGCGAAGCCTTTGAACTTCTGGAAAACCAGAAGGTGGTCACCGCCACGCGCAGCCAGCGTACGCTGCGTCAGTCGCCGGCGGCGGTTTACGTCGTGACCGAACGCCAGATTCGCGAGCGAGGCTACCGCACCCTGGTCGACGCGCTGCATGACATTCCGGGCTTTGATATCATCCATACGTATGGCATCTTTCCAGAGTTGGTGCATCCGCGCGGCCTGGTTGGCAACAATCAGCGCACGCTGATCTATATCGACGGCATTCTCGACAACAATATCAGCGAGCGTGCAACGCTTGGCGGCTCGTTGCGATACCCGCTCTTCAACGTCGAACGCATCGAGGTAGTGATGGGTCCGTCTTCCGCGCTCTATGGCGCCAACGCCTTTGGAGGCGTGATTCAAGTCTTCACCAAGGGCGGCGACACAGCGCCCGGCGGCGATGCGGAAGTAGGTTATGGTCGCTACCTGGATGCTGGATACGCGCCCGGCGCCTACGGGGCTGTGGCCGGTCGCGGTCGCAGCAGCGATTCGGACATGCATTACTCCGCCGCTGGATGGTTTTTCAGTTCGCGCGGTCCGTACTTTGGCGATCGACAATCCTTGCGCTCTAAGTCGGTCAACGAGAACGACCCCCGCTGGCAACTGGAGAAGGAAGCCTGCGGCGGACCGTGCGTCATCCCATCCGACGCCATTGGTTATGACTGGTCGCCTTACTACAATGCATCGCAGGAGGAAAGCTACAATCTCTCCGCACGCCTGCAGGCTGGCGGCTTCTCACTGCGCACTGTCAACTGGCAGCATGTACAGGCCGACGGAACCTTTGCCAATGGCAGCAACCTGGTCGATACCGATCAGCTTGGGTTTCAGCGTTCGGGCTGGAATTTTCGCAACAATGCCGCTGCTCTGGCCTATGACTGGAACATTGCCAGCGCTGCATCGCTCAACAGCGAGATAGCAGTACGGCACACGGAATTGCTGGGCTCCAGTCGCGATGTAACCGTCAATCGTGCGCCCGATCCGCTGTTCTATTACGATCTAAACCGTAGCGGCGACTTCAAGCTGAATGAAAACTACAGCCGGGCTGACTATTCGCTGGAGTGGCGCGAAAAGCTGGAATGGAATATTTCGCGCCGTCTGCAGACCCTGGCCGGCGTCGAAGCGGTGCAGGAAAGCACGCCGCGAGATTACGGCGCAGCCAAGCGATATGTGTTCAGCACCTACGCTGGCTACTTGCAGGCTCAATTCCTGCCAATCGATATGCTTGAGGTCTTGATTGGTTATCGCTATGACTTCAATACGAACTACGGCCAGGCGCATACGCCGCGCGTCGGCCTGACCTTAAGCCCCGCTGGATGGCTGACGCTGCGCGCCATGGCCAGCACCGGTTTTCGCGCGCCGACGCCCTGGGAACTTTTCAACGAAACGGCTCAGCGTCGCGCCAATCCTGATTTGCAGCCTGAGCAAATGCGCAGTTATGAGCTGGGCGCGGGCCTGCGTTTCTTGCGCGACTACTATTTGCAGTTCACCTTCTATCGCAACGAGATCAGCGACCTGTTGCTGGAAGCGCAGGCGAGCGCGCTGCCCAGACCGGAAGGCGGCTACTACAATCAAAATCAAAATGTCGGCCGCGCCCGGATTGTTGGCGCGGAGGCGCAGCTGGACGCGCGGCCCCTGGAATCGATCAACGTGGCTCTGGGCTACAGCTACAATCGCGGCTTCTACTTTGATCTCCCGCTTGGGCAAGCAGCGCCGCTTTCGACTCGCGGCCGACCGGGCGATGATCTGCTGCGCGACTACATTGGCGCGGCAACCGGAACGCGTCCCGGCGATGAACGCGGCGATATCCCCAACATCGCTCCGCACCGCGTTTTTGTAGGCCTGACCTGGCGTCCGATTCTCGACCTCAGCCTGCACCTGCGCGCCAATTACGCCGACATCCGTCGCACAATTGCCAGCAATCCAGAAAAAACCGTAGCCGGCTATTTACTGCTGCAGCTAAACATCCGCTATGAGAATCTTTTTGGCCTGCAGGGATGGTACGCCAGTCTGCTGTTGCGCAACGCAGGAGATGTCAGCGCCTATGATCCGGGCATTCGCAACGCAACCGGCGACTACTACCCCACGCGCCATCCCATCGAGGAGCGCAATATCTGGTTGAGTTTAGGCTACAAATTCTAATGTTCGCACCATCCACGCCAGGTTGCGTCAGTTTTCAGCCAATCAACGGAGAAAAGGTTTCCAAACTATGCGGCGGCAGTCCATTCAGCAAGTGAAGCGGCTGAGCTGCATTGCATTTCTGCTGCTGGCGCAGCTGGGCCTGCTGCGGCCGGCGCTGGCTGAGGAAAATAGCTCCGTCACTGTATGGATTGCTGTTTTCCAGCCGGCGGAAGGTGAGCGGCGCAATGAGCCGCTTGAGCAGCAGTTACAAACGGCTCTGGCCACGGCTTTTGCCGCCCAGGGCTACGCTGTGGAGCGCGGCAACGGTTCGCTCTCGGATTTGCCGGCGGGCGCAGGCTTGGCCGTGGGCGGCTATTACGCTCGTTCCAGCGCCGGCCGGGTCAGCCTCTATGGCTTGATTGTTGATCGCGGCCGCCGTCGCGTGATCGATGCTACCGCGCGCAACAGCGTGCTGGACCTGCCGGGCGCCAGCGCCGCACTTTCTCATGTCCGGCGCGACCTGGAAGAGAGCGATGGGCAGGCCATCGAGCGTTTTGCCGGCCGTGTGGTGCGGCAGGCGCAATTGAATCCGGATTTGCGTTTGCGTCAGGACAACCTGGAATCGCAAACGCCTTCCGGGGCGCGCGAGGATCTCGCGGCCCTCTGGCCAGGCGAGGAGGGATCGCGGGCCGCTGCGCGCGAAGCCTTTGAACTGCTGGAAAATCAAACGGTCGTTACGGCAACGCGCAGCCAGAGTCGACTGCGCGATACGCCCTCGACGGTATACGTCATTACCGAACGGCAGATCCGTGAACGAGGCTACCGCACTCTGATCGACGCTCTGGAAGATTTGCCGGGCTTCGATACCATTCACGTTTACGGCATCTTTCCAGAACTGGTGCATCCGCGCGGACTGGTTGGCAACAACCAGCGAACCCTGGTCTACGTAGATGGCGTACTGGATACTAACATCAGCGAGCGCGCCCCGCGCAACGGCACGCTGCACTTCCCGCTCTTCAATGTAGAGCGCATTGAGGTGGTGATGGGACCATCGTCCGCCCTCTATGGCGCCAACGCCTTTGGCGGCGTTATTCAGATCTTTACCAAAGGCGGAGATGTCTCGCCTGGCGCCGAGGCCGAGGTCGGCTACGGTCGTTATCTGGATCGCGGCTATTCGCCGGGAGCGCACGCCGCCCTTGCCTCGCGCGGTCGCAGCAATGACAGCGAAATGCACTACTCAGCTTCGGCCTGGTTCAACAGTACGCGCGGGCCCTACTTTGGCGATCGGCAGTCGCTGCGTCCGCGTTCGGTTGATGAAAACGATCCGCGCTGGCAGCTGGAAAAGTCGCTGTGCGGCGGTCCCTGCACGCCAGGCGCCGATGCTGTTGGATTCGATTGGTCGCCGTACTACGACGCCTCCGCTCAGGAGGACTACAACATCACCGCTCGTTTTCAATCGGGCGGCTTTTCACTGCGCACTGTGAACTGGCAGTTCCGACAGCCCTACGGAACCTTTGCCAACGCCGGCGCCCAGGTCGACACGCACCAGATGCGTTTTAAGGGCTCCGATTGGGATTTTCGCAACAATGCCGCGACCATGGGCTACAATGCGAGCCTGGCGCAGTCGCTTTCGCTGGAAAGCGAGATCGGCGTGCGCCATACGGAAGTGCTGGGCAGCAGCAGCGACGTGACGGTCGATCCGCCGGACCCGTTGTACTACTACCGTCTGGATCATACTAAGGGATTCACAACTAACGACAAGTATGCGCGCGCCGACTATTCGCTGGAATGGCGGGAAAAGCTGGAATGGAACGCCTCGCGCCGGCTGCAAACCATCGCCGGAATTGAAACAACGCAGGAAAGTACGCCGCGCGGCTACGGCGTGTCCGAGCGCTTTCTATCCACTACCTATGCCGGCTATCTTCAGGTGCAAATCCTGCCGCTGGATGCCTGGACGGTGCTGCTTGGCTATCGCTACGACCTGAATACGGACTACGGCTATGCGCACACGCCGCGCCTGGGCCTGACTTACCAGCCCTGGGATTGGCTTTCGCTCAAGGCCGTGGCCAGCGCTGGATTCCGTGCGCCGACCGCCTGGGAGCTGTACAACGAAACGCCACAACGTCGCTCCAATCCTGACTTGAAGCCGGAGCGCATGCGCAGCTATGAATTTGGAGCTGGCCTGCGCTTCCTGCGCGACTACTACCTGCAAACAGCCTTGTATCGCAATGAAATCAGCGACCTCCTGCTGGAGGTGCAAACCACCCAGCCGCGTCCGGTAGGCGGCTACTACAATCAAAACAAGAATGTGGGTCGCGCCCAGGTCTACGGCGCAGAGGCGCGCCTTGATGCGCGCCCCTGGGAGTCGCTGAACTTTGACCTGGGCTACAACTACAATCATGGCGAATATCGCAACCTGCCGCCGGAGCAGAGCGCACCGCTTTCGGTGCGCGGCAGACCGGGGGACGATCCGTTGCGCGACTATCTGGCAAGCTACAGCGGACGGCGCGTCGGCGATGAGCGCGGCGACATACCCAATATCTCGCCGCATCGCGTCTTTGCCAGCGTCGTCTGGCGCCCGTGGACCGATTTGAGCGTCAGCCTTCGAGTTATTCACTATGACGTTCGTCGCACCATTGCCAATAACCCGGAGCGAACGATTCCCGGTTATTACTTGACCCACATCAATATTCGATGGGAGAATTTTCTGGGATGGTCTGGATTTTACGCCGCTCTGTTGATCCGCAACGCCGGGGATATCAGCGCTTACGATCCGGGTATTCGCATTGCCGATGGCAGCTTCTATCCTTCGCGCCATCCGCTTGAGGAACGCAACGTATGGCTGAGCATCGGCTACAAATTCTAGTTGCAATAGCGCTGATGCTGGGCGCCTGCGCGGCCTCCGCAGAAGCGCCGGTCCAGGCGCCGTCCCCGCAGCCGGCTTCTGCAGCGGACAGCAGCGGCGGCCAATCGGCAACTGCTGCCGTACACGCTCTGGTCAGCGCTGATAGCGGATACTACCAGGAAGCGCTGCTGGGAATTGAGTCGTCGCTTGAATCGGAATTGCAGGTACACTACATCGACATCCAGTCGGCGCCGGCCGCCGCTGAAGCGTTGATTGACAATCTGGACCGCCCGGGCTTGATCCTGTTGCCGCTGGGCGGCGCCGCCGCCGCCTTTGCTTTACAGTATGCTCAGCAAGCGACGGTGCTGGCCGCGCTGGCCCCTTCGCCCAATCGACTGCGCGAGTTGCATCAGGATCTCTGCGGCGTCAGCCTGCCAGTTCCAACCGATGACTACATCTCGGCCCTGCGCGAGTTGCGTCCGGGAGCGCGGCGCATCTACGTCGTCTATGCCAGTCAGGAGGGCGAATTTTCGGCTCTGGCCCTGCGTCTGCACGAAGACCAGCAGCATCTTTCGCTTACCTGGGCCAATGCGCCCTCGCTGGCGCGACTGCGGGCGCAGCTGGCCCAGGCGCCCGAGGATATCGAAGCTGTCTTTTTGCCCGCCGATCCAACCTTTGGGCGCGAAAGCTTTCAGGCTCTGGTCGAGTTCAGTCGTTCGCGCGGCATTCCGTTGATGGCGGGCTTTGCGCCGCTGGTTCGTCTGGGCGCAAGCTTTGGCTATGCGCCGGACGCGTTTCATGCCGGAGCACTTAGCGCACAACTTGCAAATCGCATACTATCGGGCGGCAACTGCGCCGAAGAGGGAATGCATCCTCTGGATTCCGCCGCTTACCAGCTCTGGATCAACGACGAGGCTCTGGAGGGCATCGGCATCCGCGCGCCGGACAGCCTTCGCCTGCGCGCCCAGTCGGCTCGTGCGCAGCGCGCCGGTCTGGACCTTTACCTCGAAGGTCGTTACGAAGCGGCGCGCAGCGTATTTGCCTGGGCCGCTTCGGTGGACCCGCAAAATCCCGCCCTGCGTCGCTACCTTTCGCTCACCGTGGAAAAACTCTCCGGTCGCGAATTGCAGGCCGAACGCGATCGCGCCCGCCAGGCGCAGGCGCGCGGCGATTTGAGCGGCGCAGAAAGCGCCTTGCGGCGAGCGCTTACGCTCAGTCCAGACAATGTAGAATTGCGCGGGCAGCTGCGCCAGGTGCAAACGGAACTCTGCGAACGCAACCGATTGCGCGGAAGGCAGACGGAAGCCTCGGGGCGCAGCATCGAAGCGCTGCGCATCTTTGCTGGCGGCGAGTGCATGAACGCCGATGCCGCCCGGCTGCGCCATAGCCTGCGCGGGGAGTTTGACGGCATCCTGGAGCAAGGTCTGACCAGTTATCACGGGCGCGACTATCGAGGGGCCATCGAAAAGCTAGAGCAGGCACTGCTCATCGATCCAGGCAGCCAGAACGCGCGCGCCTACCTGGATCTGGCGCGCAAGAAACTGCAGGCCCTTGAGCGCTTGCAGCGCCAGCAGCCTGTTCGCTGAATCGCTCCGCAGGGCAGACCGATGCCAGCGGCGATTCGCGCTTGCGATGGGGCGCTGGAAGCGTCCTGCTGGGTCATGAGTCCGAAGCCAAAGTGGATCGCCCGTCGCTGGCTGCTGCGCATTACGCCGGGTCGGACCGATGAGCTGCTGGATATTGAAATCCTGAAATCCGAGCGCATTCGCAGTCTGGCAGTGTTGAGCATTGTCGCCAGCGGCGCACTTGTCTGGCTGGCGATCTATCTCCTGGCAAAAGACTCTTTCAATGAGTCGCTGGGCATGCAGTTCCCCTTTGAAGCGCTGCTCTTTACTCTGGTAGGCGCGGCGCTGTACGAGAGCGGTCTGGCGCTGGCGCTTCGATTTCTGATTGCGCGTCGCCGCCGTTTTCCCGACGTTCCGCGCCACCTGCATACAATTCTGGAAACATCGATTCCCGGAATGCTCCTCTGGATTCTCTGTGAACGATTGACGTCGCCGCTTTTCGCCCTGCTTTCGCCGCTGACACTGATCTTCTTTCTGTTTATCATCCTTTCCATCTTGCGTTTGCGCATGGGGCTATCCGCGCTAACCGGTTTGACGGCGGCCATCTGGCTGGCGGCGCTCTCCTAGCGCTATCTTCCGCAGATACCGGCGGATCTGGCGCCGTCCTACTTGCGATCGACGGTCCCGGCCATGGCGCGCGCAGCGCTGTTGCTGGTGGCCGGCCTCGTGGCCGGTTTTGTGGGGCGCCAGTTGCGTCTGCGATTGTCGCATTCTCTTGATCTGGTTGAGGAGCGCAATCGGGTCGTGGGCATGTTCGGTCAGTATGTGAGTCCGGAAGTTGTCGATCGGCTGCTGCAACAAAAGCAGGAACTGCCGCCCGAAATGCGGCACGTCTGCGTGATGTTCATGGATATCAGAAATTTCACGGCCTTTGCTGAAAAGCGCGGTCCGGAGGAGGTCATTCTCTATCTGAATACGCTCTTTCAAGAGCTGATTGAAATTGTGAACCGCCACAAGGGCATCGTTAACAAATTTCTAGGCGATGGCTTCATGGCCGTATTCGGCGCGCCGATCTCCAGCGAAGGGCGAGATGTGGACAACGCAGCGCGGGCCGCGCTGGAAATTCTGGAGCGCATCGATCAGCTGAATCGCAGCGGACAGATCGCTCCCACTCGCGTCGGCATTGGTTTGCATGCCGGGCCGGCAATGACCGGCAGCGTCGGTTCAGCAGATCGTAAGGAATACACAATTATTGGCGACACGGTCAATCTCGCATCGCGCGTAGAACAATTGAACAAAGAGCATGGCAGCGAGCTTCTGGCCACCGATGCAGTGGTGAGCCAGCTTGGCGCCGACGCTGTCGCCCGCGGATTGCAGGCCCGCGAATTGCCAACGGTGCAGATCCGCGGGCGCGAGGCCCCGGTTCGACTTTTTCGCCTGCGCTGAGGTCGTTGCCGCTCTCCGTATCTCAACGCTGGAATTGCTCGAGATCCTGTCCGGCCAGCGCCTGCTCCAGGCGCTGTGCGTGGCGCTCGACGCTTGCTGAGGTCTCATCGTCGACAAACATCCCCGTTGCTTTGACTACGGCTTCGGCTGTGGCCTTGTTGGATTCAAATTCGCGTTCGATCGTCTGCCGCGAGTTTTCCAGCTGCTGTCGGGTTTCGGCTGGCAGGTCGTTGCGCGCCAGCTGTTGCTGAATCTCAGCCAGACCCTCTTGCTTTTTCTGCTCCAGTTCCTTTATAAAGGAGCGCGCTTTGACCACGCTGAAGGCCAGGGCGATCTTGGCGTTGGTCTGCTGGAATTGGGCCAGGCTTTCAAATCCCGCTTCGCGAGCGATTTTTTCCATTTGCGCATCGTCGCCGCCCTGTCCGCCAGGCGCGCCTGCGGCGCGCATGCCGTCTGCGGCGCGAATGTACTTTTCGATGGTGGCGTCGTCGATGGCGCCGCCCAGCAGTTTACTGCAGAGCGTGAATGCTGCCAGACATAGCAGGATAAACAGGAAGATTGGTTTGCGCAAGTTCATTGCATACTCCATCGGTAGTTGCCAGAGAAGGTGTCTCCCGGATTGCTGCGGTCAAGCAGAACAGCCTTGCCGATCGCCCGCGGTTTAGCCGCGGGGGCGCAGTTTCACGGTAAAGATCAGGAGGAATACCGAGAGCAGCGAACAGCCAAGGATAAAGTAGAGCATTTGGTCCCAGCTTTGCTCGGCAAGCACGCCCGAAATCTTGGCCATGGCGGCTCGGCCGCTGTAGCCCGCCAGCCCAATGAAGCCGGCGGCAGCGCCCACTGCCTTCTTCGATGAAAAGTCCAGGGCAGCAATGCCAATCAAAGCAACAGCGGGATAGACGAAACAACCAATGACCGCAAAGGCCGCATAGACGACCCACAGCTCGCTGTGCGGTGCGTAGACCAGTACGGCAAACGCGCCAGTGACAATCACCATGCACAGCAGGCTGACCAAACCGCGCCGCCCCTTCAATCGATCTGAATACCAGCCAACCAGGATCGTCGTGGGGATGGCGGCGGTTTCCAGCACCGAGGTGCTGAATCCGGCGGCAACAATATCCACGCCGCGCGCCTCTTTCAAGAAATGCGGACCCCAGTCAATCATTGCATAGCGCGCAATATAGACAAAGAAATTGGCCAGCGCAAAGGTCCAGATGATTCGATTGGTCAGCACGTTGTCAATGATCAGCTCGCGAATGTTCAGTTCCTTCTCATGCGTTTCACGACCTGCCGGCGGATAGTCGTTGCGAAACTCTTCAATGGATGGCAAGCCGAGGGACTGTGGCGTATCACGCAGACGCGCAAGGAGGTACAGGGCGCCAGCCAGTGCAATCGCGCCGGGTATGTAAAAGGCGGCCTGCCAGCCGATGACTTTCGTGAGCAGTGCGGCCAGCGCGCCGATGCTTGCCCCGCCGACGTTGTGCGCGGTGTTCCAGATCGAAAACTTCAGGCCCCGTTCATTTTCGCTGAACCAGTGGCCAAGCGTGCGACCGCAGGGCGGCCAACCCATGCCCTGAAACAATCCGTTCATTCCCCACAGCGTTAGATGCAGCCAGTAGTCATGCGCTGCCGAAAAGGCGAAGTTGCAGAACGCCGTCAGCGCGAGGCCGAGGGCCATGAAGGTGCGCGGGTTGGAGCGATCCGACCAGGCCCCCATGAAAAACTTTCCGACTCCATAGGTAATTGCGGTGATGGCCGCAAAGTCGGCCAGTTCGCTCTTGCTGTAGCCCAGCGCTGCGCCGAAGTCGGCCTGCACCGGCGCCAGATTGTTGCGCACCAGATAGAAAAGCGAATAGCCGATGAAGGTCGCTTCCAGCATTTGCCAGCGCAACCAGGGGAAGCGCCGTTGCACCTCGGCCTGCGGCAATTGCGGACGGTGCGCGGCCGGCTGCAGGAAGGGGAGGTTGGCAAGCATGCGCTCGAATCTGGAAGAGGCGCCCTTGCCGGCAATCTCATTCAGCGTACATTTTGGAGAAAGCGATGCCGCGATTTCAGCCAGCAATCAATCATCTTGCGCTGTTTGCCCGCGATCTGCCGGCGCTGGCGCACTTCTATGGCCAGACGCTACAATTATCGGAACTGGCGCGCCGCTTCGGGACCGCCGGCGAATTGCGCGCCGTCTGGTTCAACCTGGGCCCCAGCGTATTGATGCTGGAACTTGCCGACGCGCAGGCGGCTTCTGCAGCGCCATCGCTGCCGCCGGCAATGCGTCCGGCCGGCGCCTTTCTCTTGGCCATCAACGTCGATGATCGCCAGCGTCAGCGATTGCTGGCTGCGCTTGCCGATGCGGGCGTCGCGCTACTCCGCCAGAGCGAATACAGCGACTATTTCCTGGATCCCGAAGGCAATCGACTGGCCCTGAGCCGGTTTGAAATCGCAACATTTCTTGAGGCCGAGGGCGAGTGAAATCAGTTGCAGGCCGCCAGCCAGGCGCCTGATTCGACAGCCGGAAGCTATGCTGAACACGTCGCCCAGGAAACGCCCGCTGCGCCGCCTGATTTTTCCGATCCTGCTGATGATCGTGATCTACGTACTGCTGGGCAATGCTCGCAGCGTTGCCGAGAATCCCTTTTTTCCAGGCGCCAGCATCAGCGTAAACCGCATCGTGCCCGTGCTCGGCGGCGTGCTCTTTGGCCCCTGGGCGGGCCTCGCAGTTGGATTACTGGGCACCGCATTCAATGCAGTCTCCCCGGGCGGCGGCTACTTTGAATGGTTGAGTATTTTGCCGCATGCCCTGATGGGCCTCGCTGCCGGAATCCTGGCGCGCATGACGCCAACGCCGCTGCCGATGCTGGCCGTGTATCTGGGCATCGCCCTGCAGGCCGCCGCCTTCTGGATTGCAGGCGAGACCAGCTGGATCGAACTCAGTCGATCAAACTTTATCTGGCGTCAGCTGAGCGATGGATTGGTAACGATCATGGCAGCTCTGGTAGTGGCGGCGCTATTCCGCATTACTGCCGCCAGCGTACGCGATTGAATGGCCCATCAGTCTCTGCCAGGTGAGATCGCTATGGAAGAACAAAGTATGCCCGTTTCGCTGGAAAAACGCGTCTGGTTTGGCATGGCCCTGATCGGCGCTGCACTCACTTTCTTTTTTGCGCTGGGCTTCTATTTCTACACCATATTGCTCAGCCTGGCGCTGGGTCTTGCCCTGATTACGCTGGTGCGCAAGTTGCGCGGCGACCTTTCCAGCAAACTGGATCCCTATCGACTCTCTGAACGGCGTCGTCAGGCGCATACGATTGTCATTGCCGCACTCTGGATCATTTCCGCCGTCTATTTACTGCTTGTTTCTCTGGAGGACCTGAATCAGGCGCTCGATCGACTGCGGCCCGGTTCGCTGAGCTGGCAGACTTTTTACGATCAGGGACTCCGGCCTTTCTTGCCGCGCGAGGTGCGCACCAGCGCCTACTTTCAGGAGATCTTTCAGTCGACCGGCGACTATCTGGGGGCGCTGCTGCAGGCAAAATTTGCGCAGATTCCAACCGTGCTGTTCACCTGCCTGTTGATCATACCGCCAATGCTATTCCAGTACTTTCGCAGCGGTCAGGACCTTCGCCAGCGCATGGCACTACGCTTGCCGGAAGAGTTTCGCTCCAGCTTCGAGCAGGCCTGGTTGCGCACCGGGGCGCAACTCAATGACTATCTTACCGTCGCGGTTGCCGAGGCAACGGTGGTGGGCGCCATTTCCTGTCTGGGCTTCTACATTGGAGGCGTCAAGGGCTGGCTGATTCTTGGAGTGCTTGCCGGCCTTGCCAATATGGCCCCGGTTTTCGGGCCGATCATTGGCGCCATTCCGCCAGTGATGATCTCGCTGGCCTTGCGCGATCCGACCGCCGCCCTGATCGCGTTAGCTACCAGCGGCTTTGCACATGCCGTCGACAATCTGGTGCTGGTGCCGGTGATGGTAGCGCGCAAAGTCCAGGTCAATCCGCTGGCTGCAATGTTGCTGCTCTTGACCGGCGCCGCGGCCTTTGGCGCGATTGGCATTGTCTTTGCGGTCCCTGTCTATCTGGTCTACCGCATCATTCTGACCGAAAGCTACGGCGCACTGGTGCGCGTTTACGATCCAGGAATCGCGGCGGCCTTTGAATCGCGGCAGCAGGCGCTAGCGGATCAGCAGGCCCCTCAGCAGCAGTCACAACAGCAACAGCAGTAGTCCCCACTTTGTCGCGCCGCTCAACGTTGTAGCGGGGCCTCCGGAGAACGGCGGCTGAGATGTCCCTGCAGCGATCGGCGCAGTCCGAAACGACGGTCCACCAGCGGCAGCAGTGCGCCCTCAATGACTGCCGCCAGTACAAAGGGCGTGGCCAGCGATGCCAGCAGCAACGCGGCCAGCAGGGCCGGGCGCTGCCAGTTGGCCAGCGCCGCCATGCAGACAATGCCAGCGCTCCAGATTGCCAGCGAAAGGATCAACGCCGACCTTTGCAGGCGGCGGGCCCAGCGAGCATGCTGCAGAAAGCTTCGAATATGCATAGTGTTTCGCTCCCTGGCGATGCAGCCAGCATCGCGGATTGAATCTCTATGCAGTCAGACGAATCTGCGTTGCCTGTGGTTGCGACAAATTACGGTCCGAAAAAAGCGAACTTCGCGCCCGTCCGGCCGTCCCGCTATTGCTCGTCTTCGGCAAGCGTAATCAGCATGTCATCGGGGCCCAGATCGAAGGTCTCATCCTGCGGCGGAATCAAGCGCACGCCAAAATTGTTTTCCGGCGATTGCTCCGCGCCGCCCAGTCGGATGCCGATCAGCGTCTCGTTGCGCGCTCGCGCTTGAACGATGCACTGCGCATAACTCAGGCGCGCCGGCAGATTGCCGAAAAAGAGCGAGGCGGGTTTGAGATAGACCTCGGCGCCGTCGGCGCTGAATAGATCGTCATAGATCGCCATCACGTCCGGCTCCTGTGATACCTGGGCGACGATTCGAGAAACAAACTGATTGGAGATCAGAAAGTCGCGTACGCCTGTTTGCAGAACCAACTCAATATTTTCGGAGTCCATCACCTCGGTGATCAGTTTGGTGTCCGGCTCGCGACCGTTTTGCGCTGTCGTCTGTCGGAAGTGCTGGCGGAACTGCAACAGAATGGCAATGGAGTCAGCGTCTACTTCCTCGGCGCTTTCGCCGTCGCCGGCCAGCAGCAGGGCATTGTCATAGCTTTCTGGCTGCAGACGCGCCAGAATATCGGGAGAGTGGACGTCGGCTTGAATCAGTTTGATGCTCAGGTTGCTGCGCGATTCGCGCAGCGCATCAACGGCGGACTTGATCGTTTGCGTCGGCTGGGCGACAACGACATGGATTTCCGATCCGGGGCTGGCGTAATCGGCATATTCCCCGATGATTAGCGGCGTCTTGGAATTCCAGCCAACCAGCAATTGCTTTTCCGGCTTCAATTCGCGGCGTCCCTGCGGCAAGAGAGCGGGGGCCAGCGCCGGGCCAGCGTCCAGACAGCGAATGGTTGAATCATCCTCGGCCAGAACAATCGCCTCTTCGCCATCAACTGGCTTGTAGCTGGCCGGCGGATTCAGATGAATCTTGCCTTGCACGTCGCGAAAGCCAAGCAGCGCACAAGCGGGAAAGGCCAATTGCAGAAGGTCAAAGCTGCGGCCGCCCCAGCCGCCCGCGTGGCGATAAAAGTAAAACTCACAGCCTTCAAAGCCGACCAGATTCTGATAAACGACTGCCAGACCGGAGGTGCGCGAGGTTTGCACCAGCAGCCGCGCCAGAATCAGATCTTCGTGGATTGCCACGATTCGACCGGGCGCCAGAGCCTCTGCCAGCTTGCGATTGCGGTCCAGATGCAGTTCGGCGGCGATGGGCGGCGCCACATTGTCGCAGGCGGCCAGGATAGCCAGAATTGCCTTGAGGACGCGCGCATCGCCATTGGCGCGCGCATCGCGCGCGGCGGATGAACCGGCTTCATTCAAGACGACTACGCCGCGCGCTTCGCCTACCGCCATCTTGCGCAACGAATCGATGCTGGTGGTAGAGCCGCTGCGCGTAATGATGCGCGTCGATTTGCGGTCCTCGATGTGCTCCGCAAAGTAATCGTCCATTGTCTCTTTGTCCGCTTCGGCCAGAACGCCAATTGCCGCGTCGCGCTCCGATTCATTGGCGATGATCAACTCGCGTATCACCTCCACCGATCGATCGCGAAAGCCCAGAATCAACGTGTGCCCGCTCTCCAGCACTGCGCTCTTGCCCTTGCGCAATTCCTGGAGCCGCGCCTCAAATTGCTGCGTAATGAAGGCAACCAGGCTGGAAAAGAGGACCAGCCCCAGGCTGACAGTGGCAATGCCCCAGAATTTGTTCAGCGCGTTGGCGTCGCCGTCTTCGGCCACCGCTCCGGCGTCCGATATTTGTAAAAAGGTGCGCCACAGCTGATCATTGAGCGCCTGCAGGTTTTCGTCCGGCCAGATCAGGCCGCCCAGCAGTCGCAACAGGGCCATCGCCGCGTAAGCAATGGCGAACAGGCTGATCAAGGCCAGAAAGACGGAGAGACCGCCGCGGGCCATGAAGTTGTCGATCGCGTAGCGCAGGCGCGCGCCAAAGCTGGCGCGTTGTTTGGAAGATGACATCAGAGTGAGAGGGCTTTTCGCCCGGCGACTGTAAAGCGCTTTTCGCCGTGCTGACTGGCAGCAAGGCCTGGCGCGTTCCAGCGCAATCGCCTGCGAAAAATTCTTGAAGCTCAATCCGGCCGCCAGCCTGCTCGTCGCCGCCGCGGGCCAGGAAGTCTGCGATAGGAGTCTTACTTGTCCGGACACGATTCTTCGTTGCGCGCGATCTTTTTTGCGCTCTTTGCCAATCTGGGCATCGCTCTGGCCAAGGGCGCCGCGGCGTTCTATACTGGCTCCGGCAGCATGCTGGCCGAGTGCATCCACAGTACTGCTGACTGCGCCAACCAGTTGTTGCTTTTGCTTGGCCTGCGCCGATCGCGACTGCCGCCGGACGAAGAGCATCCGCTTGGCTACGGCAAAGTCGTCTATTTCTGGAGTTTCATTGTCGCCCTGTTGCTGTTTAGCGTTGGCGGGCTTTTTTCCATCTACGAGGGCCTGCACAAGTGGCAGAGTTCGGAGGCGGTCGAAAACCCATGGGTCGCTTTAATCGTACTCGGCGTATCTATCGTGCTGGAGTCGGTCAGCTGCTATGGCGCCTTGCGCGAAGCGCGCAAGTTGCGCGGCCAGCGCTCCTTCTGGTCCTGGCTTTCGCAATCGCGCAACGCTGAGTTGGTGGTTGTTCTGGGCGAAGACATTGCGGCGCTGCTTGGACTCAATCTGGCTTTTGCCTTTGTACTTGCTACGATGCTCAGCGGCGATTCGCGCTGGGACGCCGCCGGTTCTATTGCCATTGGCATTGTATTGCTGGCCGTGGCGATCTATCTGGCGCGACACATCAAGGGGCTCTTGATTGGCCGATCGGCAGATCCTGAGATGCGCGCCATGCTCGAAGATCATATTGCCCGCGACCCGGCTATCGAACGCGTCCTTAAGGTGCTTACTGTGCAGTTTGGTCCGGATGTGATGCTTGCGGCCAAGCTAAAGCTCGCATCCGACCTGTCCCTGGCCGAGGCGATAGACGCCATCAATCGACTGGAGCGCGAACTCAAGGCGGCCTTTCCGGCAGTGCGCTGGTCCTTTATCGAACCTGATATGCTCGACTGAGCGCTCCGTTGCGCCAGGTTGGTCCGATGGCTGCCGCTTTGAATTCGCGCCCTGAGACGATCCTCTCCATACGCGGATTGAACAAGATCTACAGCGGCGGGCTGCAGGCGCTGCAGGACATCCGCCTCGATATCCGCCGCGGCGAAATCTTTGCTTTGCTGGGACCAAATGGGGCTGGCAAGACCACGCTGATCAGCGCCATTTGCGGAATTGTGCAGATCAGCTCTGGGACCATCCTGGCTGATGGACACGACGTGGTGCGTGATTCGCGCGCCGCACGATCGATCATTGGCCTGGCGCCGCAGGAGCTGGCGACGGATGCCTTTGAGAGCGTGTGGGCAACAGTGCAATTCAGCCGCGGTCTTTTTGGCAAGCCGCCCGATGCGGCTTTCCTGGAACAGCTGCTGCGCGATCTGGCGCTCTGGGATAAACGTTCGGCGCGCATCATGACTCTTTCCGGAGGGATGAAGCGACGCGTGATGATTGCCAAGGCGCTGTCCCATGAGCCGCGCATCCTTTTTCTTGATGAGCCGACGGCGGGCGTCGACGTTGAATTGCGCCGTGAAATGTGGTCCATCGTGCGCCGACTGCGCGATCAGGGCGTCACCATCATACTGACCACGCACTACATTGAAGAAGCTGAGGAAATGGCCGATCGCGTTGGCGTGATTCAGAACGGTCGCCTGATTGTAGTTGAAGAAAAGGACGCCTTGATGCGCAAATTGGGCAAGCGTCAGTTGATCTTGCATTTGCGTCACCCGCTGCGATCAATCCCAGAAACGCTTTCCGATTTGCCGCTGCAGCTGGAAGGCAACGGCGAGTTGCTGGTCTTCAGCTATGATGCTGCGCGCGTCGAGAGCGGCATCAGCGAGTTGCTATCGCGTTTACAGGCGCAGCAGGTCGACTTCAAGGATATGCAGACCCGCGAGAGTTCTCTGGAAGAGATCTTTGTGAGCCTGGTAGGAGGCAAGCTGTGAATCTGTATGCCATCCGGGCTATTTATCGCTTTGAAATGGCGCGCACCGGCCGCACCCTTATGCAGAGCATCCTCTCGCCGGTGCTTTCCACCTCGCTCTACTTCATTGTTTTTGGAGCGGCGATCGGCTCGCGAATGACGGCGATCAATGGCGTAAGCTACGGGGCCTTCATCGTTCCCGGCCTGGTCATGCTTTCCATTTTGAACGAGAGCATCTCCAATGCCTCCTTTGGCATCTATATGCCCAAATTCACTGGCACGATCTACGAAACGCTTTCAGCGCCGATTTCCTTTGTCGAGGTGCTCTGCGGGTACGTGGGTGCTGCGGCCACCAAATCTTTGATCCTGGGCGCGCTGATGCTCGCGGCCGCCAGATTCTTTGTGGACTATCAAGTAGCGCATCCAGGCTGGATGCTATTCTACTTGCTGCTGACAGCAACGACCTTTAGCCTGTTCGGATTTATCATTGGCATCTGGGCCGACGGATTTGAGAAGCTGCAGATCATCCCCTTGCTGGTGGTAACGCCGCTGACCTTTCTGGGCGGCAGCTTTTATTCCATACAGATGCTGCCGCCGCTCTGGCAGACTGTCTCGCTTTTCAATCCGGTGGTATACCTGGTCAGCTGCTTTCGCTGGAGCTTTTTTGGATCGGCAGATGTCGACGTTCCGCTGAGCACAGCAATGATCCTGCTCTTCCTCTCCCTGTGTTTGGGCTTTGTCTGGTATGTCTTCCGCAGCGGCTGGCGGCTGCGTCAGTAACCGGCCGGCGCAGTCTGGCGCTCAACCGCCCCACAGGCGGCGCTCCAGGGCCAGCAGTTGTGCATCGCCTGGATAGGTATTGCGCGCGTCGGCCATCAGTGCGCGGGCTCGCGCGATTCGCCCGGCGCGTGCGCTCATTTCAATCAAATGCAGCAGATTGGGAATGTGCTCCGGCTCGCGCAGCAGCAGCCTCTCGCCTTCTTTGACGGCATCGTAGAATTGCTCCAGTTTTCCAAGGGCGACAGAAAGCGGAAAAAGGTAGCGAGTGAGGTGCGGATGCGCCGCCAGAAGGACGCTGCCTATTTCCGCCGTCCGTTCGTAGTCGTCGGCTTCGATAGCGCTTTCCAGTTCGGCAATGGTTTGTTTCATTACCTCCTGGTTCAAATCATCGAGCATGTTTTCACGCCAGCCCAGGCGCAGAATGGAAAGATCGTCGGAGGGATCGCCGTTTTGCAAGAGCGATCCAAAGACGCCGCGCAGGCTGCCGTCCTGTTCTTCAATGCAACGCAAAAAGCTGCGACCCTCGTCGCCCTTGTCATCGCCGCCGGAGGAAAATTCATCGCGCCCATCGGAGCCCAGGAATACCGCATCGCCGCAGCGCAGCGGCGTCACATCAATACAGGGAAACGCTGCCGGACGGTCATGACCCAGCTTGCGCAAGCGCTGACTGGCGAACAGGTAGCGCGCCCGGCCATCGCGATACAGCGCAATTTCCGGGTGCATGGCATTGATCGTGTACAATGAGCCGGTATAGTCATCGAGCAGTCCAAAGACTGCAGACATCAGCATACTGCCTTCGAAGCTTTCGAAGGCCTTGTGCAGCGCGAAGTAGCAGCGCTGCAGCCAGTTTTCGGGCGAAATATCGCGGTCCTGCTCCGCCGAGAGCGTATGCTGCACCATGGATTTGAAAACCGTACCCAGCACCAGCACGCCGCCGGCGCCCTGGATTGATTTGCCCATTGCATCGCCATTCAGAAATACAATGTAGGGTCGACCGCCCAGATCCATGTTCTCGGTGATATTGATATCGCCGCCCAGCTCCCACTGACGGTGGCGAAACATGAAGCGCTTCTTCTGGCGAACCATTGAATCTACGGAGGTATTGGCGCTGGATGCGCGGCTGCGACTGAGCGGCTCAATGAGCAACATGTTCAAGAAGTAGTCCATGTCCTGCTGTTCTTTCAGCTCGCGAACTTCATTCAGCGCTTTGCGCAGCTCGGCGGTCCGGTCCTCCACCTGCGACTCAAGACTGGTATAGAGACGGGCGTTATCCAGGCTGATGGCGATCTGCGATGTCAGGACATTGAGCAATTCCATCTGACCGCGATTGAATGCGCCAGCGCTGAGCGTATTCTCCAGGTAGACGGCGGCAACCAGCTTGCCGTGACGCAGAACGGGATAGCAAAGAACCGAGCGCGGCTGTCGGGAAAGAATGTAGGGGTCCTGAACAAAGAGTCCTTCGCGCGTGGCGTCGGCCAGCAGCACTACCTCTTCTGTTCGCAAAACATAGCGAACGATGCTGACGGCCAGCTCCTCCGTTTCTTCCAGCGGCGCATTGGCAAAGATCAGCGCGCCATCATTGCGGTTGGATGATGCGGCGACGCGCCAGCGTTCGCCGTCATGTAGCGTCAGGGCGCCGCGATCGGCGCCGGCTATCTCAAACAGAATTTGCAGCAAGCGATCCAGCAGGCGATCACTCTGAATTTCGCTGGAGATTGCCTGCGAGGCGCGAACGACAGCCTCCAGGTCCATGGCGCTGCCGGCGTCGGTCAATGCGTCATCGGTTGCCGAGAGACCGGCGCTTTCCGGGTTTTCTCCAATAAAACGGGCCAGGGTCGCCGCCGCCTGGACGGCCAGCGGTCGGCTGCCCCAGGTGCGGAAGGCGCCCTCCGCCAGTTGCAAATGCATGACGGCATATGCCTTTTCCTCCTGCGCGGCGCAAAGCTCAGCAAGCAGTTGGTGGGCGATTGCTTCCTCCAGCCAGAAGCGATTGTTTCGCGCCAGTCGTTGCGCTGCGTAGAGCTTGCTACGGGCTCGGCGGGTGCGGCGTTGTAATTGGAGCAGCAGGGCATGAGCAATGGCCGCTTTGTGCCCGTAGTTTTCCGGGCAATTGGCCGCCCAGCTTTGCAGCTGCCGCACGCAGCGCGCCAGTTCGCGACGAAGAGTCGCCCGCTTCCAGCCGCGGTGTTTCGCCGCTTGCCGGGCCGCAATCAGCGCCTGAAAAAAGCAGAGTTCCGGAATGAACATCATTCCCAGCATCGCGCCGCTGAGCGGCAGCGCCAGACGCAGATAACGGTCGGCCTGCGTCAGGTCTCCAAAGAAGTACTCCAGTCGCGCTTTGCAGAGATAGTAATCGAAAAGGGCATTGGCATTGCTTGATGCCAGCCATTCGGGCAATGCGCTTCGCTCATCAAAGTAGTCACCCTGCAGCAGCAGCAAATCGCTGGCCTGTCCGCGCAGATTCTGGATGAACTGCTTGTTCAACTGATACAACTGGTAGGCGTTGTACTGCTTGAGACTCTGGAACAGATCATCGTGTCGGCGAAAGCTCTGCAGAGTCTCTTCCAGATTGCGACGCATCAAGGACATCTGGAAATGCATATTATTGAGCGCGTAGGAAGTGTACTGCAGGTCGCCATTGGCCAGCCCGCTTTCAATGGAGCGGCGAAAGATTGGCTCCTGTTCGCGCGCCGCCGTGCGCCAATGGGCGATCATTGTGGCGTGGATGAAGAGAACGCGGCATTCGATGGCCCGGGCGCGATCGCCGAATCGCTCGAGGGTTTGAATGGCCAGCTTTCCGAGTCGTTCGCCCGCCCGGTAGTTCCCCAGTGCGGCGCACTGCAATACGCCAAAGGTGGCGTAGGAAAAAGCGGTCAATGGCGCAGCGCCATAGCGCAACGAAAGGTTAACCATTTTCAGGACCAGCAGCGGGAAGAGCGCGGGTTCGCCAATGTAGGCAGCTGCCAGACTGGCGTTGAGAATACGAATAGCAGCCCGCGCCCGGACCTCTCTCATCTCGCCAATTGCGGAGAGGCTTGTGATCGGTCGACGGCCCCGTCGCCGCCAATAGCGGAGCAGTTCCAGGATCAGATTCCAGCGGCCGGCCCGGCGCGGCAGCGGCGCCTCCAGTTCGCGCAGTGATTCGCGCAGTTGCTGCAGCGCTTCGGTCATTCGATTCTGACTTACGTACATCGAAGCGCGCAGTTCAAAAATCGGCGCCTTATCGACGGCGTCCCTGGCATGGCGAAGGATCACATCGAAGGTGGACTCCGCCGCCTCGTAGTCTTTGCTCAGGTATTCCGCCGCCGCTTTGCCGGAAAAGAGCCCAAGCGATTCCGTGTAGCGCTGCAGCCAGGCATCCTCGGGTAAAAGGTCGATAGCAACCTTGTAGTAGCCCAGGGCAGCGTCATAGGCCGTTGCCGCCAGCGCCCGATCAGCCGCCGTATGGTTCAGGCGCAATCCCTGTTCGCGCTCATCCGCATCGCGCAGCAGCGGCAGCGCCTGATTCAACTGGGTGACGACTGTAAAGATGTGATCTTCAAGTCGAAACTGATCGAGCATCGCCAGGTAGCTTCGGGCGATCAGTAAATGCAGCCGCATGCGTTCATTGGAGTCGATCAGAGCATAGGTTGCTTCGCGAATCTTGTCGTGAGCAAAGTTCGCGTCGTTTTTGCCAAGGCGCAGGAATCCCTCGTTGGCCAGGCGGACAAGCGATTCGGATGATTGCTCCGGATCGTTCGTTTCAATTTGCAGAAATACGTCGCGACGAAACCATGCGCCCACGCAAGCAGCAACTTTCAATACCTGTTGATCGACTTCGCTTTGCAGACGAATCCGCTCGATCATGAACTCCGCAACATTGGCGGAGATGTGCGCCTGCTCGACCTCTTCTGCGTTCCAGACCCATCCGGCGCCTTCGTAGCGGAGCAGCCGCTTTTGATAGAGGCTGCGAAAGACCTCGCCCACAAAGAAGGGATTGCCCTTGGTTCGATTGTAGATAAGCGTCGCCAGCCCGAGGGCCCGCGACTCTGGCAGCCGAAGCGTGTCTTGAACCAGCTGCGCAACGTCGGCCTCCGTCATCGGCGGCAGAGAAATCTCCAGCAGCGGCGCATCGCTACTGCGCAGCGATTCGAGCAGCTTGCTCAGCGGGTGGCTGTCATCGACCTCGTTGTCGCGATAGGCAAGTATGAACAGCAGGTGACGGATTTCGCGATTCCCCAGCGCGGACTCCAGCAGTCGAAGGCTGGCAGCATCGGCCCATTGCATATCATCCAGAAAGATTACGCTGGGATAGGACCGGCTGCCAAAAGCGGCGATGAAGCGCTGGAAGAGAATGTGAAAGCGGTTTTGCGTCTCCTGAGCGGACAGCGCCGCCAATTCGGGCTGCGGTCCAATGAGCGCCGAGAGCTCCGGAATGACGTCAATGATGGCGCGGCCGCCGTCGCCCAGGGCCTCCAGCAGGCGCTGCCGCCAGTAGTCTACGTAATCGGCGCTGCCGGTTAGAATTTGCCGAACCAGAGACTGGAAGGCGCGCACCAGTCCGCGATAGGGGACGTCGCGCTTGTAGCTATCGTACTTTCCATCGCCAAACAATCCGCGCGCTGCAATGATCGGCGCCTGCGCTTCTTGAATCAGGACCGATTTGCCAATTCCCGAACGCCCCGATACGAATATCGTTTCCGTGCGGCCGGCTCGCGTACGCTCGAAGGACTGTACAATCTGCGCTACCTGCAGGCTGCGGCCGTAGAGCCTTTCGGGCATTGAGAAGCGGCTGCTGCGGTCGCGCTCGCCAACTGCAAGCTGCAGATGATAAAGGCCCTCTTCACCCCTGTTCTCCAGCTCCTGCTGACAGAGCAGAAGATCAAAGAGCAGTCCATCGGCGCTCTGGTAGCGATCTTCCGGATTCTTTTCCAGGAGTCGCATGGCGATGGCTGAAAGCGCCGGCGCCGCGCCCACTCGCTCAGCCGGAGTTGCCGGCGTGCGAGCAATGTGAGCATGGATCAAACCGAGGGGGTCCTGGACCGAGAAGGGGGCGTCGCCGCACAGATAGTGATAGAAGATGGCCCCCAGCGAATAGAGATCGCTGCGATAGTCGACGGAGCGACTCATTCGGCCCGATTCCTCGGGCGACATGTAGGCCAGCTCGTCGCTTCGGGAGAGGTCCAGCAGCGGCGAGGGGCTTCGACGCTCGAGAAAGGTAGCGGCGCTGAAATCAAAGAACTGAATGCTGCCGTTGACCACGTTGTAGAGCATCGCCGCCGGTCGCATTGCCGAGAGCACGGCGCCACAGCTGTGCAGCCGGGCAAGGGCATGCGCCGCGCCGGTGACAATATCTAGCGCCAGGCTGTTGTCCCCGGGCCCTGGCGGCGGCAGCGGCGTTCCTCCGCGGTCTTCCAGGATCAGGCTGAGGCCGCGCGCGCCCTGCACCAGTCGCGGCGGCGTGAGCTGAAGCTGAGCGTACAGTTTCTGCAGAAATTCGTATTCCTCGCGCAGTCGCTTTTCTGTTTCACTCTGCCGCGGGCCGGGGATGCATTCGCGGACCAGCTCACTGCCGCCGTCCGTTTCGACGCGCAGCAGTTGCAGGCCATTGCGCTGTGCCAGGATAGTTCGCTGCGGACTGTCTACGGGAACATGCGCCATGGCCAACTACCACTTGCCGGCGCTGAACCCTCCATCCACGGGAATCACGGCGCCTGTTACATAAGACGCAGCAGGAGAGGCCAGCCAGACTACAGTGTCAGCTATTTCTTCCGGCGCCGCAAATCTTTTCATTGCTGTAAGATCCAACTTTTTCTGCGTACGCTCTGGATTGGCCTGCAGACGTTCGGGACTGTTCATTCCGCCGAGTACCGGTCCGGGCGCGATGGCATTGATGCGAATCTGCGCTGGGGCCGCCTCGATGGCCGCTGCCTTTGTCAGCGCCAGTACGGCGCTCTTGGAGGCGCAGTAGGCCGCCTGAGCGGGCAGAGCGATCAGGCCGGCGACCGAGCTATTGTTGATGATGGCGCCGCCCTTGCCGCGCGCCATCAATCCAATTTGCGCCTTCAGGCAATAGAAGACTCCGTTGAGATTGATGGCAATGATACGCTGCCACTCGTCGATACTCATTTCGGCGACGCTCAGATGCTTGCTGGCAGTTGCGCCGGCATTGTTGAAGGCTACGTCGAGGCGCCCTTCGCATCCGGCAATGTCCTCGTGCAAATTACGCACGGAATCCGCGTCGCTCACATCGCAGCGGATGAAACGGTGCGTGCGATTGGCGCCGAGGGCGGCCAGCGCTTCCCGGCCGCGAGTTTCATCGCGTCCGCTGATAATTACCAGGGCGCCCAGGGCGGCAAAGCGCCGGGCAACGCAAAGGCCCATGCCGCTTGTGGCCCCCGTGACCAAAATGACCTGATCGGCAAAGGCGTCTTTCGATTGCGAGGCTTCGCTCATTCCCAGATCCGATCGCGGTCGGCGTCATTTTCGATGCGTTGCAGGAGGTCCAGAGTCACCTCGGCCAGCGCATCAATCTGGTAACGCACGCCAAGCTCGGTCATGGCCTGGCGCTGGAAACTGAAGGGATGGGCGATGTTCATGGCAATGAAGGGCGCCCGCGCCGCCCGCGCGGCGCGAGCAATCTCTGCTTCTTCATCCATAAACAGCGTCTCGCGCGGATCAAGTCGAAAGATATCGTAAATGATCTGGCGAACGCCCGGCCGGATATCGCGCGTTTGAATATAGCCAGGCCCGTCAAAGTAAGCTTCCAATCCGCGCGTGTTGGCGTCGAAGTAAGAGCGGTCGGCGCCGCCGTAACAGACCACGCGGTAACCGCAGCCGCGCAGTAAATGCAGCATGGGCTCCAGTCCCGCATTGCGACGAATGCGCCGACTGCTTTCAAAGGCGCGGCGCTCCTGGTGATAGAGATTGACAATGTCCTCCTCCGTATGGGCAAGCCCGTAGCGTTCGACCAGGAATCTGGCGGCATGACGCTGGGGCCTTGCAAATACGTTGGCCTCAACCTCGGCGCTGTAGGATACGCCCAGCTTTTCCGCTACAGCCAGGGTGATAGGCGCCAGAATGTTTTCCAGGACCACGCCGTCGAGGTGCAGAAAGACGTAGCGAATCACCCGTCCCCCTACACAATCTGACGGCGCTCAATCAGCCGGCCGTAGCGGCGAATGGCTTCAGCCAGATTCTCGCTGCTATTCTGACTGATCTCCAGAATTTCAAAGCCAGCGCGGCGCTGATCGGAGGCGCTGCCATCCTCAGAGCTCCAGGCGCACCGGCAGCGGCCGTGGACGAAGCCGATGTTCTCGAATTGCATAATAAAATCGAGCGGTTGAGCATCGCCCGCCGGCGGCTGATCTTTTGCGGCCCCTCGCGCCGAGAAGCCGCCCTGAGAAAAGTCGAGCAGCGCCGATTGCCATTCGTGTTCTTGCTCATTGTCCTGGTAGTGGATGCAAATCTTCCGCTGTAAGTTGGGGGGCAAGGCAAAGCGCATGCTGCGATCCGAGTCCTCCGATTGCTGCGATTTCAGCCGACGATACAGTTTCAGAGGCAGTATGGTGCTGGAGGCCTGGACGCGACTGATTTCCTGGCCGTCCTGGTAGGCGCTGAAATGCATCAGTATGGCTCGCCACATTCCATCCTTGTCGACCTTCAGGGTGGCAGGTTCGGCAATCAGCTTAATTGGAAGATTGATGCGAGCGTATTGTAGAAACTGACTGCTGAGCGAATCCAGAAGGAAGGTTACGCCTTCGACAGGTACATTGCCGAAGACGTGGTGGCAGGCGATTCCAAACTGCCTTGCCGCCTCGGTTATGTGCATGCCGGAGATGTGTTTGAGATTGGGCGGAGCAAAGAAGCCATGATCCTCGGGGATAAAGAGACTGGCATAGAAGCGGTCCACAGGAAAGCGGGCCCCGGATCGACACAGGATCTCCGATACGAGCGCTCGCTCCGCGGCGCTGCTGTAGAGTTCAAAAAGTTTCAGTGCGCGCAGGATTTGCAGCTCTTGCTCCTCATTCAGCGAGTCGGACAGCCAGTAATGGTCGGCTGGCGATTGCAGAGAGTAGATCGAACGCAACAGCTCCTGCGTTTCCGGGTTTGATTGCAGCTTTGCCAGCATGCCATTGGCCTCGGCGGCGTTCAGCTGTAGCGGAAGACCGCGCAGCAGATAGGCGGGGCCGTTGCGGCCGGCGCCTTGCGCATACAGGCGTTGGAGAACGATAAGCTCGTCGGCGCCAATCCGATCGCTCAAATGGGTTTCGAAGAAATCGGCATCGATTTCCCGCGGCAATTCCCGTCGTATGTTGGCCACAAATGAGTCGCTTTGATAGTATGTACGAGTGTAGTGATTGCTGACTATGCGCGGTCCATAGGCGGTATGTTGGGCAATCCGTTCGGCAACTTGTACGGTCATGAGGGCCTCCACAGATGAATGGCCCCGATGCTAAGCGACAGCGCTTCCGGCGCCAAGCGCAATTTTACAATTTGTCTTAGTTTGGCAGTGTATAGTTAATATGACTTGTAAAGGTACTTTTTGAAATAACAGCGATTGACCATGGGACGGGCCTCAGCGGCGGCGCGGGGGGTGGTCGGGATGCGGGTCGCCGGGAAAGGGTGGCGTAGCGGCGCGGGAGGGAAAAGGGGCAGCGGACGGTGGAAAGGGGCGACCTGCGAGCCAGGCTTAGCGCCAGGCCCGCGGGTCGTCCGCCTGGGTCAATGGTGCATCATGCCCATTTCGGCGCAGGCTTCGGGCATATGACCGCCCATCATGTCGCTGCAGGCGGCGCCAAGCATGGCGTCCATACAGGCCTTGGCCTTTTCCAGTTCGGCGCGTGTCAGCGGCCGAGCCGGTTCGTCGCTTCCGGCGGCCGGCTGACGCGACTGGGCCACTGAGGCTTCGAAGCGCGCCTGACAGGCATCGCCGCCTGGCATCATGCGTTCCGCCATCTCACGCTGTGCAGCTGGCAGACTGGCAAGCTGCTCACGCATACACGCGCTCATCTTGTCGCAAACTTTCTGGGAATAGCCCTTCATTTCGGCAGCAGCTTCCTCTGCGGAAACGGGGGCGTTGGGATCTTTGGAGCAGGCTGCAAAGAGCGCCAGAAGGGCGGCTGCAGTCAGCGCCAGGGTTGCTTTGTTCATACCTGGCAACTCGCGGCCACTGCTGGCGTGGCAATCGTAAATTGAGTGGCGCTTTGCAAATCTGTGGCGCCTCGCCCCCTCAGGGCGTGCGCGCTTGATTCTCCAGGACAGCGCCGCCCTCCGATGGCGGCGCCTCGCGCACGATTTGCTGAATCTCGCCCAGCGCAAAAGTGAAAGTCTGCGCGCCGCACTTGAATTCAATACTGCTGTTAGCGGAAAACAGGACTGCCCCGTAGCCGCCCACTTGAGCGTTCAGCGCCGGAGACGCGCTACCCGGTCGCAGTGATTCGATTTTTCCCGGCTCCAGGCGCAACGGTTCCAGACTGTCTGCGGCAAGCGCTCTGCCCTGTATGCTCACGATCTGTCCAATAAAAAGAGCGCCGTCGCTGGCGCTCAAATAGAGCGCCTGGGGCGCCGCTGGCGCTGGCGTCGCATTGCCCTGAACAGAGGCGATTTGCGCCCAGAGGACCTTGCGCACGCTGGCCCCGCGCAGCTCCAGTTCAGCGTCTGCCGGCAGCGCGCGGAAGTGCGAGCCATCGACCAACCGAACCTCGTACATGCCTTCGGTGCGAACAATCGATGCTACGCGCTCCGCTGGCGTTTGCAGCTGGCCGCGAATTGTGCTGAAGCGTAGCTGGCCTTGCAACTGGCCTTCGATGCTTTCTCCGCTTTGCAGCTGCACTGAGGGCGTCAGACTGCGCGCCAGAAAATCAGCAAAATAAAAGCGATGTCGAGCGGCATCGGCGTCGCTGTAATAATCCATGACAATTTCAACGCGGTCTACCGGGGCGCTTCCATTGTAGCGCACTACGTAGAATTCCCCTTCCTGACCGTTACGCGAAATATTTTCGTAGGGTTGGCTGACATCAATGGCGCCGAGCTGCGTTTGGCCGCTGAACAGGGCGACCGAGGCCTTGTCCACGGTATCGGAATAAAAGCGCAGTGCGCGCAGCGCCACCGGCGATTTAAAGCGAAAGCTGAAGGTCACCACCTCGGACTGGTGGCGGACAAAGCTGTCCAGCGAAGAATCGAGAATTGCAACATCGCGACCTTCCGCTGGCGCGCTGCTGGAGTTGAGCTCAATTTGAGCGGCAGAAACGGCCGCGCCCAGCGCGCCGTGCGCTCCCAGGTTTGGCGTGGCAACAGCGCCCGGGCGTCCCTGCGCCAGCGCCGGTTGACTGAAGCTCAGCGCCGCCAGAAGCAGGGCCAGAAGTTTCCAGAAATGCATTGAGTACGCTCCGCGATCCAACAGACCGCTGCGGACGAGGGACGCTGCCAGTGGCGTCGCGTAAATCAACAAAATGCTCGAAGACTGGCCTTTTTTCCGGGATTTGCCGGCGGCGCTGACGGAAGTCGATCAGTCTAGAATCGCAGAGTATGTGCCGACGCTCATCATTTCCTTGCGATCGAATGCGTTTCGCCAGCTCGCCACGCAATACGGCCTCGTAGAACTACGGGGCGGCGCTGCCGCCTTCTGATACCTTCTCTCAAATCCTGATTTTTTCGCTCTTTGCGCGGCTTTTGGCTTGATAGGGGCCGCTGCTTCCAGGGCGCTGATTGCATCCTCTCAACGGAAGGATTTGAATGCAGCAACCAGAATACGACAACAGTATCGTTCGTGGCTGGGTAATCAGCGCTATCGTTTGGGCGGCGGCCGCATTGCTTGTGGGCGTGCTGATCGCTTTCCAGATGGTATTTCCCGAACTGAATACCTCTCTACCCTATTTTAGCTTTGGTCGACTGCGGCCATTGCATACCAACGCCGCCATCTTTGGCTTCACCTTGAGTTTGGTGTTCGCCACGATGTACTACGCAGTCCCGCGTCTATTGAAGACCCCGCTGTGGTCGCCCGTGCTCTCCCGGGTCCATTTCTGGGCCTACATACTGACCATTATCTCCGCCGCCATTACACTGCCGGCCGGTTATACACAGAGCAAGGAATACGCCGAGCTGGAATGGCCGATCGATATCCTTATCGCCCTGTGGTGGGTGGTCATGTGTATCAACTTCTTCATGACCATTGCCAAGCGCAATGAGAAGCATCTCTATGTAGCCATCTGGTTCTGGATTGCCACCCTGGTGACCATCCCGATCCTCTACATCGTAAACAATCTGGCAATTCCCGCCGGACTGCTGAAATCCTTCTCTGTCTACTCGGGCGTAACCGATGCCAACATCCAGTGGTGGTATGGCCACAACGCCGTGGCCTTTGTGCTGACCACGCCGATTCTGGGCATGATGTACTACTATCTGCCCAAGCACACGCGGCTGCCGATCTTCAGTCACCGCATCTCGATCATCCACTTCTGGTCGCTGATCTTTATCTACATCTGGGCCGGCCCGCACCACCTGCTGTACAGCCCGGTGCCCGGCTGGGCGCAAACCCTGGGCATGGTCTTCAGCGTGGCGCTGATTGCGCCTTCCTGGGGCGGCATGCTCAATGGCTTTTTGACGCTAACCCAGGCCAAAGAGAAGCTGCGCACCGACGCCACCCTGAAGTTCATTCTGGTGGCGCTGACCTTCTATGGCATGTCCACTTTTGAAGGTCCGATGATGTCGATCCGCGCCGTCAACGCGATCTCGCACAACACGGACTGGACCATTGGTCACGTGCACAGCGGCGCCCTTGGCTGGGTGGCTGGCATGTGTTTTGTGGCGCTTTACTATCTGGTGCCGCGGCTGTGGAATGCGAAGCTCTACAGCGAACGTCTGGCAGAAGTGCACTTCTGGCTGGCAACGGCCGGAATTCTGTTCTACGTAGTATCCATGTGGATTGGCGGCGTTGCTGAAGGACTGATGTGGCGCGCTGTCGACGCCATGGGAGAACTGCAATACCAGACCTGGGCGGAAATCATTGATCAACTTAAGATCTACCGATTCTTCCGCGGACTGGGCGGTCTGCTCTTCCTCAGCGGCTTCCTTGTCATGTGCTACAATCTGGTAAAGACGATCCGCGCTTCTGGCGAGGGATTTGAGCCGGTAGATCTGCGCGAGGCGCAGCCTGCTCGCGCTTAACAGGAGTCCATAATGAGCGAATCGAAAATACCAAAAGAGCTTACAGTCTACGAAAAGCTCAGCGCCAAACTGGATTCCAAAGCGCTGCGCTTTACCATCTTCACCACGATCGCCATACTGATTGGCGGTCTGGTGGAAATTCCGCCCTTCTTCATGATGGGCCAGGTGCAACCCACGGACCAGCAAAAGCCGTACAGCGCGCTGGAACTGGCCGGTCGCAACGTCTACCAACAAGAAGGCTGTTTCTACTGCCACACGCAATTGATTCGCCCCTTCAAGTGGGAGACGGATCGCTGGGATAAAGCCCGTCAGTATGGACCGGAGCCTTATTCCAAAGCTGGCGAGTTTGCTTATGATCATCCCTTCCTGTGGGGGTCGAAGCGCACCGGTCCGGACCTTTCGCATGAGTCCACCATCCGTCCCAGCGCGGCGTGGCACTACGATCACCTGCGCAATCCGCGTGCAGCGGTAAGCCAGTCGATCATGCCTGCCTATCCATGGCTGGAGAAGACGCCGATCGATGTCGCCGAGACGCTGGCCAGCATGCGCGCCCTGAGCGTTGTTGGCGTGCCCTACAGCGATGCGCAGATTTCGGCGGCCGAGAGCGAGCTGGCCGGAAAGACACAGGCCGATGCGCTTGTCGCCTACCTACTGAAACTGGGACGCGACAGTGTGGCGCCACAGGCTGCCTCACGGTAAGCGTCGATGGACGAGTTGTTGATCGGAATCTACAAGGGTTTGCGTTTGCCGCTGCTGGGCATGGTGTTGTTGTTCATCACCTGGTATATCTACCGCCCGTCGCGCAAACGCGAACTGGAGCAGGCTCGCTTTGATATGCTCAATGACGAGCTGGACCCTGAACTGGGCGAACGCGCCCGTATGGCCGCCGAGGGGCGCGCCCAGGAGGCGAACTGACAATGGCAGATAGAAAAGAATATCGTGATGACGAAGAGATCTACGAGGGTCGCGGCTGGCTTCCCACGTGGTGGACAGTGATGCTGTGGGCTGGCTTTGCCTTTGCTGCTGTCTATAGCATCTACACCCATGGAGTCGCTGGCTGGTCGCAGGAAGCGCAGTACCGCGAGGAAAGCGCCGCCATCGAAGCGCTGCGTCCCAGAACAGTGGCCACGCTGGGCGAAGATGGCGCCAATCCGCTGCGCGGCGATGCCGCGGCCATTGATCGCGGTCATAAGACCTTCCTGGCCAACTGCGCTGCCTGTCACAAAGAAGATGCTACCGGTAATATCGGTCCCAACCTGACTGATACGACCTGGTTGCATGGCAATACGGACCGCGCCCTTTTCGCGCTGATCATGGAAGGAGCGCTTACTCCGGACACCTGGAAGCAAAATCCTCCCAAGGGACCAATGCCGGCGCACAAGGACCTGCTTGGCGCTCAGAAAGTGTTGGAGGTCATGTCCTATCTGGCTACATTGAATACAAGTTTGAAGCCCAGATAAGCATGGCGCGCTGCCAGACAGCGCACAATCGATGCAGGAACCGTCCGTCTCCCTGGCCGCTGTAGCCGGGAGACGCGGCGGGGATCGCAGGGGAGGGCCGGATGGTAATCGCCAGGCCAATCGAAGGAAAACACCGCTCAATCAAGAATCGAATCAACTATCTGCTATTCGCCCTGTTCATGGGGCTTCCCTTCATTCGAATTGGCGGCGTGCCGCTGGTGCTGCTCGATATCCCGGCGCGCAAGTTTCATATCTTTGGCCTTACCATCTGGCCGCAGGAGCTGTACTTCCTGCACATGCTGGTCATCTTTCTGGGCCTCTCGCTTTTCTTTTTTACGGCGTTGTTTGGCAGGATCTGGTGCGGTTACGCCTGTCCGCAGACAATCTTTACTGATGCTTACAATTTTACCGGAAAGCTGATCGTCGGCAGCGCCTTTGGCAAGCCGACGATGACTGCGCTGGATCGGGTCAAGCTGGCTGTGATCTGGCTGCTGCAGTCTTTCTTCTTCAGTTTCATCTTCCTCGCATACTTTGTACCGTTTGAGGAAATGTTCCGTCGCCTGGCGCATTTTGAAGTATTTGCCGCCGGATCATCGCTGCCCGCCTTCTGGGTATTGGCCCTGGGCGCTTCCACGGCAGTAGCTTTCTTCAACATGTTCTACTATAGAGAGAACCTCTGTCGCTATGTTTGCCCTTATGGCCGCTTTCAGACGGCGCTGCTCGATCGGCACAGCCCGATCGTCATGTACGATTTGAAACGCGGCGAGCCGCGACGCGAAAAAAAGCAGAAGATCGGCGACCACGGCGGGGACTGCATCGATTGCGGCATGTGTGTTCAGGTTTGTCCGACGGGCATCGATATTCGCGATGGTCTGCAAATTGGCTGCATTACCTGCGGGTTGTGTGTCGATGCCTGTGCCCAGGTGCTTTCGCGCTATGACAAGCCGACGCTGATCGACTACCGCACGGTGCATGAAAGCGAAAATCCGACGATTGGCCGCCACCGTCCCTACTTTCGGCCGCGTACATTGGTCTATGGCATCCTGATCAGCATCACTATCGTAAGCTTTGCAGTGATGCTCTATTTGCGCACGCCCATCTACGCCGCCGTATTGCGCGACCAAAGCATCCCTTCCGCTTTCATTCCGGGCATCGGCTACCAGAATGTCTTTGAAATCCATGTCGGCAACAAGTCGGCCAATCCGCTGAACCTTGACCTGCGCCTGGAAAGCGATCGCGGTCTGGAGCTGGCCTCAACGCAGGAGGGCTTTACGGTCCCGCCGGAAGACCTGACCAGCATGCGCGTCGTAGTGCGCTATCCATCGCCAGCCCCGCAGGCGGCGGGCGCGGCGCCTGTGACCTTTGTATTCCAGGACCGCGACAACCCCTCCAACGTGCAGCGCGTCAAGGCCAGTTTCAATCTGGTCTCGGTGCAGTAGGCCTTTGATGTCACGATCGCTGCGAACAGCTTTCATCACTATCGGCCTGTTTTTTGCCGTACTCTTTGCGGCTGGCGCTTATACAATGAAGCTGGCCTTTGCCGGGCACGAGCCTGCTTTGAACGAAGGCTACTACGAAATGGGCCTCGACTATCAGCCGCGCCTGGACGCGCTGCGCCGCGGTCGCGAACAGGGCTGGCGTCTGCTTCCCGATTTCGAAAACCACGCCGTACTGTCCAATGCAGCGCCGGTGGTTGTGTGGCGGCTGCAGGCGCCGCCCGGTCGCAGCATCGAGAGTGCAAAACTGAGTATTACCGTGGAGCATCCGGCCTCCGTGCGCGGCCGGCGCCAGGTGCAGGCAACTCTGGATCAGGCGCAACGCGAGGGCCCATCGATGCTGGTCTTTCGCACGCCGTTGAAGTTTGAAAGATCCGGCGTCTATGAAATTCAGGCGGAACTCAGCGTCAATGACGCAGTGGTCGTCGGCGTCTGGCAGCTTAGCGTAGCGTCCGGAGCGCACTGATGCCGGGACTGTTGATCATGCTACCCATCGCCATTGTACTGGCCTTGACCTTTCTGGGACTGTTCTTCTGGAGCATGCGCAACGGCGACATCGAGGACGCAGAAATGGCTTCGTTGCGCGTGGTCATGGAGGACGATGATGGCGTTGACCTGAGCGTTGGCAGGAATAGCGGCAAAGAATCCCCCGCAAGGTCAAAGGTCGGCGGCGGCAAATCCGGGGGGAGCGCGCTGGCGTGAGCGCCATGCTTGGCCTCGCGCTCCTGCAGGGCGTGGTGGGCTCCGTACACTGCGCCGCAATGTGCGGCCCTTTTGCCTGCGCGCTCAGCGCCGGGCAGCGCAGCCTGACGGTTCAACTGCTCTACAATCTCGGTCGCAGCCTTTCCTATATGACGGCGGGCATGCTGCTCGGCTGGCTTGGCGTGGGCGCAGATGCCTTCTTATTTCGCGATGCCGCCGCGTGGATCGGGGCCTTGCTGATGATTTACTTCGGTCTGGCCACAATCTTTCCAGCGCTGCAGTGGAAGACGCCAATCAGCAGCTGGATCTATGCGCCCATGCGTATGGCCGGTCGCCTGCTTGGTTCGCGTGCGGCGCGCAGTGAAAACGCCCTGCTGCTTGGCATCGTCAGCGGACTCTTACCCTGCGGCTTGCTGTATTCGGCCTACGGACTGTCCCTTGCTCAAGGGCATCCGCTGGGCAGCGCAATGGTGATGTTTGCGTTCAGTCTGGGAGCTTATCCCGTACTGCTTGCGATCGGGCTGCTTAGCGGCGAGGCCGGTCGACTGCTTCAGGGGCGGCCGGCGCGCGCCGCCCTTGGTTTGTTGATGCTGCTGGCCGGCTTCTGGATCATTATCATGCGCTACCAGGGTCAAATGCATCACAGCCATGAGATGGCTCCTGAGCAATCGGCGGCCGAAGCTCCGGCCGGGGTGCTGCGATGAGCGCAGCGCTGAGCGCCGCTGCGCCGGCCGTTGCAAAGCTACAGCATTGCAGACATTGTGGTCAGAGTCTTCCGCCGGGCAAGGCGCCCGCCGAGGCCCTTGATCCCGAGACGCAAGGTCCGGTCAGCTTCTGCTGTACGGGTTGCGCCGGCGCCTTCCAGTGGATCCACGAATCTGGCGCCTCTGCCTACTACCGCTTTCGCAGCGAGTACGCGCCGCGTCCAGGCGAGGGTTTGCCTGACGACCTTTACACGATGCTGGAAAAGGAAGCGGCAGCCGATGAGAGCGGCTTTCGCAGCGGCGTCTATCGCCTGGAAGGATTGCATTGTGCCAGTTGCGTCTGGCTGAACGAGAAACTGCTCTCCCGTCTGCCCGGGGTGGATCAGGTTAAGGTGCAGCTGGCCAGCGGCCGCGTGCGTTTGCGCTGGAATCCGGCAGCAAGCAGTCTGGCTCAAATCGCCGCCGAGGCGCGACGCGCCGGCTATGTCCTGTCTCCGGCTTCCGGCGCCGAAGGCGGCCGCGAGGACCAGCTCTCGACCGATCTTTTGCGTCGCATGGCTCTGGCCGGCTTCTTTGCCGGCAACATCATGCTGATCAGCGTTGCGCTGTATGCGGGCTACTTTGACTTCATGGACCGCTACACGCGAAACTTTTTTCATCTGACCGGCTTTTTACTGGCCACGCCGGTAGTCTTTTATTCGGCGCGCGTTTTTTTCCGCGGCGCCTGGTCGGCCTTGAAGCTGCGCCTGCTGAGCATGGACATCCTTACTTCGCTGGGAGTACTGCTGGCTTACAGCTACAGTATCTTTGCCACGCTGGCCGAACGAGATCAGGTTTACTTTGATTCGATCTGCTTTGTAGTTTTTGTGGTGCTGATCGGGCGCTTCATTGAGCGGAGGCTGCGCAGCCGTGCGCTCTACTTGCTGGAAAATCTTGGCAGCCGTGCGCCGCGCGCGGCGCGCCTGGTCGCTGCCGATGGCATTCACTGGATTCCCAGTTCGCAGATTGCGCCGGGACAGCGCCTGCGCCTGCTGCCCGGCGAAGCGCTGGCGGCGGATGGCGAACTGCTTGCGGAACGCGCCGAGTGCGATGTTGCCGCTCTCACCGGCGAATTCGAACCGGCCCTCTACCGCCGCGGACAGGTCATACCAGGCGGTGCAAAGGCCCTGGGGGCCGGCTTTGATATACTGGTTCGACGCGAGGCCTCGGCCAGTTACTTGAGTCGACTTAAAGAACTGGCGGAGAGCTCCATCGATAGCGCGCCGCGCGGGCAGCTGCTTGCCGAGCGTATTGGCCGCTGGTTTGTCGCCTTTGTTCTTGTGGCGGCGACGGGGACGGCGCTCTACTGGGCGTGGTGGAAGGGCGATGTCGGCGCGGCGGTTTTGAACACCGTTGCACTCTTGATCGTAGCCTGCCCCTGCGCCTTGAATCTGGCCATTCCCTCGGCCTCCATTGCTGCGGTGCAGCGGGCCTTCCGACGGGGCGTAGCCCTGCGCGACGCCAGCGCACTGGAGCGGCTGGCGGCGGTGCGAACTATGGTCTTTGACAAGACGGGCACGCTCACCGCCGGTCGTTTGAAACTTGCCGCTGTTCAGATTCTCGATGCTTCCATCGACGAAGTGCGCGCCCTGCAACTGGCTGCGGACCTCGAATCCAGTGCGGCCGTGCGTCATCCCCTGGCCGAGGGATTTCGTCGCGCTGCTGGCGCCTCCGCAACCAGCTTTGACTCCGCGACGTTTTCGCCAGGCTGCGGCGTCGAAGGCAAGGCCGGCGGCGCCGCGTATCGACTGGGCGCACTGCACTGGCTGCAGGCCGACATGCGTGGCGCACTGGCGCCGCCGCCGATGGCCGCAATCGGCATGAGCGTCTATCTCTGGCAGCTGACAGAAGGGCAAGCCCGCCCCCTGGCCGTGTTTGGATTCGAGGATTCGCTGCGCGAAGGCGTGCCGGCGATGCTGGCTGAACTCTCGCGACACATGAAGATCTTTTTGCTCAGCGGCGATCATCCGCAAAATGTCGAGCGGCTGGCAATGAGCCTTGGAATTGTTGATTTTGCCGGCGGCCGACTGCCGGAAGAGAAAAAGGCAATGCTCCGCGACCTCAAGCGGCGCGGCCCGACGGCCATGGTCGGCGACGGCGCCAATGATTCTGGAGCTCTGGCGCAGGCTGATGTGGCGATCAGTTTTGCCCATGGCGCAGATCTGGCCATTGCGCAGGCCGATCTGCTCTTGCTGAACGAGGACCCTGCTGCACTTTCCTATGCGTACCTTCTGGCGCGCTCCATGCGCCGCAAGGTGCGTCAGAATCTGGCCCTGGCCTTCCTCTACAACGCCGCCCTGGCGCCGCTGGCGATGATCGGACTGCTCAATCCGCTGGTTGGCGCACTTTTTATGGCAGCCAGCTCGATCACGGTGGTTCTCAACTCCCTGGCCCTTCGGTTGCCGCGGCATATAACCGAAACTGAAAAAGAGCTATGGAACTCCGCGAATACGTAGCGCTGACCGGCGCGTTGAAATCATCGCAACCTGTCCGATTGCCGATCAGCGTTCTGGCCAGCACACAGCAAAACCTGGCTGTCGGTCTGCTGGCCAACGCCCTGGCCGATATTGGCGCCGCTCATCTGCAACCAGCAATCAATCTGGCCGTTCAGGAATTGCTGAACAACGCCGAGCTGGCGCTGCACTTTGAAGACTTCCTGAGCAGCAGCGGTCGCCAGGCGGACGATCCGGAAGGAAGATCGGCCTTTGCTGGCGAGTGGAAAGAGAAAAGCGCGGCATTGCGCGCCGCCCTGCGCAAGAAGCCGCCGCGCATTCAACTGGAGCTCAAAATCGAAAATGGCGAACTGTTTGTCGCCGTTCATGGTTTGGGCGCGCTCTATCCATTTCAGGAGGAGCGTATCCGCCAGCGTTTGCAGGCGGCAGCAGCGGCGGACAGTTTACAATCACTGGAGAAGATGAACTGGAAAACAGAACAGGGCGGCGGCCTTGGCGTAGCGGTCGCTGCCATTGCCCTGCGCCGGGCCGGCGGAGAGCTGCAGTTCCACAAGAGCGCCGAGGGCGTTCGCTTCCAATTCAAGGTCGCTCCGGCGCGCGCCGCCGAGGAGCGGGTCGATCCGGGCGTTCTGCTCGAACTGGAGGCGATCCCGGCTTTTCCCGAGCACATTCGCAAACTGCGCGAACTCTGCGACTCGCCGGTCTCCAGTCTGAAGCAAGTCGCTGATTTTTTGAATCGCGAGCCGGCGCTGGCCAGCGGCATCATTCGCCTGGCCAACAGCGGCGGCTTTGCCGGCGGCAATATCATTGATCTACACGAGGCGGTGAAGATCGTCGGGCTTCGCAATATTTCTCAGCTCTTGTTGCAAGTGGGCGCTCTGGAAGTGCTGACCGCACGTTATGGCGGCAATGAGGAATTGATTGAACATCCCGTGCGCGTAGCATCCTTTGCTCGCTCGCTGGCCAAACGAAACAAGCGCGCAGCACTGGCCGATCAGGCCTATGTCGGCGGCTTGCTGCACGATCTAGGCAAACTGGTGCTGTACGCCGCGACGCGTAATCGTCCGGGATACGATTTTCTAAGTCATCATCGCAGCCGCAATAGCGTGGTGGAGATCGAAGAACTGGCCTGGGGCGTCGGACATGCGCGGGTAGGCGCCATGCTGGCTGCCAAATGGAATTTCCCTGCGCCCTTGATCGCCGCCATCGAGCGCCACCACGCGCCCCTGGCAACAGCCGACGCCCACCGCGACTTGTGTGACATGGTTTATCTGGCCAATGCTATGGCTGACAGTCTCGACGGCCAGTTGGACTTTTACTGTCTGGATCCGGGCGTTCTGGAGCGCTTCAATTTGACCAGCGAAGAGGCGTTCCTGATGCTCTCTTCGGCCCTGGACAGCGAAGCCTCGCGCTAAGGCGACGCGATCCTGGCAGCAGGCCTGTTAGCTAGCGTCGCAGGTCGCCCAGGCGGCGCACAAATTTCACGATCTGGTAGTTCCAGCGATAGAAAATGAAACGCAGCGGTCGCGACTGGTAGCGGCAGACGTGGCCCACAGGCAGGCTGCGGTTGCGGCGATTGCTCCAGGTGATTTGCCCGCGAACGGAAATTGGCCGCCAGCGGCCGGGCAGTCCGTCGCTTTCCTGACCATTGAGGTCGCCAAAGCGCAGCGTAAGGATTTCGCCGTCGGCAAAACTTTCGAGCGCCGATAAGAATACGCCCGTAGGTCGAAGATCAAAAAGGCTGAGCGTGACTTCGCGTCCGTCCTGCCGCGCTACGGCTGCGCCGCAAACAGCCGGCGTGCGCAACATCAGGTCGCGAAAATAGAGAAAGTTGATTTTATCGCTCAACAACAGCAGTACTGCAACCGCCGCCGGAAAAAGTGAAAACAGCGAATGAATCAGCGGGCCATCGAGGTCCGGCAAGCGTCGCGGAAGTTGCAACGGATCATGCAATAGCCACGCGGCAAGCGCCGCCAGCAGGAAGAAGACTCCAGCTGCCGTGCGCCAGGGTCCCCAGACCGAAAGCAGTAGTTGCGGCGTTTCCTCGGGCGCTTCTTGCATTTCATCGAGGCGCTTCTCATACTCGCGCTGGGCGAGCGCCACATCGAGATCGTCCGCGTCGATGCCTATCATCTGCAGTACATTTCGTCCAAACTGGACGCGGGCCTGGGCCAGGGTCAGCTCCAGCCAGATCATGCCAATAATCAAAAGCGGCGAGATCAGGTAGACCGCCGCTCCGCCGCGCAAGATCATCCAATCGTAGAGTCCGTGGATCAGGATCGGCCAGAACAAAGCAGCGAAGATTCGTCGGTAGCGGCGCAGGGAGAGCCAGCCGCTACCGGTTCGCTGCGCTGAGGCTGCGGCCGCTTCACTCTCTGTTGCCTGGAGCGATTCGGATTCCTGCAGTTGCAAAAAGGAAGGGCTGGAGAGCAGGGACATGGATACGAACCAGGCCATGATGCCCGAGAGGAATGCATGCAGCGGGATGCAGGTTAGACTGCGCAGTAGAATGACGTAGCCCGGAAAGCCGGCCGCATAGTACAGATTCTCGGCTACCGCAAAGCCCAGACCAATGAGAATTCCATCGAACACGCCTTCCACGGCGGTGAAGGTTTCGCTACTGCGCCGGAGCACGTTGTAAATAAACAGGAAGCGCACCAGCTCCTCGATGGCCGAAGCGTGCAGGAATGCTTCGATCAAAGGGCTATTGTCTGCTGGCAGGAGCTGGTGCAGTGCGCGCTGAACCAGCATGGTCAAGGAGGCGCTGAAAAGGCCGAGAAAGAAGGCGCGGCTTTGCAGGATGATCGAACGGCGAAAGACGAAGTGCCTGAAGTAAGCGAAAAAGAATACGGCAAAGACCCCCAGGGGGGCCGCTACCTTGACTACGCTTTCCAGTTTTTCCATCTTCAGATATGCTCAGCGTACCGGAAAGCCTGTAGAGAAAAAAAACGCTCCGGCCGTTTCCAACCGGAGCGTTTCGCCTCGAAGCAAAGGACCGATCAGGCGTTTGGGCGCAGGCGTCGGTAGGCGTAGATTCCAGCCAAACCAAGGGCTGAGATCAACACGGTAGCGGCAAGCGCAAAGACGCCGCCATTGCCTGATTTGCGCAAATAGCCGGCCAGCGCCGAACGGTGCGATTCGCCAATGCGCTCCAGTTTGATGCTGCGGATTTTTACGTTTGCATCATAGTCGCCTTCTTTGAAGCTATCGTTCAACCAGGTGACCAGGAGCAGCTGATTGCCGCCGGTCAGGTCAATTGTCGTTGATCCGCTCTTGTACTTGTTGTCGGCGGCTTCGACGTTCAACGCGGCGGTTACGCCATCGGCGGCCAGTAAGAGCTGAAAGGCATCGTATCCGCGCGGGAGTTTCAGCTCGCCGTGATTTCTGGCCTCCACCGTAACGCGGTACTGTCCCGCCGGCAGATTGGCAAAGCAGAAGCCAGCGGCCTGGTTTTGCCAGTAGGTGTAGAGCGCGCCCTCGTCATCCAGGAAGAAACGGCCATTGGTGTAGCACATTTCTGATCCGCTGCGGTCCAGAGAGGATGCGGCGCTGACGCCATCAGCGTCCTCTACCCACACATCGCCAATCTGAATGTTTGCATCATAGACGCCTTCCAGATAAGCGTCGTTGGTCCAGACCAGGTTCAACTCCGGATTTCCTTCTTCCAGTTGGACCAGTACGGAGCCCGTATTCCATTCGCTGTCTGATGCTTTGATCAGCATGCTGCCAAGGACTCTGTCACTGTGACGATCTTTGACCAGCACGATGAAGCTGGTGTAGAAAGAGGGCAGGGGGCCGTGGATATTGCGCGCCTTCACATGGAGACGGACCCAGCCGCTATTGCACTGGTGGAGTACTTTGGCGACCAGTTCCTGATCTTGCCAGTAGGTGTGCAGCAGGCGGTCGCCGCTGTTGCCATCGGTATACCATTTTCCGCCCTCCGGATGCAGTTGGACGGTGCGCTTGCTGCAATCGTCGCCGCTGGCGTTTTCATCATCAGAGTTGCCGTTACCGTTACCGCCAGCATTTCCATTGCCGTTGCCGCCAGCGTTACCATTGCCGTTGCCATTGCCGCCAGTATTGCCTGAACCGCTGTCGCTATCGCCGCTGCCTGATCCGCTGCCACTATCGGCGCTGCCTGATCCGCTGCCGCTATCGGCGCTGCCAGAGCCGCTGCCGCTGTCGCCGCTGCCAGAGCCGCTGCCGCTGTCGCCACTGCCAGAGCCGCTGCCGCTATCGCCACTGCCTGATCCGCTGCCGCTATCGGCGCTGCCAGAGCCGCTGCCGCTACCATTGTCGGCGACCTGGTCCGTATCGCTGCCGCTCTGACCGTCGTCGCCTGGAGGAGTCTCCTCGCCCCAGCCGCCGCCGCTGTCTTCATCCCCGCCAACTACGACGCCGCTGCCGCCGCCGCCCGAGCTTGTATCGCCCGGCGCCGGATCAGCCGGCGGATCCAGTGTAACCGGTTCGGTGGCCGGGGTGTCTCCGGCGGAACCGCTGTAGTCATCAGGCGTTACGCCCGGTCCGCCAAGTCCCGCCAGCAGAAGTAATGGCAGCAGATTGTCATCGCTGCCGCCACAGGTGGTTGCTCCGCCGCTCAGCAGCGCAACCAGCAACGCTCCAGTAATAATACGCTTCATAGTGCTTTCCTTTTTCCCCGCGCCAACGAGTCGTCCTCGAATATCGCGTTACTACAGTCTTATATACGGTCAGCCTCCCATTCCCATTACCGGCTCACTATGAGATTTCTGCCGCAGATGTTCAGAAAGTGCTAAAATCAGGCCTTGCGGGGGGGGCTGGCAAAGCTCCCAATGATGGCCGCTCGGCGACGACCCAGCCCCTGTCGCGGGGCGCTCAGGACGCAATTTCTTAAATATTGACTTATTCGATCGTTATTTGAGCCTTGGCTGCACGGCCCCTCTCTCATGCGCCTATCCCGGAAATCTGACTATGCACTGCGCGCCATTTTCATGCTGGTCGATCATCGTGGCCGCGGGCCGCTTTCCATTCGGCAGCTGGCAGAGGCCAACCGAATTCCCAAACCTTTCCTGGAACACATCCTGCTGGAGATGAAGGCGCGCGGTTGGGTCGAGAGCTTGCCCGGCAAACGCGGCGGCTACCTGCTGGCCCGCGACCCGGCAGAAATCACAATGGGTATGATAGTGCGCCATTTTGACGGGATTCTGGCGCCAATTGATTGTGTTTCGGTTGCCGCTTATCGTCGCTGCAGCCAGGAAAGCGTCTGTCGCTTTCGACGCGTGCTGCTGGAAGTGCGCAATGCAGTGGCCAGCATGATGGATCAGGCCAGTCTTGAGGTCGTTCATCAGCGCGCGCTGGTATCGCATCGCGAGGTCTTCTCCGAAGGCTTCGTTGGCGGCGGAGGCATCTAGGCCTATGACTTGCCAGGTCCGCGGCGCTGAGCCTGAGCCCACAATAACGACTGAATTAGACGTATATAGTCCGATTCGCGGCGGAGGATGGCGGCGGCGCCTGTGGCCGTTGTTTGGTCTGGCGCTGGCGGCGGCCTGCAGTCAGGGCGGCCCCGAGCGCCGGCTCCTGCATGTTTCCTTTGATTCTACTTCCGAGCTTTTTGCGCAGTTGAATCCAGTCTTCCTGGAGCAGTGGCAGGTCTACAGCGGTCAGCGCTGGCAAATGGACCAGAGCCACGGCGGCTCCGCGCGCCAGGCGCAAGCCGTACTGGAGGGCCTCGATGCCGACGTCGTCAGCCTGGCCCTGGCCTATGATGTCGACCAGCTTGCCGATCCAGGCGGCCTGCTTTCCGTCGACTGGCAACAGGATCTGCCCGAGCACAGTTGCCCCTTTTTCTCCACCATTGTCTTCGTTGTGCGTAAGGGCAACCCCTGGCGAATTAGGGACTGGAACGATCTTTTGCAGCCGGGACTCAAGCTGGTCATGCCCAATCCGCGCAGTTCCGGCGGCGCTCGCTGGGCTTACCTTGCGGCCTGGGCGACGGCGCGCAGACGCGGCGGAGGGGAAACGGAGGCCCGCCGTTTTCTGAAAGCATTGCTTGCCCATGCCCAGTCGCTGGCGCCCAGCGCCCGGGCGGCGGCCAGCGACTTCGTTCAGCGTGGCCGCGGCGATGTGCTGCTGGCCTGGGAGAATGAAGCGCAATTGATCCTCGAGCGCCTGGGACCGGAAGGCTTCGAAATTATTACGCCGCCCATCAGCATTCTGGCCGAGCCGGCTGTTGCCGTAGTTGCCGCAAATGTCCGTCGGCACGGGGCCGTGCAAATTGCCCGGGCTTACCTGCATTACCTCTACCAGCCACAAGCCCAGGCGCAAATCGCTCAGTTCCATTTCCGCCCTCGGGATCACGCTGCATTTGCTCTGGGAAATTTCAGCAAGCTGCAGTTGCTGGATATTCGCCAGGAGTTTGGCGGCTGGCGCCAGGCGCAGCGTCGTCATTTTGCCGACGGCGCCGAATTTGATCAAATTTTCGAAGAGGTTTTCCGGCCTTGAGCGCAAAAGTCGCACACGGCGAGCTGCCCAGGGATCCTGCGAATGAGCGCGGCGCGTCGGCCGGTTCTGGCAGCGTCTTTCATGTGACATTGCTGCGACAATTGACCCCTGTTTGTCATGACTTTGTAATGTGGCTGTGGGATTACAGGATGCTTACAGGAGCATCTCGAATGGATTTCAAAATAGCCCGAATGATCGCGCTGGCGGCGGGGCTGATCGCCGCTGCGCCCTGGCCTTTGCTGGCTTACGAAGAAGAATGGAATGATCCAAAATTCGCCGATCCGGCCCCCGCTGTCGAGGAACCGGGCGGCGCGGAGCAGCTCTTCCGCGATTCAAGATTCCGCCTCGACGGCGTGGTATGGGCAGGCTATGAGTTTTTGGACTATCAGGCCAATGGCGCCAGCGACAGCTCCGGTCCAAACTCGGAAAAAGCTGGCTTTCGCGTGGGGCGCGCCTATGTCAACGCGCGCGGCGAGGCAGTGCGCGGACCCTATCAGGGCTTTGGCTTTCGCGTGACATTTGACGCAGCGCCAGCCGCCGGTTTTGGCGACGGATGTTCGGCCGACGGCAATTCGGCCTGCACGGGCGCCAATACCAGCCTCGCCTTTCTTAAGTACGCCTATATGAATGTGCCGCTCTACGCCGGCGGACGGCTTTTTCTTCGATTCGGGCAGCAGGAGACGCCGCTGATTGATGCGCCCAATGGCATTTCGCTGCAGGAAATCTGGGACTACCGCTATCTGGATTCCGATGGCAAGCCCATGTACGAAGAGCTGGGACTTGGCTCCTCCACGGACCGCGGTCTGAGCATCAACTTCAAACACGACTATCTCGGGATCTCCGCCTTACTTGGCAATGGCGAAAGCTACACGCGCGTCAATGCCCAGCAAATACGTCGCCAATCGCTGAGCGATCTGGCGCGAGGCGAAGGCGACTCCTATGGTCTGGATTTTTACGGCGCAGTGAGTCTGCGACCGACCGGCAAGGATCGCGATCTGGAATTGACCCTTACGCTCCCCTTTCGACTGCGCAACATTACAGGCATTGCTCCGGAAGAGACCAGCTTTGCATCGGTGGATCTGAGCAATCCCGCCGCGCCGCAGGCCAGTTATCTAATCGGCGACGAACGCGCCAAAAAGGACGCCGCCTACGGTTATGAAGCGGATGGCGTAATTCGCAGCGGCGATCTCAGTTTTACTGCCGGCCTCGGCCAGGCGGTGCGCGTCGATCGACGCGGACGCGCCTTCAGTTACAATCAGACGACTCTGGCCAATGGCATTGATCCAAACAATCAGACGCAAGTTCTGAACAGCATCAGCGTCGAGGAAGACGCCTATGGCGTAGCAAGCTACTTCTTTGCTCACGCGCGCTATGAATGGCTGGGCGCCTTCTTTCGCTACAGCGAAGGGAACTCCGATTCGGCCCTCAATGGCGCGCTGGGCGTCAGCACGCGGAAAAGCTGGCTTTCGCAAATGATCAATGCCGATCGCGCCGACGGCGTGCTGGGCAATTTGAGCTTCGGTGAAACGCGCAGTCTCGACCTGGGTCGTTCGCGTTTTCGCAAAATCACCTACGGTTTGACCTGGCACGCCAATGACCGCTTTCGGCTGAGCATTGGCCTGAGCCGGATCACCGGAACGACTGCCAGCGGCGGCGAGCGCCGCGTCAACGCACTGCAGCGCGTTTCCGGACAGGGCGCGGCTTCCAGTTTGAATCTGGCGCAGCAGCTGGAAAACAGTGCAAGTTTCAAATCCCAGCTTGGACTCAGCTCCAACGACCGCGTCGATCTGAACGACTTCATCGGCCAGCGCCAGGTCGAACAGCAGATCTTCGTTCGCTCACAGTATCTCTTTTAGGCGCGCGATGGAGGCCGGGTGAAAGCAAGATTCAAGAAGCACAGCATCTTACCCGGCTTTCGTCTGACCCTTGGCTACAGCGCCTTCTACACGCTGGCGGCAGTGTTACTGCCGCTGGCGGCAGTATTCTGGAAGGGCGTCGAAGGCGGCGCATTTCTGCGCGCCGCCTTCGACCCGCGGGCCTTGCAAGCTTACCGTGTCAGCTTTGGCTGCGCCCTGCTGGCTGCCGGACTCAATGCCTTCTTTGGCTTTGTTACTGCGTGGGCTTTAGCCCGTTACCAATTCCCGTTCAAGCGTATACTGGACGCTGCCATTGATCTACCCTTAGCCATACCCACGGCAGTTTCGGGCATTGCCCTGTGCGCTGTCTTTGCCCCGGACGGCTGGCCCGGGGCGTGGTTTTATGCCCTTGGTATTGAGACGGCCTACACTCCCCTGGGCATCGTCATTGCGCTGACCTTTATTGGACTGCCATTTGTGGTACGTACCCTCCAGCCGGCCTTGAGCGAGCTGGACCGGCAATTTGAGGAAGCGGCCTTGAGCCTGGGCGCCTCGCGCTGGCAGTGTTTCTGGCGAGTCATCCTGCCGGAAATGGCGCCGGCGCTTTTGATTGGCTTTGCCCTGGCATTTGGCCGAGCGCTTGGCGAATATGGCTCGGTGATTTTTATCGCTGGCAACATTCCCTACCGCAGTGAGATTGCGGCGCTGCTGATTGTCTCCCGACTGGAACAGTACGACTATCATGGCGCAGCGGCCATCGCCTGCGTGATGCTGCTGATTTCCTTTTGCGGATTGCTGGCCTTGAATTTGCTGCAGCGCCGCCTCAGCAGGGGGAGCGCTTGATGGATCAGCGGCCGTCGGCAGACAGGCAGGCGCCGCGAGTCAGCGGCGATCCAATGTGGCTCAAGGCCGCCTGTATAGGCCTCTCCTTTGTCTTTGTTGGCATTCTGGTGGCGACGCCCGTGGCGGCCATTTTCCAGCAGGCCCTGGCAAATGGCATCGGAGCATACTGGCAGGCGATCAGCAGCGACCAGTCCAGGCAGGCGATTGTACTCAGCCTGCTGGCCGCCTTTGTCGCCGTCCCATTGAACACGACCTTTGGAATCGCCGCGGCGTGGGCCATCGCTCGTTTTGAATTTCCAGGGAAGGCAACCTTTTCAGCAATCATCGATTTGCCCTTCTCTGTTTCACCGGTCATTGCCGGTCTGGTCTTTGTCTTGCTCTTTGGCGGTCGGGGCCTCTTTGGAGAATGGTTACAAGAGCACAACTTTCGAATTATTTTTGCCGCGCCGGGCATTGTCCTGGCCACTGTTTTTGTAACTTTTCCCTTTGTGGCGCGGGAATTGATTCCTTTCATGCAGGCCCAAGGCGCTGAAGAAGACGAGGCCGCCATGAGTCTTGGCGCCAGCGGTTTGCAAACCTTGCTCCGCGTTACGCTTCCTTCCATCAAGTGGAGTCTGCTCTACGGCATGATCCATTGCGCCGCCCGGGCCATGGGCGAATTTGGCGCAGTCGCCGTAGTTTCCGGACACATTCGCGGTCGCACGGTTACCGCGCCGCTGCAGGTGGAGATACTTTTCAATGATTTCCAGTTCACTGCGGCCTTTGCCGTCGCCTCGCTGTTGGCCGCGATGGGACTGGTAACTCTGCTCTTGAAAATCTTGCTCGAAGGACGTCGCGCCGATCATGGAAATTGAAATCAAAGGTCTCACCAAGCAGTTTGGCGATTTTGCCGCACTGCGCGGCGTTGATTTGCGGGCGCCATCGGGCGCCTTGACGGCGCTGCTGGGACCAAGCGGTTGCGGTAAGACGACGCTCTTGCGTATCGTTGCTGGATTAGAAACAGCAGACGGCGGAGAGGTGCTCTTTGGCGGCCAGCCGGCGGCGGCGCAGCTCAAGCAAAGGCGCGTCGGCTTTGTCTTTCAGCACTACGCTCTTTTCCGACATATGAGCGTCTTTGAGAATGTCGCCTTTGGACTGCGCGTCAAGCCGCGCCAGCAGCGACTGTCGCGCCCGGCGATTCGCGAGAAGGTGCTGGAACTGTTGCACCTGGTGCAGCTCAGCGGCTACCAGGATCGCCTGCCGGCGCAACTATCCGGCGGCCAGCGGCAGCGGGTTGCCCTGGCGCGGGCCCTGGCCGTGGAGCCGCAGGTCCTTTTGCTGGATGAGCCCTTTGGCGCGCTGGACGCTGGCGTCCGCCGCGAATTGCGCCGCTGGCTGCGCAAACTGCATGATGAAGTAAAGATTACATCGCTCTTTGTTACCCACGACCAGGACGAAGCTCTGGAGGTCGCCGATCAGGTGGCCATCATGCGCGCCGGAAAACTGGAGCAGGCGGGCGCTCCGGAGGCCGTTTACGCCCGTCCGGCGACGCCCTTTGTCTTTGAGTTCCTTGGCGCTGTGAATCTGTTCCACGGGCGAATGGAAAACGGGGCCTTGAACGTCAGCGACGTTCATTCCGAAGAAGCCGATCGCGCAGCGCTGGTCTATGTGCGTCCGCATGAGCTGGCCCTTTCCCGTCAGCGCGCCGCCGATTCATTGTTTTCAGCCACAGTGGAGTCGATTCGATCTGCCGGGCCGGCGGTACGCGTGTTGCTGCGCAGCGAGCGCGGCCAGAATCTGGAGGCCGAGCTGAGCGCCGAGCAGGGGCGTGCACTTGCTTTACTGCGCGGCGAAAGCGTCTTTGTGGCCCTGCGCAACAAACAGGTATATTTCGAAGATTTTGTGATTTGACCTTCCCGGAAAGCGCTGCGCCATTCCTGGTCGAGGACCGAGGAATCTGCATCCGGCGCCGCAATTTCCAGGATCGACGCCGGATTTCTTCTTGCTGTCCGCGCCGTGCCGGTTGCAGCTCTGGCGCTATGGCCGATTACTCAACGACAACAACCGTCTCCTGGGGCGAACGCCTCAAACAATCCATCACCACTACTCTGGTAGGCGCCGGGCTATTTCTGGCCGCCTTTCCAGTCCTGTGGTACAACGAACGCTGCTCGGTGGATAACATCCGAGGACTGGAAGCTTACGCCCAGGAATTGCGCAGTGTCGATGCCAACAGCGTCAGCGGCGCCGACGAGGGCAAGCCGGTGCATCTCAGCGGGCAGGCGGTGACCACCGAAACCTTGCACGACGATCTCTTTGGCGTTTCACGGGTTGCAATCCGCATTGAACGCGATGTAGAAATGTATCAGTGGAAGGAAACAGAGGAAAAAAAGACGCAAAACAATACCGGCGGCAGTCAAACGACCACCACTACGTATAAATATACCACCGAGTGGTCTTCCAGCTATCACGATTCCTCCCGCTTCAAGGAACGCAGCGGACATTCCAATCCCTCCATGCCGGCGCACAGCCAGACTTTCACGGCAAACAATGTAACCATCGGCGCGCGACGCTTCAGCGCGCAGATGATCAGCCAGATCGGCGGCAGCCAGGAGCTGGTTCCGGATAATGCCGGCGGCATGAGCCTGGCCGGACGCAGCGGACAGGCGGAGGGCGGCTACATCTATTTCAGCCAGGGCAGTCCTGGCAGCCCACAGGTGGGCGATGTGCGCGTGAAATTCAGCTATGTGCCATCCGATCAGACGGTTACTATCTTTGCCCGCCAGACTGGCAATTCTTTCGCTGGTTTGCCGCGCGAACATGGTACAGACATTTTGCGCGTCGATATGGGCCAGCTCTCCAAAGAGCAGGTAATCGAGGCTCAGGCCAGTTCGGATAAGGTGATGCGCTGGATTCTACGGATCGGCGGTTTTGCGGCGATGTGGATTGGCCTTGCCCTCTTTTTCCGGCCGCTGCGCGTGCTGGCCGATGTGTTGCCTTTTCTGGGCAGCCTTCTGGGGGCCGGCCTGACCATTTTCTCCGGCATCATTTCAGTGGTGCTGAGTTTCAGCACGATTGCGATCGCCTGGATTTTTTATCGGCCGCTGCTGGGCCTTGGACTTCTGGCAGTTGTAGCAGGGGCCATCGCTCTGGCCGTATTCATCGTCAAGAAACGCAAGGCCGCAGCGCAAAGCGCCTGATTGCATAGTGCAATGTATGCGGCGCAGCGTCAGGCTACGCCGCAGGCCAGATCCCCCGCAATTGCGGGGGATTTTTTTTAGCCGATCTCGCCGCTTTGCAGGCTGTGATGCACAAGCAGAAAAGCAAAAATCAGTCGATCAAGAGTCCGCGCTAGAGCGGCGTGCTCCATTTCGTCGATGCGGCCGTCGGCCAGGGCCAGGCCGTAGAGTCGCACCAGCTGTTTGAGTCGCGCACTGCGCATCACCTTCAGCCACCGCCCGATATCATGCTCCTGCATATGGCGCTGAGGACCCAGCTGACCCAGGCCATGCCAGCGACCGCCCTCCAGGCGAAGGTGCAGGCGAAACTCGTGGCGTAAATCGGTGCAGTCAAAGGCGGAGGCGCTTTCCAGGCGGGCGCGCATAGCCAGCAAATGATTCAGCGCATCATCCAGACGCGCAGCCAGTTGAAAGCGCTCCTGCCCGACCAGTTGGCCATCCGCAGTAAGACGACGAAATTCCTGATCCGCTTCATTGATCTTCTGTAGCAAGGTTTGCAGCCAGAATACCGTCTGCGAAGCGGCCGCCAGGTTGTAAGCGGGCCGAAAGCCTTGCGCTTCTACTACGCCGTCGCTGCGCAGAACGATCTGGTTCTGAGCGCTCATGCCGCTTCGGCCGCCGCCTGTGGCGAGCTGGCAGCCGGCGCGCCATGGATATGGAGCATGCGCGAAAGCAGCAGCGCAATGACGCACAATGCTGCCGCCGTCGCGCCAGCGCGGTCAAAATGCTCGATCACGCCCTGATGATCGCTGATCAGCGCGCCGCCCAGCGCCGCTGCCGCGCCCATGCCAATTTGTTGCACCGCCGAATTGATACTCATGAAGCCGCCGCGAATCCGCGCCGGTACTGTAGAAGTGACCAGGGCCATGGCCGGAATGAAGCGGCCATTGGCGGTGATGAAAAAAAGCGTCGTTGCGCTCAGCGCCGCCCACAAAGGCGAGGGTCGCATGTTGCTGATCCAGAAAATGGGTATCAGCGAAAGTAAGAGGAACAAAGAGAAAACGCGACGCTTGCCAAAGCGATCGGAGAGATGTCCGACAGTGGGCGCCGAAATGAAGGTCGCCGCGCCGCCTACAAAATAGATCCAGAACAGGTCTTCGTTGGCCACGCCAACATTCTTCTCCATGTACTGAGCAATCATCGGAATGATGGTGAAGTGTCCCAGCATTAGAAAAAAGGTAAAGACCAGGGCCTGCGCCACGCCGGGTTGTTCAAGCAGTGAACGCAGTCGCAACCAGGGATGAGCGCGCTGGCTCTCGTCGATATGAGCGCGCATCGATGGCACAAGGGCGGTAATTGCCGCCAGCAAGATCACGCCCAGAGCGGCAACGGCCACAAAGGGGGCGTGCCAGCCAATGTGATGCGCCAGCTTGAGCCCCGCCGGAACGCCAAACACCGAGGCCGCCGAAAAGGAAAGCATCACTATGCCCATTGCGCGACCGCGAAATTCCAGGGCGACGGCGTCGCCGGCTATGGTGAGTACCAGCGCGCCGGTCACCCCGCCAAAAGCCCCGGCCACGGTGCGCGCGGCCATCAGGCTGTAGTAGTCGGGGGCGATGGCACAGGCCAGCGTGCCAAGGGCGAAGCCAGCATAGAGCCAGAACAGCGCCGCTTCGCGATCCAGGCGATCGATAAACAAGAAAACAACCAATCCGGCAATAGCGGCGCTGATGCCATAAGCCGAAACCAGCCAGTTGAACTGGCGCACACTGATCTGAAATGCCTCGGTCAATTGCGGCGACAGCGGCATCATCACCATGAAGTCGATGATGTGCGTAAACTGCACCGCGGCAAGCGCCAGCAACAAATAGAGTTCTTTACGGGACATGGCTATCAGGTCAAAAAAAAGCCGGGGGCCTGCGGCGACCACTGAAAGACTGCATCCGGTTTGAAAGCGCGCATGGAAGGAGTCGCTTCTGTGCGGCAGAGCAGACCGCAATATGTAGTTGCCGCCCTCCAGGCGCCCGCTGCTCTGTCACACTACAGTATGCGCAACATCGCCGTTCTTTGCAATGATGAGCAACTGAATGCGGAGATTGCCGCCGCCTGTCAGGAGTTCGATGACGAATTCAGCCCGGTCTTTCTGGCTGCGGTCGATTCTTTCGTGCAGTATTTGAACTACGAACTGCCGGAGATCGATATCGTCTATTTCGGCGCTGCCGGCGTCGACGTCAGTACGGCCCTCGATGCCGTAAAGAACGACCCCTGGCTTCACTTTGGCGGAAGCATTGTCATCTACGATGAAGCAAGCGAACATGACCTGCTGGAACGCTTTCGAGGCGTCAACATCATCGCCCTGATCCATCGCGACCGCGTTTCACTCTATCTGCCGCGCGCCCTTTCTGTCTTGTATCTAAATCGAAGCATCCTCTTCCAGCGAGATTTGCACGCTCTGTTGCAGGCCAATCTGGAAGGCGCTTTCGTCATGAACAACGACCCCTTTGACGCCGCCACCTATTCTAATCTACTATCCAACTTTCTTTATAACTCCAATTTGCTTTCTCTGGAGGGGAAGTACGACTTTAACACCGCCCTGACCGAACTGCTCTACAATGCAATCGAGCACGGCAATTGCGGCATAACCTTCGAAGAGAAAAGGGAATTTCTTGCCGGCAACTCCGACATAGTTCGCTTGATTCGCGAAAAGAATCAGGCGCCGGAGGTAGGTCGACGCAAGGTGCGCCTGAACTACCGCATTTCTCCGGAGCGCTCTTCCTTCGCCATTCAAGATGAGGGCGCCGGATTCGACTGGCGCAGCCGCTACGGTCGCGAGGAAAACACGGAAGAACTGCATGGTCGCGGCATAATGATTGCGCGCCACTACTTGAAAGAGTTGCGCTACAATGAAAAGGGCAATGAGGTCTATTTTGAAATTGGCCATCTGGAAAATGAAAGCAACGCTGTGCCGCGCGTCTTTTCGCAGACTGCTGTTGAGGAATATCAAGACGGCGAAATCGTATTTCGCCAGGGAGACTCTTCCAGCCACATCTACTACATTGTGGCCGGTCGATTCGATATTTTTGCTAACGATCGGAAAGTATCGACCCTTACTCCAGCCGACATCTTTCTGGGCGAGATGTCCTTTTTGTTGAACAATCGACGGTCAGCTACCGTGGTAGCGGCCGGCGGCGGTTCCTTGATCAAGCTTTCCAAAGAAGCGTTTATCAACGCCATCAAGCGCGAGCCGCACTACGGAATATTTCTGGCGCGGCTGCTGGCGCAGCGACTGCAGCAATTGCACGACTTTCCGGTTTGAATTGTGACGCCGTGGCCGGCGCCAGCTCCGTCTTCAAAAGGGCAGGCGCGATCCAATCAGCGGGATTTCTTTGCGTCGCAGCCAGAGAATGGAAGCCGATAGCAGCAGGGCGGTCATCGCCAGCGCAAAAAGCAGGCCGCCATCATCCTGTACGACTACGCCAAGCGGACCGAGGTGCGCTGCCAGCGCGCCAAACATAGCGCCTGCGCTCAACACTGCGCCGCTGGCGGCGCTGCGAGGAATCACCAGCAGAATAGCAGCGACCAACTCCATGATGCCTGAGCCAATGCGTCCCCACGGTTCTGCCCCCAGCGTCGTAAAGATATACACCGACTCTGGCGCTGCTGTAAATTTGAAGAAGAGCGTCTGTACCAAGATCAATGCGACGACGATCTGAGCAATCCACAGGTAGTAGTTGCGGGGCGATGCGCTTGCCATATTGGGCTTTAGTCGCTCTGGCGCGGCATCCGTCACCGAAAAAAGTTGCATCGGGCGCCGGCCGCCGTCGAAAACGGTTCATGATTCAGTCGCTGCAGTTTGAAAGTTTGGAAGACCCTGCCGGGGATCTGCAGGAAGAACTCTGGGAGCGGCTGCGCGAGCACGGTCGCGGCAAACTCAGTAATCCGGCCCTGGCCGAGCACGCCTCGCTGGCTATTCTTGCTCGGGAAGATGGCGTTCTGCGCGCCGGACTTCTGGCGCTTACTTATTTCCAGGGGATGAATCTGCAATGCCTGTGGATTGACCAGAGCTGGCGCGGTCGACGTCTGGGATCGCATATGCTTGGCCTGGCGGAAGAGGCGGCCAGGGAGCGTCATTGCAACGTGATATTTGGCCACAGCTTTGGATTTCAGGCGCGCGACTTCTATGTCAAACACGGCTATGAAGTTTTCGGGGTGATTCCCGAGTATCCGCCGGGGCACGGTTGTAGCTTTCTAAAGAAAAGCCTGGCCTGAGGCCGGCGAAATCAGCGACCGCCGGCTCAGGTTCTTTGCGTCTAGCCCTTCAGCTTGCCGCCCAGAATTCCGTCCACGCTGGCCATGCCGCCGCCGCGGATCGTCAGAGCAATGGAGATGCCGATGGCCAGGAAGTGCAGCTCCCAGCCGAGACCGGCCTGTGTACTCACGAATCCAATGGCCCGGTGCATCAGAATTGCAGCGCCAATCATGATTACGCCCAGGCTGGCCGCGCTGAAACGGGTCAGAAAGCCGGTCAACAGGCCAAGCGAGCCAAAGGATTCGCCAATGATTACCAGAAAGGCGACCACCCCGGGCAGACCGGCGCCGGTCAAAAAGCCATAGGTCCCTTCAAAGCCGTAGCCGCCAAACCAGCCAAATAGCTTCTGCATGCCGTGCGGGAAAAAGAAAAGCCCCAGCGTTAGCCGCAGGATCAGGGAGATGTAGTCGCTGCTGTCAGTTTTCAGCAGTTTTTGTAGCACGCTCATTTTAGCTCGCTCCTTGCCGCCAGCGGCGGCGGCGACCGGTGGCCGCCGTGTGTTTCTCTATTTGTAACCGCACGGGTTCCAAAAGGTACGCATTTTTTTTGGCCGGGCGGGCCTGCGGTGGGAATTGTAGAATGCTTGCCGGCGGCGCTATTTGTGATGATGCTGGTTACAAAATTGCGCGCTGGAGCCAAGCCCTGTCCACCCTGTCATCGGCCCTTCTGTCCAAAGCCAGACCGCGTCTTTCGCCCGCAGACCCGGAGCGAGAACTGCGTTTGCGCCTGGAGCAAAGGCAATCGGAGCGCGCCTTGACGCTGATCGAACGGCACTATGGCCCCAGGCTGAAACGTCTGGCGCTGCGCTTGCTTGATGATGAAGATGATGTCGCCGACGCCATGCAGGAGACGATGATTGCCATCCATCGCTCGCTGGATCGCTTTGGCGGGCGTTCGCGCGTCTACACCTGGGTTTATCGGGTCGCTTTACAAACGCTGCTGAACTGGCGCCGGGCGCGTTCTCGCCGCCGTCGCCGGGAAAATCCTTCGACCATGCAAGCGGATATGGCCGGCGCCAAAGCGCCCGATAAAATTTGCGAGGAGCACTTTCGTCGCCAAATGCTGCGCTCCGCACTACTGGAACTGCCCGCCCGCCAGCGAATGACCTTGCTTCTCTTCGAGGATCAGGGTTTTAGTATTCGCCGGATTGCCAATTTCTTTCAAGAGGACGAGCGTGCAACGCGCGCTCGTCTGCACCGGGCCCGCGCTACGCTGCGTAAGGCGCTGCAGAAGGACCGCCGGCTGCCAGGCGAAGAATTGCTTGGACTCTTTCGCATCGATGCGGTCGGCCGCTTACGCTGAGCGTCGGCGCCGGCATCAAAGCATAGGCGCGCTATCCGCTGCGTCCGGTCCGCGGATTGCCCTCGCCCAACTTGACGTCTGACAGGCTGCTGCCTGGCTCAGCCGGATGGGCTGGCCTTTCAGGAACATTGTCTTTGAAGGCGGCGGCGTCTGGGGCGCCGCCTATGGCGGCGCACTGCTCAAGCTGGAAGAGCAGGGGATACTTGCCCAAATGGAACGCGCCGCGGGCACATCGGCGGGCAGTATTGCCGCCCTGACTGTAAGCCTGCGCTACAATGCTCACCAGATGCGCAAGCTGTTGCGCGACCTGGATTTCAGCAGCTTCACACAAAAATCCGAGCCGCTAAAATTCCACGATCGCTATGGCTGGTATACGACCGGAGCGCTGCTGGACTGGATTCAGCAATTGATCCGCGAGGCGGGACCCAATCTGGGCCGCGATTTGACCGGACAGGAGACCTTTGCTGATTTGAAGGCGGCCGGGGCGCTCGATCTGGTCGTTTTCGCCGCCGATCTGAATCGCCGCCGATCTATAGCATTCAGCGCGCAAAATACGCCTGCCGTTCCGGTGGCGGAGGCGGTACGCGCCTCGGCCTCCATTCCTGGATTTTTTCAGGCCTGCGAATTGAAGGTCAATGAGGAAAGGGCGCATATTTTTGTCGATGGCGGGATTCTGATCAACTATCCGATCATGGCCTTTGATCGCAATCGCCCCAATCGAGCAACGCTGGGTTTGAAATTTACCAGGCGCCGCCAGCAGCCAGACGCCCCGGCGGCGGATTTCAGTTTTGGCATGTGGTCGCAGTGGGCGCGCCAGCTCTACGATACGATCAGCAATCAGCGCAATGAAATTCTCTATCGAACTCCAATCTATTTGCGTCGGACAATCTTTATTGATGTCGGCGAAGCCTCCGCAGTCAATTTCGCCATCAGCGATTGGGAAAAGAATGAACTGATGGAACGCGGCTACCAGGGCGTGGAACGATTTGTGCACCGCTGGCAAACGGAGCACAGCCCGCTGGGACTGCTGCGCCGGCTATTTGGCTGGCGGCCGGAGCGCAAAGAGGCGGGTCTGTGAATCGCGGCGCCGCGCCGGCGCAACTGCAGCGGCGGATGAGCGATGCCCGAGCTTCCTGATCTGGAGTACGTGCGTGATCGACTCCGCGACGAGCTGCTGTCCTCCGGCCCGCGCGACCTGATGGAGTTCCGCGTTCGCCAGCCGGTGGTCATTCGCAATTTGAGCGGGCGTCCGCTGGAGGATTTGATGGCCGGCTGCCAGCTCGCCGGCATCCAGCGCGTCGGGCCTTTTCTGCAGTTTGAATTCGGCCAAGCGCGCCTGGCGGTGCATCCGATGCTGGCTGGCGCCTTTCGCCTCGCCGAACGGCCGCAGATGCGCGCCCTGTGCGTCGCCTTTCGCTTTGGCGAGCAAAGCTGGCTTTGCTACGGCGACGATAAAAAGATGGGGAAACTATACTTTTACCTTTCCGGCCAGGAATCTATGGTCCCGGACTTGCTCCACGCGGGGCTGCCGGTTCTATCCCCGGAGTGCAGCGAAGGCGCCTTTCTCGATATCCTCGCTCGCCGTCGCCAGCAGGCGCGTGCATTCTTGATGGATCATTCCAACCTCAGTGCAATAGGCAATGCGTACGCCGATGAAATCCTTTTTGAAGCCGGAATTCATCCCAAGACATCGGTTCAGCAATTGAGCGACGAACAGCGTCGCCGACTGTTTCAGGCCGTTCGGAGCGTACTGCAGCAAGGCATCGAACATGTTCGTGCGGCCGGCCGCCCGATCGAAGAGAAAGTACGCGATCATATGCAGGTGCGCAATCGCAAGGATCAACCCTGTCCGCGCTGTGGGACGCGCATTCGTCGGGCTAACGTCCTTGGCTACGACGCCTTTTTCTGCCCGAGCTGCCAGCCGGATACAAAGCGCGGATTCATTGATTGGCGACTGACCGAGGCTTGAAAGGCGGCCGGAAAGCGGCTTTACGGCGCCGGCCATTGGCCTATTCTGGCTGACCCGCTGGCGCAAGCTGCGGCTGCGAGGCGTCCGTTGACGCGCAATTTCATGGCCCCAAAAAAGAAACACGCACACAAGAACAACTACTACAACGACATTGCTCTGAAGCTGGCCAGCGAAGTCTTCGGCGTCGAACACTTGCACTATGGCTACTTCAAAGGGATCCAGGCGAACATTGAAAACCTGCCTCGCGCGCAAGACGCCTATCTCAAGAATTTGCTGAGCTTTATTCCCAGGAAAGGCGTCAAGAGGATCTTCGATGTCGGCTGCGGCGCGGGGGGAGCGGCAGCGGCGCTGGTGAAGCGCGGCTACCAGCTGGTCTGCCTGGCGCCGGATCCATATTTGATTGAAAAGACGCGACAGCGGACGGCCAACAAGGTACAAACCATCACCGACCTCTACGAGAATGTCGAGGATGAGGTTCCTGGAGCGTCAATGGACTTGATCCTGATGTCGGAGTCATGCCAGTACGTAAACGTTGACGCCGGCTTTGCCAACCACCGCCGCTTCTTGAGGCCGGGCGGCTATCTCCTGGTTGCCGACTTTTTCCGGACCAGGCCGGCCGATGAACGCAATCCCAGTAAGTCGGGTCATATGCTGGGGCCCTTTCTGGAGGCCGCACAGCGCAGCGGATTTCAGCTGTTGCGCCAGCAGGACATCACCGAGGCGGTAGCGCCTACAATGGATCTCTACCAGTCCTTCATTACCAATCGAATCTTTCCGGTCGTTGAGGCGCTGCTGGAACTCCTGCGTCGCGCGCTGCCGCGCACATTTGCCGTATTTCGTTTTTTTCTGGGCAAGCGCGCGTCCGCGTTGCAAAGCAAATACCAGAAACAGGGCGCAGCGCTATTCAAGGAATATAAACGTTACATGGTATTTTTGTTTCAGCTTTCCGCCAATTCCTGAAAAGGGGTCATGAATCCTTCTCTCCTATACCTGATCGCGGTTTGTCTCTGGTTCATGCTGCTTGGACTGGCGGTGGTCAGCTGGCGGGGCCTTGCCGTCCTCGGTCGCAAAAAACGCATCAATCAGTTCCCGGGCGGAGTACAGCATGGCGGCGACGCCTACTGGCGCCTGAATCGCGCCCATGCCAACACTGCCGAAAACTTGCCGCTCTTTGGCGCCGTTGTGCTTGTGGGCAATATCAGCGGCGCCGCCGGCGAGACCTTCGCCTTACTGGCCCTGGTTTACTGGTTGTTTCGCATGATCCAATCGGTCATCCACGTTAGCTCCGGTTCGGAAATTGCCGTGACCTTGCGCTTCAGCGCTTACTTCGTACAGCAGATCTGCGTTTTGTTGATGGTCTTCCAGATCTTGCGCCATGCCGCCTTGATCTGAGGCGGAGCAGAGCGCAATGCGCCGGGAACGAAGCGCGCACGTCGCGGCCCTGCTGCTGCTGGCGGTCTTTTTTTTGCTTGGGCTTCTTCTGCCTGGAATACACTGGCAGTTGCAACAGCGCTCGCTGAGCGCTTCTGCGGCTGACGGCGATCTGGCCAGAATCGACGCACTGCGCGCCCGCCGATTCTTTGTACGCTTCAATCATGGCTCGCGCGTTTCGGGCAGCCGCGGATTGCGCCGCGCCGGCGATGAGCTGCTTGCGGCCCTGGCAGAGGACGATATTCGAGGAGCAGTGCGCGGCGGTCAGATGCTGCTGGCCCCGGCTGCCGGTTTCGCGCAGCTTGCCGGGCTGCGAAATATTCTGGTCCATCTTCGCGGCCAGGGCGACGGGTCGCGGGCATTGCTATTGATGGCGCACTATGATTCCGCGCCTGGCAGCGAGGGCGCCAATGACGACGGAGCTGGCGTCGGCGCTATTGTTGCTGCCTTGCGCGCCCTGAAGGCAAGCGGGCGGATCTACCGCGACGCGGCCGGAGATTTGCGCCTGCAGGCGCCTGTGGACCTTATGGCGCTTTTTACCGATGGCGAAGAGCGCGGTCTCCTGGGGGCTCGCGCCTTCTTACAGGATGACGCTCTGGCCAATCGCGTAGCGGCCGTCGTCAATCTGGAAGCGCGCGGCGCTGATGGGCCGCCGCTGCTTTTTGAACTTGGCCCCGGCAGCGGCGGTCTGGTGCGCAGCGCCCTGCGATCGCCGGCAGTCCAGTTCCATTCGCTATCCGATCCATTGTTTGGTCTTCTGCCCTACGGCACAGATTTTGCGCCCTTCAAGAGCGCAGGCATCGCCGGCGTCAATCTGGCTTTCATTGAGGGGCCCGAGCACTACCACAATGCCCTCGACGCAGTCGCCTATTCCAACTTTGCATCGCACCTTGCTCTGGCCGGCGCCGCTCTGCGCATTGCTGAGGATTGGATTGCAAATGCGAACCCACAAAGCTCAATGCAGCCCGATCTGGCCGGATTCAGCCTGGGGAGCGGCGGCATTCTGCTGGAGCGTCGCAGTGCTCAAGTACTGAGCCTGCTGGCGGCATCGATCTGGCTCTGGATTGCATTCTGGCATCTGCGGCGCTGCAGCGCGGGCCGCATGCTGTCGCTCTGGCTATCTGTTCGCTGGCTAGTTCCGTGGATTGTTCTAGCGCTATGCTGGTTGCTGATCTGGCGAGGCGCTCAGGCCTGGCTCCCCGAGTTTGCCGGGCGTAGCTCGGGGGGAGAAATATGCACTGCTAAATGGTTGAAACCTGGACTTCTACTGGCCTTGATCGGACTTGCCTGGCGTTGGCGCCTGCGCTGTCCGGCCTTGCGCCAGGCAGAAACGGCGCGCTTCGAACGAGCCCTGATCTTCGGCATGCTGGCCTTGCTTTTCAGCTTTGACGGCGCTGCGGCTGCCTGGCTGGCGCTGCCGCTTGCTGCCGGCGCTCTTCCGGCGCAAGGCGCCCTGCGCCTTGCATCGCCGTGGCGAATGGTCGCCGAAAGCCTCGCCCTGGCGCCGCTGGCAATCAGTCTTGGCTGGCTCTGTTCCCTGCTCCATTTTTCCCTGGCGCTAAGTTCGATGTGCGGTTGGACTGCATTGCCGGCTGCGCTCCTGCCCTCGCTTGCGGCAGGAGCAATTGCCGAGCAGCAATGGCAACGGCGCAGCGCTCTGGTCTGTATCCTGGGAGGCGCGGCGCTTGCTCTGGGCTCGATGCTTGGCGCAAACGTCTCCTGCCCGTTGCAGGACAGCCTGATCTATTTGCAGGCCGGCGGCGAGGCGCAGTACGCCAGTTGTGATCAGCCGGCCGATGCCTTTGTGCAAAGCGTACTTGGCGCCGACTCAGCAGAGCGACCGCCGCTCATTACCGCGGCGCCGTTGTGCTGGCCCTTTGGCCGCGTCGGCGCAAGCCCGCGCTTTGTGGCGCGCGGAGCGCCGCCCCCCTTGCTGCAGTTTCAAACGGCGCCAGGCTTGCTCAGGCTGCGCGCCCAAAGCAGGCGCGCGGCGCCGCACCTCTTGCTGCGACTTCAACACAGTTCGCCGCTGGAATTGGAGTGGTCCGGAAAGAGAATACGCCTGCAGGCCCCAGACCGCTGGTATTCGCCGGCGCCTGGCGCCACCCTGCTGCTGATCAGCGACAGCAACTTGCCGGGCGGCGCCGTTGAGCTGCAGATTCGCGGCAGCGTGCAGGCCATCCAACTGATCGACCAGAGCTCGGGTCTCCCATGGGGCTTGCAGCCTGCCGGCCGTGCTGCGCTGCCAGGCGGCCGTTTTCCCTGGAACGACGGCATGATTGTTGCCGGCCCCAGATTCGCGCTTCCGGCGCTGGCCGAGTAGCTGCCCGCAACCCACGCCGGGCGCAAAGCGATTGACCCAAAAAGCCGGACCGGGCCAAAAGTGCCGTCGCGGGCGAACAGCGCGGCAGAATCTGGCGTCCAATGAACCGGCAAAGTTCCGTAGACGCTTTCGGAGTTTAGAATGTTAAAAATGCGATCCATCAGCGGCGCCCTGCTTTCCCTGGTCTGTTGCGCTTGCATCGCTTCGGCGCCGCGCGGCGAAGCTCTGCCGATCATGCAGGGCGAACTGGATCCGCGCATCCACAAGTTGATGGGCTCGCAGAGCGAACTCTACATGGCGCCGGACAGCATCCAGGCTTATCTGGTTTCCTCGGAACCCGCCCGGCGCGGCGACCGATTGGAAACCTTTCCAGTGCTGCAGCGCGGGCCGTTGCTGACTGCAGAGCAAGCGGGGCGACTGCAGCGCATGATGATCAACCCGCAAAGCTACAACTTTAACTCGGTCAAGAAGTGCCCCTTTTTGCCGCGTCTCGGCCTGGTTTTTTACAAAGGCGACGAGCGCGCGCACATCCTGGTATGTTTTTCCTGCAATGAATGGAGCTTTGGCTCCGGCGATCGCGGCGCTATCGAAGATATGGATTCGGTACGCCCGGAATTGCTGCGGCTGGCGCGCGAGCTCTTTCCTGATGACCAAGTCTTCCGCAGCCTGGAGGCGGCTCGATGAGAAAAAAAGAATCAATCACTCAACTGATTTCAGGCGCCTGTCTGGCGCTGCTGATTGCTGTGGCGCCCGCGGCGCTATCGGCGCAAACGCTGCACGCTGTTATTGCCGTGGATTCGGCGGACAGCAGCATTGGCGAGTCGGTCCAGAAGGATCTCGAATCGATGACCGCTCTGGCGCGGGAGATCAGCGCCAATACCGGCATGCGATTGAATCTGAAGCAAATCAGCGGCCGTCAGCTCAATGAAGGCAGTTTGATGGGCGCAGTTCGTGCATTGCGGCCAGCGCAAAACGACATGATCTTCTTTTACTATTCGGGCCACGGCTTTCGTCGTCAGACGACGCAAACCAACTGGCCGGTGCTGGCGATTCCGAATTCCGGCGGCATTGAATACAGCCGCATTCTCAGCGAATTGAGCGCCAAGAATGCGCGCTTCACGCTGGCCCTGGCGGACGCCTGCAATAGTTACATCGATCGTTCGGTGTCGCCGACTATGAACTTTCGGGCCTTCAGCGAGCCCAGCGCCAACAACTACCGACAGCTATTCTTGCAAAGTCGCGGCCGGGTCTTCGCCACCAGCTCCAAGCCTGGACAGTATTCTTATGCCTATGATGACGGCGGCGCCTTTACTCTGGAATTCATGAAGGCGTTGCGATCCGAGCTGAACGGACAGCAGGCCCCCAGCTGGGATCGCATGATGCGTCAGGCCGGTCGTCCCATTGGATCGGGGAGTTCCGTAATGAATCCGGTGGTGCAGGTTGCCTTGAATCAGTCGCCGGGCAACGTGGCTGACAACGATACGCCTCCGGGCCCGCCCGGTCCGCCCACGCCGCCGCGTCCCAATCAAACGACGGAGGATGAGGACGAGGCTGTCGATATTGAAGACGTAACGGAGTACGACGACTCCGACAGCGACGATGACGCCACGGAAGTTGGCAGCGAGGCATATTGCAACGAGCTGCGTGATTTTATGGGCACATTGCAGCGCATGGAATCCAACATGCCGGCAAACGTGAATCTCAGCCGGGACCGCACCCGTCGCGAGCAGTTGCGCCGCATGGCCGATCAGCTGGCGCAGATGGGCGGCGATGATCGCTATGGCGCGATTGTAGAACGGCTGTCAATTGCCGTAAAGCTTAACAATTGGTCCGGTTTTCGCGCCGCTTTTCGCGATCTTAAAAGTTACATGACCGGCCACCAGCGTCAACACTGCCGCTGATTGGAACATGACTTGACGGAGGCGGGCGCAACGAGCCCGCTTCCGGTCAGAGTGTCTACGCCCCCCGACGTTTCGCTGATCCTGCCTACCTACAATGAAGCGGAGAATCTACCGATTCTGCTGCAGCGACTGGCAGAGGCCCTCAAAGGACGTCGCTACGAGATCATTGTTGTCGACGATAACAGTCCGGATCGCACCTGGGATGCCGCCTCTCGCGCTTCGCAGGCCGACGATCACATTCAGGTAATTCGGCGATTTGAGGAACGCGGGCTTTCGTCCGCAGTGTTAACCGGCATGTCTGCAGCTCGCGGCTTGTGTCTGGCGGTGATGGACGCCGATTTGCAGCATGATGAGCGAATTCTTCCGCAGCTGATCGACCAGGTTCTGCAGGGCGAGGCGGACATCGCTGTCGGCAGCCGCGGCGCCGAGGGCGGAGACTACGGGGCCTGGTCGCGCCGCCGACGTTTGATGAGCTGGGCGGCCGCCTTTGCCGCGCGTCTGGCCTTGCCCATCAAGATGACCGACCCGATGAGCGGCTATTTCGTCATATCGCGCGAAGTATACCGCGAGACGGCTGAACAGATCAACCCGCGCGGCTTCAAGATTTTGCTGGAATTTGTAGGGCGAGGGCCGCGCTGGCGTATCCGCGAGACCGGGTACAGCTTCCGCAATCGTATTCATGGCGAGACCAAGCTCAGTCCCTCGGTCATACGCAATTACTTTGTTGCTCTCTATGATTTACGCTTTGGCCGCCTGATTCCGCCCTCCTTCCTGATGTACGGGGCGGTCGGCGCCAGCGGGGTTCTGGTCAATCTGATCGGGTTGCAGCTGGGCGAACTGTTGGGTTTGCCGCATTTGAAAAACGAAATTTTGCCCTACTTTGGTCCGATCTATCTGGCCGCAGTCCTGGGCTACCAACTGGCAATTTTGACTAACTATGTGTTAAATAACTATTTTACTTTCTGGGAACGGCGGCGTCGCGGTTGGGACAACGTGAGTGCGCTGCTTGTATTTCAGGCGGTCAGTATGCTGGGATTTCTGGTCTATCTGGCCGTCTTCCATCTGTTGCAGGCCAATGGCTTTCTGCTGGGCGCGCTCTCCGAGGAGCCGCGTCGTGCGGTGAATGCCATCGTCGGCACCCTGGTTGCGATGGTTACCAACTACTATCTAAACATCAGCTTTACCTGGAAAAGCAAATGAAGTTCGCGCCTGTCGCCCTCTGGCAAACTTCGCGCGCGATCGCTCTGGCCCTGACCGGCGGCGCGCTTTTTGCGGCGGCATCGACCTTTTTTGTTTCCTGGCGCATTTTTCAGTCGGAGTGCAGCTCGCGCGACGTTTTGCAGCCCGATGGCAATGTGCGCATGACCGAAGCGCTGGATCGTTACCAGGACTTGCGCGATGGTCGCGTACTTCGCACCCTGAGCGGTTATTTTTTGCAAGGCGACACCTGGCCGCCTTTTCGATCTACCATTGCCCTGGCGATCTTTGCTGCTGCCGGTCCGTCGCAGGAGGCGGATGCAGCGATTTCGCTTTTTTTCTACGGTCTACTCTACCTGGCTCTGGCGATCATTTTTTTGCGGCTGGGTCCAGGCTGGCTGAGCGGGGCCTGCGCCTTTGCCTTTTGCAGCGCGATGCTGCTGAGCGCAGGCGAGCTGCCCGCTTATTCTCTGGCTTCGATGCTCGAAACGCAGGGGATGTTCTTTCTAAGCCTTGCTTACTTTGCGCTTTTTGAACTGTATCGCAGCCCGCCGAGTCCGCCGCGCTGGCTGTGGATCTGGCTGGCTGTCGCCCTCGTCGGTCTGGCCGCTACCAAGTATCCATACGCTCTGATGCTGCTGGCCGCGGCGCTGGCTGTAGAGTTCCTGCGTTCGCCCGCGCAGCTTGCTGAATTTGTGGCTGGCCTGCTTGTCGATCGTTACCGCGGGCTGCGACGGCTGCTGGCGGCGGCGGCGCTGCTTGCCGTGCTGGCGATTCTTTTTGCAGGCAAACTGGGCTACACCGGTCTGAACAGCAAGACGCCGCGCTATGCAATCTGGCTAATTGCACTGGCCCTGTTCCTGGATTTGAACTGGGGATTCTTACGACAGCCTGAACTGTTACGGCGCGCACCGCATACGCTGCGCGCCATCTACCTGTGCGGCGCGGCGCCCTTTGCCGCCTGGATTCTCCTGCACCCCGATCGCTTCTCCAGTATCATTGGCGGGCAATTCTGGCAGCCGCCGCCGGGCATTGATCCTTCTTCGCTATTTCGCTCCTCATTCTTTGAGACCTTGTTCTTGCATATCTTTGCGCACGGCGGCGTTTTCCTGATTTTGCTGCTGGCGGCGCTGCTGGCCCTTGGCTTGCTTTTGTGGCGGGGAGGCGGGCCCGGGACAGAGCGCGCCGGGCAGTCCCCGGCCATCGAGACGCCGGCGCTCAGAAAAATTCTCCCTGGACGTCAGGCGGAGTCGGCAGTCAAGGCCCTGCATTGGCTGTCCGTACGGCTGCGTCCCTTGCGCCATCCGCTGGCCTCGGCTTTCTTCCTGATCTGGCTGCAATTTCTGGCGCAAGAAGTCTTTTCGCCTAACAAACAGGATCGCCACATCTACCATTTCCTGCCAGCGATGCTGCTCAGTTGTTCGCTCCTGGTGTTGCATACTTCTGGCTTTGTTCGTGATCAAAGGCTGCAGGGCTTGTTGCGCTATTTGCTCCCAACCGCCTTCGCCATTGCTGCTGCGGCGCTGGCGCTTTTACCGGGCGGAGCTTTGCGCAGCGACTGGGCCCGAGTCGACGGACGCCAGTTCTGCTTTACAGGGCGCGAGGCGCAGCTTTTCGAACCTGCGCGCTGGACAGTACGACAGCTTGAGGCGGGGCGGCGAACGATCGTGCTCAACTGGATGCATGGCGCGCCCATTTCCCGCGGACAGCGCGAGCAGGGCAGTGAGATCGACCTGTTGCTTCGCGTCGCCGCAATCCAGGCCGGAGGCGCAGTGCGCAACGATAGCCGCTTTCTGTGGAAGGACTGGAGCGAGTTTGATCGATTGCTGGCCGTGACGCCGCTCTGTGACGCCGCGCAGACGCAGGCGCGCGTTGCACGGCGCGCAGCCCAGGTTGGAGCGGCCTTCGAGCTGTTGCGCAGCGCAAGAGAGCCGGGGGGCAGAATCTGCAGCTACGAGTTTGCCCTGAGCGTTCCGGGATTGTGATTGCTCTGATCGGGGCGTCGCCGACGCGTCTGGAACTGCCAGGCCGCAAAAAGCCCTGCGGTTTTAGTCGACATCTGGCGCGCGCACTCCGTTCTTGCAGGCAGGCCTGTTCCTGGCGAAGCGCGGCAAACGGCCGACGCCGGGCAGGCCACAGGGCCGGCGGAGGTACCTATGTCAAAGGCAGAAATGGCGCGCTACTTGCCGAAGTTGATCAGCAAGCGCAACAGCATGCCCTTGTACATCACCTGGTTTGTTACCAATCGCTGTAACCTGTTCTGCGAGCACTGCTTCTACAGCGCCGAATTGAATCAGCCCTCGCAGGAATTGAGCCTCGAGGAAGTCGAGCGCTTCACCGCCACCATGGACCCCTTTCCGGTCTTGCTCTACAGCGGCGGCGAGCCCTTCATGCGTAAGGATCTGGCGGAGGTCACGCACGCTTTCTACCGCAACTGTCAGATCAAATACCTCAGCATCCCCACCAACGGCACCTTTCTCAAGCCAACGGAGGAGATTGCATCGCGCATGCTGGAGCTCTGCCCGGATGCCACTATCGTTCTAAATTTTTCCATCGATGGATTGGAACCGGAGCACAACCGCATCCGCGGCTCCAACAAGTCTTTCGCCAACGTGTTGCGCACATTCCATCACATGAAGGCCCTGAAGCAAAAATACAAAAACCTGCGCACTGGCTTTGTCTGTACCTTCACTGCAACCAACCAGGACACCATTCACAGCCTCTACGATTTCTTGAAGCAGCAGGGGCCGGACAATATTTCCATTAACCTGATTCGCGGTACGCCCAAAGTGCCGCAAACCAAGAATATCGACTTAGCGCGCTTCAAGGAAATCACGCAGCGCGTTCAGGCGGACCTGGAGAATTCCTCGCTGCCCGGCTATGATGAATTTTTGGCCGCCATGTCGCACAAGAAGTACGACATGGTAATCAGGACCTATGAGGACAACGCCTTCCAATCCATCTGCTACGCTTCGCAGATTGCCGGCGTTATCTATCCCAATGGCGATGTCTACCCCTGTGAATTGCTGGATAGTTCCAGAATGATCGGGAATATTCGCGATTTTGGGCTGGACTTTCGCAAGTTGTGGAAGAGCCAGCGCAACCGTGAAATCGCCGACTGGATCGTTGATACGAAATGTTTTTGTACGCATGAGTGCAACGTACATTGCAACACCGCCTTCAATCCGAAGCTATTTACGCAAATTGCGGCCAGCGCGGCGTTGCGCAAGGCGCGCAGTATCTTTGTTTCGCGTCCCGCTCCGCCGGCCGGGCCGCAGCTGCAGCCGGACGCCGCATTGGAGTCGGGCATGGCCCTTGGCCACGAACATCACGCCCAGGCCGAAGAAACTCCGGTAGCGCCTGGCTCGCATCGCTGAGCTTCAACACAGGCGGCGAATGCTGGCGCGCCAGGGGATTGAGCAAGGCGAGTAAAGCGGACGAGAGGAAGAATTGGCATGGTGAAACAAATGACCTCAGGCGCCTTTCAAGCCGGTAAGCTTGCCGTCAGCGCCGCAGACTGGAGCGCTGGATTTGCACTGCAGGGCGTGCGCCAACTGCTTTCAGCTTCACTGAGCTGGGGTGCTGCGGGCCTGCGCGCTGCAGCGGCGGCAGCAGAAGCGGCGCCCGGGGCCGCCGGTCTTGCCGATGCTGCCGAAAAGGCCGCGCAGTCCCTGCAGCAAGCCCATGACTCGGCCGACGCCGGTCTATCGCGCGCCATCCAGACGGTTGGCCTTTCCATGCGGCGCGCCCTGGATGCAGTGGAAGGAGCTGATGGCGCGCTGCATCGCGCGCTTTTTGAAGACATTCGCGTCTCCAGTATCCTCGGGCGGTCCTTTGGCGGCATAACCGAGGTCTCTTCGATTGAGGCATCCTTTCGACTTGCCGGCCGCGACGTTTCCATCGACGAGCTGGTCGCCGACTTTCAGCGCAGCGCATTACCGTCGGCTGCCATTTGCGTACCCGGTTTGTTTTGTGATGAAACGCTATGGGATGGAGAGGCCGGCGCCGGCGCAGCCAACGCCAGCCTCAGCGACGAAATGCGTCAGGCCGGATACTACCCGCTGATGCTTCGTTTCAATCCGGGGCTGCATATTTCCGAAAATGGGGCGCACCTGCTGCGGTTGATGGAGTCATTACTGCAATCGGAGACATTTCGTACGCAGCAACTGATTGCGATTACCTACAGTCAGGGCGGATTGATTCTGCGCAGCGCTCTGTTACAGTCCAGGAAGGATGGAAGAAATCTACACCAACGATTGCAGCGCGCGCTGCTGGCGGCCTCGCCTGATGGCGGTTCCTATATCGAAAAAATAGGCTTCTGGTTGGGCATGGCTCTGGGGGCCGTGCCAGCGCCTGGCATGCAGGCCGTCGCCTGGGTTGCCGATCAGCGCAGCGATGGCATCAAAGATCTTTCGCACGGGATCATCCGTCAGGAGGACTGGCAGGAGGGCGGGCAGCTAGAACGTTACGGCGCTCAACGCTACTTTGGCGAGCTTGATGAGATCGATGCCTACCAGGTCTACAGTCTGACCGCCGCCAAAGGCGAGCTCTGGACCGCCTGGTGGGGAGATGGCATTTGTGAAGAAGCCAGTCTCAAGGCAATCAGCGATCTGGCCTACCGGAAGCGCGCCGATGGCATAGAGCGTGTGACCGTGCTATACGGCGTATCGCACTTCCAACTGCTCGGTTCAGAAGGCTATCTGCAATGTCTGCGGCGTTTCTTGAAGTCCAAATCGGCTTAGCGCCTGCTGTCGGCCGCAGCGCCAGTGGCATGGCGCTTCATTGATTTTTCCCGGGCTTCCTATCATAACGGTCGCGCGTCTGCATTGCGCGGATTGAAGACGCGCACGTCGACGCGATAGCGTTCCGGTTCATGGTAGATGCCGCGAAAGATTCCGTAGCGAAGCAAGCCGTAGACCATGCCCAGCGCATAGCTCAGGTGGTGAACTGGATAGAGCAGAAGCGTCAGCAGCGTCACTGCTGCACTCTGACAGCGTCCCAGCGCCGCGCCCGCCGACCAGAAGGCCAGTGCGCTGTAGAGCGCCAGCGGAGCGGCATAGAGCCATTTCCAGAGAGGGGCTACAGGCAGGAGCATCGCCAGCGGAAGACTGAGCAGATAGAGTGCAAAGGCAAGCGGCGCCAGAAAAATCATCTCGAAGGCGTGCGGTTTGATCAAGAAGTGTTCGACTCTGCTCTTGCCGTACTTTGCAATCTGGTTGCTGAACTGTCGAAGACTGCTGCGCTGGCTGCGGTACACCGGAATGTCCGGATCATAAATCAGGCGATTGCCGTCGGCCGCAAGGCGGTTGATCAGCTCGTTTTCTTCGTTGCCTGAGTGAAAATTTGTATTGAAGCCGCCAGCCTTGCGTACCGCCGATGTGCGCATGCTCTGATTGCAAAGGATCAATTCTCGCTCGTTGCTGTCGCGGCGTTCGCCAATGGACATGTAACGGGCGCGGATACCCGCTGTGGCAAAGCTCGATTGGAAGATCTGACCAAAGGCCCGCTGCAGGCGCGTGTCGCTGGCAGGGGTCAGCGATGGCCCGCCGATGGTCGCGATGCGCGGGTCCGCCGCGTACATGGCCAGGTGCTTGCGAACATACTTCTCGTCCGGAATGATGACATCGTTATCCAGAAAAAAAATAAAATCGCCGCTGCAGCGATTCAATCCCTCATTGCGCTGCACCGAGCGGTGGCGGCCAACGCACACTACGATTTCGATCTTCGCAGCGGGATAATCCTGGCGGCGAATGGAATCCAGACTCAGCTGGTATTCCCCGCCAGGCGGAATCGGAATCAGGAAGCTAATTTTCGGTAGTTGCTTAGCGGAAGCCATATCGGGAAGCCGCCTCCGCCGCTTTTTCTGCTGGTCGGGCGGCGCTGAGCTGGCGGTCTTGGGAGAGTCGAGTAAATCGGCCAGGCCCGTGTCCCATGAAACTGTACGATATATCCATTGATTTGACGCAAAGTCTGCCACACTGGCCGGGCGAAAAGGGCTTTTCGATAGAAAAAACCCATCGCGGCGACGTCTGTGTAAGTGAAATCGCTATGGGGCTACATTGTGGGACGCACCTTGATGCGCCCTTTCACTTCTTGCCGCAGGGTCGTAAGCTGGACGCCATACCGCTTTCCAGTTTCATGGGGCCGGCGCGGCTGCTGCATATCCCGGATTCGCCGCGAATTGAACGCGCACACCTCGAAGGACAGGATTGGACCGGCGTGCGTCGCGTACTCTTTCGCACGCGGAATTCGGATCAGGATTGGCGCAAGGCGCCCTTTGACGAGGGCTTTGTCGGCCTCTCCGTCGAGGGGGCATCATTCCTCGCGGAGCGCGGAGTGGAGCTGATTGGCATCGATTATCTTTCCATTGAGCCCTTTGGCTCCGATGGAACCGTGCATAACATCCTGCTGGGCAAGGAAATCGTGATACTGGAAGGCCTGGTTCTTGGCGCCGTTCCGGCGGGCGATTACTTTCTGGTAGCGGCGCCGTTGAAGATGCCCGGCGCTGAAGCCTCGCCTACGCGCGCCTTCTTGTTGCAGAGTGATGCTCTACGCAACGCGGAGCTGTAATGAAAGCAACGCGTCTGGCGCTTCTTGGTCTTGGCCGCATGGGCCTGCCGCTGCTGCAGCGCGCCGCAGAACTCGGCGTCGACTGTGCGGGTCTCGATCTGGATAAGTTCCGACGAGAGCAGGCGTCGCAGCTCGGACTTAAGAATTTTGCCAGCCTGAAAGATTTGCGCGATTGGTCCAGGCGCGATGCCCTGACCGTCCTCTTGCTGCCCGCCGGTCCAATCATCGACCAGGCCCTCAGCGATCTGGACCTGGCTTCCGGGGAGCTGATTGCGGATTTTGGAAATTCAAACTTCAACGATTCCCGCCGGAGGCAATCGCAGCTGAAGGACGTCGGCGTTGATTTCCTGGATGTCGGTATGAGCGGCGGGGTGGAGGGCGCCCGGCATGGTCCATCCTTGAGCGTAGGCGGCGAGGCGGCTGCCTATGATCGTGCAGCAACTTTGCTTGCGGCGCTGGCTGCGCCACAGGGCCTCTGTTATGCTGGTCCGCCAGGCTATGGCCATCTGGTCAAAACGATTCACAATGGGATCGAATATGGCATCCTCCAAGCGCTGGGCGAGGGACTGCACGCGCTTTCGGCCTTTTACGAAAGCGAGGGTCGGTCGCCGGAACTTCCGGCGATTCTGTCGGCCTGGAGTCATGGGAGCATCATAGCATCGCGTTTGTTGCAGGATGCGCAGCGAGCAATGGCGCGCGGCGCTCAGCTTGAGGCCAGCGGTATGATTGGCGGCGGCGAGACGGGCGGATGGGCGCGCGATGTTGGCCAGAAGCTTGGCGTCGCTATGCCGGCGCTTGATGCTGCGCTGGCTGCACGACAGCACTCCAGGTTACAGCCCGAGCTATCCGGTCGCATCATTGCAGCTATCCGCAACCAGTTTGGCGGTCATAATATTGGCGGGGACTGATGGACCGAATTCTGGCTCTGGATCTTGGTACCAGCCAGTTTTCGGCTTTTGTCTTCAAGCGTCACAACGAAAACCGTTATCAGCTGGAGCACAACCTTGCAGCCACGCCGGGCCTCCGACTTCTGGAAGATGGCAACGCAGTCATCGCTCCACAGCAGGCTCTGCGTATTCTATGCGTTCTGCTGGCCAGAATACGTCGCGCAGGGCTTGGCCCAATCAACGCCGCTGTAGTTGCGGCAGCGATGCATTCCTACCTGGATTGTGATCGCGATGGCGCTCGACCGGGCCTGGCATCGCTCTGGCTCGATCAGCGCGCAGTCTCCTTTGCCCGACGGATTGCCGGAAGTGAAGAGGGACGGCAGTATCGTCGGCAAAGCGGCTGTCTCCCTTCGTCGACAATCCCCTATCTGCGCCTTCGTGCAAGCGCGGAGCAGTGCAGTCCAAAACGCAGCTGGCGCAGCCTGAAGTCGTGGCTGCTGCTACGGCTTGGCGCAGTCGATTTTGAAGACGAGGCTCTGGCCGTCGCCAGCGGCCTCTGTCTGCGCGAGTCGCGGCAGTGGTCGCCAACCCTCTGCGACGAGGCCGGACTTGGCGTAGCGCAACTTCCGCCAATTGTATCCTGTCAGCAATCTCTGAAGCTTACGCCGAACGCGCCGCTTCGACGTTGGCTTGGCGTCGAGCAATTGCTGGGCGGCGGTTCTGATGGCGCAGCAGCTCACCTGGGCGCTTGCGGGAATGATGAAGATGGTCTCAGCGTCAGCGCCGGCACCAGTCTGGCAGTGCGCTGCTCTATGCCGCGACAGGTCCTCGATTGCTGGCCACAGCTGTTTCGTTATCCTTTAAACGATGATCGAGATTTGCTTGGTATTGCCGCTAACAATGGCGGTCATGCTATGCAGAGTCTTGCCCAGGACTGGAAGCTGACGGAACTTGCGCTAGAGCAACGACAGCAACTACGACCGCCGGCCGAGCAGGTCTTGCAGCTTTGTTCGCCCTTCGTGGTCGGTGAGCGTTCCTTTGACACTGCGGCGCTGCCGGCCGCCGGTCTGCTATCCGCTGCCGATGCTGCGCTGCCAGCAGACATTGATGACTTGCTGCGTTGGAAATTGATACTAGAATCTATAGTATTTTTGCTCTGGCATTTGATCCAGCAGTTGCCGGCGACCGGGCCGCTGTATCTGAGCGGCGGCGTATTCAAGCATTGGCCGTGCGCGGCACGATGGCTGGCCGCTCTCAGCGGGCGTCGCGTTCTGGCCCCTGATCTGCGGCGCAGCATCGGCGCCGGCGCCTTGCGCTGGCCTGGTCTCGAATGTGAAGGGGGGGCGACGGAGGATGCGTGGCTTTCCGCTCAATCGCTGTCCGGCGAGGAGGGCGCTGCATTGCAGCGGCGCTGGCAGCGGTGGCGCCGCCAGATTCTCAGACTTTGAATGCAATTCTGGAGCGAAGGGCGCGATATACCTGCCCCTGGGCCTTGAGATTGCCGCTTTCTGGGTCGATGACCCAGGGTCTGAGCTCAAGGTCCAATGCGCCATTTTTCAACGCATAGCCGCCAGCTAAGAGTTCGTTGTCCCCATGACGGAGCAGTCCGTCTGGGATGTAGAAGCGACTCTGTGGTCCAAAGTCAGACCAGTAGCGCCCAATGTAGACATCGTTGACATAGAGATGCAGGACCTGCGGTCCGCTGACGATTGCCAGCAGCGGCTCTACAAGTCCCCGCGGACGACGAAGCTTGAAGCGGGCGCGCAGCCAGATGATTCCATCGTCCGGGCGCAGCTGCGGCCATTCACGACTCTTTTCCCAGCGCAGGCCGTTCGCCACGCGCGCCAGCTCCTCGCCGGGCAGGGCTGAGAAGTTCCAGGGCGACTTATCCTCGCCCTGTGTCCGGCCGTAGACCCGCCAGTCAATCTCCCGACCGCCGCGCAAACTGGCGGCAAGCAAGCCGCGGGCATTGCGAAAGTCATTGATGCCAAACGGACCGCGATTGTAGCCCAGGCTTTCCGTAAGTATATATAAAGTATTTACGCCTGGCTGCAGGGCGTCGCTCAAATCGTAGCGTCGTCCGCCAAACATCGCAGGATCCGGACCGTTCTTGGCGCCGGGCCGACCGGCGCGATCGCTGTAAGTAATATGGCCGCCGGGCGAGCGGTGGTTGATCCAGAGCCAGACGCGGTGTCTGACATTCAATCGAACGGAGGCATGATCTTTTGCTTCAAATCGCAAGGCATAGCAGACATGACCGCTGTGAAAGCCGTGTTCCATTGGATTGCGATCTTCCGGAAATTTGATGGAACGCCACGGCAGGTCAGCTTCCAGGTCAACTCTGGCCAGCTCTACATGACGCAGATGTAGCGGCAACGCCGGGCCCGACGGTCCGCGCAGGCGACTGCTGCTCCAGCGACTCTGGCGATAGCTATGCAGTTCGCAATCGTGATGCGCCTCAACTTCCAGCGCCCCTCCCGGCAGATAGGCCGCGCCGCGCGGACCTTGCCAGGCCAGGCCTTGCTCAGGTTCGGCGCCAAAGCTGCGCGCTTCGCGAGCCGAAAAGATCATCAGGCGCAGCCGGCGGTCGCCAACACGCAGGCGACACTCGCCCAGGCCGCTGAAATTCACGCGCCAGAAACGCGTAGATCCAATGATCTCGCTCTTCACTCTCAGGGCGCCCTTCGTCTCCTTCGGTTCTTGATCGAAGATCAGCTCGCCGTTGTTCCACTCCAGAAACCAGCTTTCCTCGCCCGCCGACGGAAATCGCGCCAGCCAGGGCATGGTGCAAAGCAGCAGTCGGGCCGAACCTAGCGCAAGACCGGCCACGGCGACAAAGCTTTGCCGCGGGGGAAGGCCGCCGCTGCTGCGCATCGAACCAAGCCGCAATTCGAAATGGCTGCGCCGGCCGTTGGAGAAGTTGCGCAGAAAATAGAATTCCACGCCGGCTGGCGAACGGCGCGCGCCGGCCAGCATCTCCGACGCTTCCGCCTTGCTGAAAAAGGATTCGGAGGTGCAGAGCTCATCGACGAAGCTCCGGGCGAAAAGAATGGCCTTGCGCAGTTGGTGCATGCGGCCCGAGAGGTAGCCATTTTCGCGAATAGCGGCGCTGTAGTCATAAGAACTGTAGACATCGGGATCGCCCAGCGTGCCCCAGTTGGTTCCTCCGTAGTACATATAAATGGAAAAGGCCGACATCCCCTGGGCCAGCATCGATTCCACCAGGGTCTTCTGGTAGTCCTCTCCATAGTAGTCGTAGATCTGATCGAAGCCGTGGCCATGGCCCCATTGATTGAACCAGCCGCCCTGCAGTTCAGCGATGAAAAAGGGCGAATTGGCGGCGACCGTTCCGGAGGAGCGCAGTTGCTTTTCTTCCTTACGTACTGCTCGATCAAAGTCGCTTTCCTTCCACCGCGCCGCTTGACCTGGCTTCGTTGTACGCGGATGCCAGATGATATAGCGGTCAAAGCTGTAGAGATCGACGCTTGCCCGGTCCTCGCCAGGATGCGCCCAGGAACCTTCGATCCAGGGGTCGTTGTGGAAAAGCGGCGCCGTAATGCCGCATTGTCGCGCCGTTCGCATCAGATCGAGCATGTAGGGGTTCAATCCGAGGTCGATGAACTTGCGCTGGATCAGCTCATTTTCAATCTGCAGGGCGATTAAGTTGCCGGAGGAATTCTCGGTGATTTGAAATTCACGAATTTGTGGCAGCAAAGCCTCGAACCACTGACGGCAGGCGGCAGCATAGGCCTCATCGTAAGAAACGCGCAAATGGCTTTTGAGATGTCGCAGGCGAACGGCTCGATCTGCAAGCAGCCATCCGGGGAAGCCGCCGCCGCTGGTTTCAGCGCAGATGTAGGGACCGGGCGCGGCCAGCACATACAGACCAAGCTCCTGGCAGATGCGCAGCAGTGCGGCGACGTCGCGCGGTCCATCAAAGCGGTAGACTCCACGGCGCGGACTGTGAAATCCCCAGTGGAAATAGATGCGCACGCAATTCAGGCCGCCCATGCGATAGCGAATCAGGATTTCGCGCCAGCGCTGCCAGTCTGGCATTCGCCAGTAATGAAATTCGCCGCCGGCCAGCAGGACGCGGCGGCCGCGAATCTTGAAGCTGTGTCGATCCCAATCCAGAATAGGACCGTAGAGGTCGCGGCGATAGGCAAGCGATTGCGCCGTCATAGATGCCTGAGCCTTTCCAAATGGCGCCGGGCGACAAGCGAAAGCAGCATTCAGCTGCGGGCATTGCGCATGGTGACAAATTCCTCTGCCGCCGTAGGATGAATGGCAATGGTGCGGTCGAAGTCAACTTTGCGTGCGCCCATGCGCAGGGCGACGGCAAAACCTTGCGTCATTTCATCGGCGCCGCGGCCAATGACCTGCAGTCCGACAACGCGTTGTTCGTCTCCGCAGCAAATCAGTTTCATTCGAGTAACCGGCTTTTCGCTCTGCAGGGCGTAGTACATGTTGATAAAGCGCGATTCGTAGACCGTCGCCGCCCCGTACTTTGCCAGCGCCTCTTGCTCGCTCAGGCCAACCGCGCCAATTGGCGGATCGCTGAATACAACTGTCGGAATCAGATCGTACTCCAGTCGTGCGTCGCTCTGGCCTCCAAAGAGTCGATCGGCAAGGCGGCGACCGGCGGCTATCGCCACCGGCGTCAGCGCGGGTCCGTTGGTTACATCGCCAACGGCGTAGACGCCAGCGCTTTGCGCGTTCTGGAAGGCATCGACAGCAATGCCGCCCTTTGGGTCGCACTGCAGGCCAATGGTTTCCAGCCCAAGGCCGGAGGTATTTGGCCGACGGCCAATGGCCCACAGCAATTTCTCTGCGCCATAGACCTTGCCTGAATTTGATTCGAGCCGCAGCTCGCCGCCGTCGCGCCAAAGCCGCAGCGGAGTAAAGGATCCCTCGAGCTGCATCCCTTTTCGGCGGTACTCGGCGGCCAGCTCGGCGCCAAGCATTGCATCAAAATGGCGCAGTGGAAATTCGCCGCGCGTCAGCAGCGTAACCTTTACGCCCAGCGCTTGCAGAGCGCCGGCAAGCTCTACGGCAATGTAGCCTGCGCCAACGACCATCAGCGATTTCGGCAATTCGGTCCAGGTAAAGAAGTCATCGGAGCTTTCGCCCAGTTCAGCGCCCTTCAGCTCCGGCCGCTCAGGCTTCGCGCCAACGGCAATCAGAATGTGCGGCGCTCGCAGCTGGCGCTGTCCAGCTTCCACAACGCCCGGAGCAACAAAGCGAGCGGAGGCCTCGACAATTTCGATGCCATCTTTCAACAGGTTGCTGCGGTAAATTTCATTCAAGCGCGCAACATAGGCATCGCGCGACTGCTTGAGGGCGGAGAAATCCAGCCACGGCTGCTGCAGCCGAAAGCCATAGGCTTGCGCTTCAATCATGGCCTCTTGCAGCTGAGCCGCATTCCACATTACCTTCTTTGGAACACAGCCGACATTCACGCAGGTTCCGCCCAGGCGCTGTCTTTCAATCAAGGCCACACGCGCGCCATAGGAGGCTGCGCGGCGGGCGGCGGCAATTCCGCCGCTTCCGCCGCCCAGTACCAGAAAATCAAACTCGGTTTGCATTCCCATAGGACTCCGCTGATGCAGCCAGAGCGCTATGCGAGCAATCGGTCAGTCTTCGCTTGGCTCAATTGGCTCCGGAATCGGATCGCTGGCGGGCGTGTTACGCGGCGCCAGAGCCTGCTTGCAGGCCGCGCTCAAGCTGGCCTCATTTTGCTTCAAGCACTGGAAGATACGTCCCTGACCGCGCTGGATGCCAGCACAGTGCGTCTGTATGTCCTGACGGCAGGCGCGATGAGCGCCCTGCACCCGAGAACGAATCTCGCTCATCCGCCGCTGAAGTCGTTGTTTGCATTGAGCGGAAAGCTGTCCCTGATGCTCGCGCAGGCAGGCAGCAATACGGCCTTGCCCGGGCTGTACATCGGCGCAGAATTGCTGCCGATCGGCAGCACAGGGACCCTGTCTTTGGCCCTGTCCGGGCTGGGCGCCCGCCGCAGCGACTGCCAGCAGCAGCAGCGCTGCAGAAAACCATAGATTTTTAGATTTCATCCGTCTTTCTCCAGGTCGCCTGAATTGTGTGTGCGACGATTTGCATATGCCTTTAGCCGCAGGGTCTATCAACTGAAAAATACTCAAGCGCCGGACTTGGCCGGCGACGGAGCTTTGCGCGGCCGAAAGATATGCGTACTGTGCCCGAGAAATACCTCGGCGCTCTCCATAATTGTTTCGGAAAGCGTAGGATGTGGATGAATGGTGAGCGCCAGATCCTCGGCGTTGGCGCCCATCTCGATCGCCAGCGTGATTTCTGCAATCATCTCGCCCGCGCCCGGTCCGACCAGGGCGCCGCCCAGGATGCGTCCATCGTCGGGATCCACCAGCAGCTTGGTGAAGCAGCCATCAATCTTGCCAAGGGTCAAAGCGCGGCCGGAGGCAGCCCAGGGAAAGCGAACCACTTCAACTTTGCGATCCAGCTCGCGGGCGCGATTTTCAGTCAGGCCGGTGTAGGCTATTTCCGGATCGGTAAAAACGACGGCGGGTATGGCCAGAGGCTCGAAGACCGACTTGCCGCCATGGATCACTTCCACGGCAACGCGGCCTTCGTGCGAGGCCTTGTGCGCAAGCATCGGCTGTCCAGCAACGTCGCCAATTGCAAAGATCGCCCGTTCTGTGGTGCGGCATTGCTCGTCGGTATGAATGAATCCGCGCTCCGTAACACGTACGGCGGTATTCTCCAAACCCAGGCCGTCTGTGACGGGTTTGCGACCGGCTGAAACCAGGATGCGATCAAAGCTCTGCGTCGGCTGTTCCACGTTGAGCCCTTCAAAACGAACCTGTAGCTTCTGTCCATCGACCTTGATCTCGGCGACCTTTGTACCAAGCAAAATCTGGCTCAGTTGAGTCTTGAGACGATCATGCAGCGGTCGAACCAGATCCTGATCTGTGCCGGGCAACAGCTGGTCGGCCATTTCGCAGACCACCACTTCACTGCCCAATGCCGCATAGACCGAGCTCATTTCCAGGCCAATGTAGCCTCCGCCCAGCACCAGCAAGCGTTTGGGGATGTCGCGCAATTCCAGCGCGCCGGTCGAGTCCATGATACGATCGGACTGTGGAAAATGTCCAAAGCGTACCGGCTGCGATCCGGTGGCGATAATAGCATGATCGAATTGCAATTCGCTTTCGCCCGCATCACTCTTGACCAGCAGCGTAGACGCGTCCTTGAAGCGCGCTTCGCCGCGCAGATGACGCACCTTGCGCGATTTGGCCAGGCCTCCAAGGCCGCCGGTTAATTTTTCAACTACTTCGTTCTTCCAGGCGCGCAACCGATCGACATCGATCTTTGGCGCGCCAAAACTCAGGCCAAAGCTCTCGGCGTGCTTCGCTTCATGAATCACCGCTGCGGCGTGGAGCAGAGCCTTGGAGGGGATGCAGCCTTCATAGAGACAGACGCCGCCGGGATTGGCGCGTCGTTCGACCAGCGTTGTTTCGATGCCAAGGTCCGCCGCCAGGAAGGCCGCGGCATAGCCGCCAGGTCCGCCGCCAATCACTACCAGTTGAGTACGTTCCGCCATGCCAGTGCCTCAGAGCGCCATGTGAATTGGTTGTTCCAGGGCTTCGCAGATCCAGCGCAAAAAGCGCGCCGCATCGGCGCCATCGATGATGCGGTGATCATAGGAAACGGAAAAGGGCATCATCATGCGCGGTCGAAACTCTTTGCCATTCCAGACCGGTTGCATTTTGGCCCGGCCTACGCCAAGCACGGCTACATCCGGCCAGTTTACGATCGGCGTGAAATAGGTGGTGCCCAGTCCGCCAAGGTTGGTCAGGCTGATGTTGCCGCCCATCAATTCCTCTGGCTTGATCTTACGATCGCGGGCGCGTTCGGCCAGCTCATTGAGTTCTCGTGAAATCTCCAGGACGCCCTTTTGATCGACATTGCGGATCACCGGCACCAGCAAGCCGCGTTCCGTGTCCACTGCGACGCCGATATGCACGTAGTCCTTGTATACAATCTCGTCGTTTTGAAGATCGAGGCAGGCGTTGAATTTCGGAAACATGCGCAAGGCCTGCGCCAGAGCCTTGAGCGTAATGGCCGTTACGGTGATGCGCTGCCCGCTCTTTTCCAATTTCTTAGACTTTGCTTTGCGAAACTCTTCGATTTCGGTAATGTCTGCGTCGTCGTACTGGGTGACGTGCGGGATTGTATTCCAGGACAGCGCCATCTTCTCGGCGGTCTTGCGCCGGATGCCGCTCATCGCCTCGCGCCGAACGGCGCCGAAAGCGCTGAAGTCAGGAAGCGGCGGAGCGGACATTGCACCGCCGCCGCCGGCGGCCACGCCGCGTCGCTGCACCACATCTTTTACGTATTGCTTAACATCGGATTCGCGAATGCGTCCTCCCGGTCCGGAGCCCTGGATGCGCTGGATCTCGGCGCCCAATTCGCGGGCCAGTCGACGAACCGAGGGCGAGGCCGGGGCCGGATTGCCAATTTCGCCTGGTCTACCGCGCTTCGATGGCGCGACTGGCGCGACTGGCGCGGCGGGCGATGCCGTCGTCACTGTCGCGGCTGGAGCAGAGGCCGGCGAGGAAGCTGCAGGCGACGCTGGCGCAGCAGCAGGCGGCGCTGCTGAAGCTGGCGCGCTTGCACTCTGCGCCGCGCTAGCTGTATCAATGGTGGCAATGACCTGACCGACCTTGATCTTCTGTCCAGCCTGGATGCGCAATTCGCGAACCACGCCGGCAAAAGGCGCCGGCACCTCCAGCGAGGCCTTGTCGCTTTCCACTTCCAGCAGGGCCTGTTCGGCCTGCACCGATTCGCCGACGGCAACCAGCACCGAAGTTACATCTGCGGTTTCAATGTTCTCGCCCAGCGAGGGGATGCGCACTTCTTGAATCATGTAAAGCTTCCTGCTCGTTCTCCCATCAAGCCCAGTGCAGTCGATGCGGATCGATTTTATCGCCAGCGATGCCAGAGCTCTGGCGCAGTTTCTGCGCCTGCGCGCGGTCAATCTTGCCGGCCTCGGCCAGCTTGTTCAGCGCTGCCAGGGCAATGTAGCGGCGATCAACCTCAAAGTAGTCGCGCAGCGATTGTCGACTTTCGCTGCGTCCAAAGCCGTCGGTGCCCAGGGCGTGGAAGGGCGCCTGGATCCAGCGGGCAATGGAGAGCGGCAGCGCCTTGGTATAGTCCGACGCGGCAATGACGACGTCGCCCTTGCCCTTCAAAACTTCAACGATGTAGGGCGTGCGACTCGGCTCGCCCAGCAGCGCGGCGCGCTCGCAATCCATGGCGTCTTTCCAGAGTTCCTTGTAGGAAGTGACGCTCCAGACATCGGCGGCGACGCCAAAGTCTTTCTCCAGCAATTCAGCGGCCGCCAGCGTCTCGTTCATGATTGCGCCGCTGCCAAAAAGCTGAACGCGCGCCTTCGCCCCGGATAGGCCGCTTTTGCGAAAGAGGTAGATGCCGCGCAGAATTTCCTGCTTCAGCTTCTCGGCGGGACCTGGCGCCGGCGGATGTTCGTAGTTTTCATTGCCGGCCAGGATGTAGTAGATAACATTCTTCTGTTCTACAAACATCCGACGATAGCCTTCTTCAATGATGGCCGCCGCCTCGTAGGAGAAGGCTGGATCATAACAGAGCACGTGCGGGTAGGGGTAGCTCAGCAAGGGCGTATGACCGTCCTGATGCTGCAGTCCCTCGCCAGCCAGGGTAGTGCGACCGGCCGTGCCACCGATCAAGAAACCGCGGCAGCCCATGTCGCCGGCGGCCCAGATCAAATCGCCGATGCGCTGGAAGCCAAAGATCGAGTAAAAAAGAAAGAAGGGGACCATTTGCACGCCGTGCGAAGCGTAGCTGGTGCCGGCGGCAATGAAGGACGACATGGCGCCGGCCTCGGTGATGCCTTCTTCCAGAATCTGACCGTCCACTGCTTCCTTATAGTAAAGCAACGTGTCGCGGTCGACGGGCTCGTAGCGCTGGCCGACGTGCGAATAGATGCCCACCTGGCGAAACAGCGCTTCCATGCCAAAGGTGCGAGCCTCATCAGGGATGATGGGCGTGATGCTTTTGCCGCCTTCCTTGTCGCGCAATAGCTTGGAGAGGATGCGCACAATCACCATTGTTGTGGAGGCGTCGCGCCCTTCGCCCGCTTCGTAGAACTCCTTGAAGATCTCAAAGGACAGCGGTTTCAGCGGCGGAGAATCATTGCGTCGCGCCGGCAGCGGACCGCCCAGTTTTTCGCGCCGCTCGCGCAGGTATTTGACCTCCGGACTTTCGGCGCCCGGCGAATAGAAAGGCGCATCGCCAACGCGATCGTCATCGATGGGGATGGCAAAACGCGAACGAAAACGCCGCAGTTCGTCGTCGTTCAGCTTCTTCTGGGAGTGCGTGATGTTCTTGCCTTCGCCAGCCTCGCCCAGGCCGTAGCCTTTGATGGTCTTGGCCAGAATAACCGTGGGCGCGCCATCGGCCTCCTGCACGGCGCGACGATAGGCGGCGTAGACTTTCTCTGGATCATGACCGCCGCGATTGAGCTTCATGATGTCTTCGTCGGTCATGTTCTCGACCATCTTCTTCAGTCGCGGATCGGCGCCAAAGAAGTGCTCGCGAATGTAGGCCCCGTCGGAGGCGCTGAATTTCTGGTACTCGCCATCGACCGCGCTTTCCATACGCTGTACCAGAGCGCCATCCTGGTCGCGCTCCAGCAGCGGATCCCAGGCCGCGCCCCAGATAACCTTGATCACATTCCAGCCGGCGCCGCGGAAAATTGCCTCCAGCTCTTGAATGATCTTGTAGTTGCCGCGCACCGGTCCGTCCAGACGCTGCAAGTTGCAATTGATGACAAAGACAAGGTTATCCAGCTTCTCGCGCGAGGCCAGGGTGATTGCGCCCAGCGTTTCCGGTTCATCGGTTTCGCCGTCGCCCAGGAAGGCCCAGACCTTGCCGGTGCGCTTGACGATGCCGCGATCCTCCAGGTAGCGATTGTAGCGAGCCTGGTAAATGGCCATGATCGGCCCCAGTCCCATGGATACAGTAGGAAATTCCCAGAAGTCTGGCATGCAGTAGGGATGCGGATAGGAAGAAAGACCGCCGCCCTTGCCCAGCTCGCGGCGGTAGTTAGCCAATCGCGATTCATCAAGGCGCCCTTCGAGGAAGGCGCGCGCGTAAAGTCCAGGCGCACAATGCCCCTGGAAGTAAACCAGGTCGCCGCCGGACTCGTCTTGCTTGCCGCGCAGGAAATGATTGAAGGCTACTTCCAGCAGCGTCGCCGAAGAAGCGAAGCTGGAGATGTGGCCGCCAATGCCATACTCGACGCGATTGGCGCGCACCACAGTGGCCATTGCGTTCCAGCGAATCAGACTGCGCAGTCGCCATTCAATCTCATGATTGCCCGGGTAACGCGGTTGTGCATCGTGGGCGATGGTATTTACGTATGGAGTGTTCGCGGCGTACGGGAGATGGATGCCGAACTCTGCGGCGCGGTTCTGCAAATTTCGCAGCAGCCGTTTGACTCGCTCCGGGCCGCCGTGCTTGATGACGTAATCCAGCGATTCCAGCCACTCCTGTGTTTCAATCTGCTGTATTTCCAGATCTTCTTTGTTCAGGCCAGGATCGGACATAGAGCCCGAAGGCGACGCTAAACAGCGAGCCGGTCAATCAATTTCGCGGGCGCCGCCAGCTTCTTGCAGCTCGTCGCTCAGCTGCGAGGCCAGTCAGGGGCGAGAATTCTGCGCGACAGCAATTGGCAAGGCCGCAGCAATCGAACCAGGAGAGTTTGATCGATGCATCGCACCATAATTTTATCATCCCTGCCAATACTGGCTGTGGCCTGCCTGGCGGGCTGTAGCGGCGCCGGCGGCCAAAGCGCCCGGGCTGATCTGCAGGCCAAAAGCGACAGCCACGTCAGCGGAACGGTTCAGTTCCATGAAACAGCCGATGGCGTGGAAGTGAGCTACCAGCTCAGCGGTCTGCCCGGCGCCGGACAGTATGGCTTCCATATCCATGAAAGCGGCGACTGCTCGGCTGCCGATGGCAGTTCGGCCAAAGGGCACTGGAATCCAGCTGGCGCCGACCATGGCGGTCCGGAAGGACCCGGTCATGCTGGCGACCTTGGCAATATTGAGGCCGACCAGAGCGGCGCGGCCAACGGGTCAATTTCATCCTCGCGCTTTCACCTCGGCAGTGAGCCAAGTCCAATCGGCCTGGCGGTGATTGTGCACGGCAAGGCCGACGATTTGCATTCACAGCCTACGGGAAACGCCGGTCCGCGTATTGCATGCGGAGTGATTGTCGCCCGCTAACTTGAAACGAGACATGGCCGTCGAACTGGCAGAGCCAAGAGCGGAAGAGCGCATGCAGGCTTTGCTGGTCGAGCCTGACGATGCCGCATACTATCGCTACTCGGGTTTGCTTGGCATCTGGTTTGGCGAGTATCTGCAAATTGAACGAGCCGTTGACCTGACGGCCGGTCTGCAGCTGCTGTCCAGCGGCCGCTTCCAGATGGCGGTGCTGGAGGCTAACTATCCGGGGCGCAGCGACGGGCGAGCCGTGGTCAGCGAGATCATGTCCAATCCAGGCGCCAGCGATACGCCGATTGTCATTCTGACCGTCGACAGCGATCCGGCTCTGGGACTCTACGCCATTCGCGAGGGCGTCAGTGAATTCTTTCAGAAGGCGGCGCTTGACAAACAGGTTTTTGAGTATCGCATTCGCAATCTGTTGCAGCGCGAATTCCGTTCGCGCATTTTGCAGTCGGAAGTGAGCGAATCGATCGAACGCTTCCACCACGCGCAGGGTCATTCGCAAAGCGAGATCACCGAATTGAATCAGATCGTGGCCGCCATGAAGCGTGAACTGGAGGCCGAATACGAAAACAAGATTGCGCTGGAGAAGGATAAAAACCGCATGCAGCAGGTCTTTGGCATGTACGTAGACCCCAAGCTGGTTGATGCAATCTTAAAGAATGAATACAGCGTTGATCAAAAGGGCATCGTGCAGCAGGTTACCGTACTGTTCGCCGATATTCGCGGCTACACCAGCCTCGCCGAAAAGATGAGTCCGGCGGACGTGATCGCCTTCCTGAATACCTACTTCACCGCCATGACCGAAGTTATCATGGGTTACGGCGGCATGATCGACAAGTACATTGGCGACGGCATCATGGCGCTCTTTGGCGCTCCCAGCGCTGATCCCGAGCAGACCGAAAACGCTCTGCAGGCTGCTATGGAAATGCAGATGGTCTTTGAACTGTGGACGCCAAAATGGGAGGAAACCTTCGGCATTCGTCCAGCGATGGGCGTGGGCGTCGCCACCGGCGAGGCCGTCGTGGGCAACGTCGGCTCCTTTCAAAAGATCTCCTACACCGCAGTCGGCGATACGGTCAATCTGGCCTCGCGCCTTGAGAGTTTGGCCGGACCTGGCGAGGTCATCATTCCGCAGAGTCTCTACGATCGCCTGAGTGAAGAGCTGCGCCGCAAGTACACCTACACGGCGCGCGATCCAGTTTCGATCAAAGGCAAGAGCGGCCTGTACCAGAATTACCTGGTAAGCTATCCGGTCTGAGGGACCAGGCGGCGCGTCGCCGGCGGCAGAACCCCAGGCAGCGGCCGCTCAGAGCGCCATGGCAAAGCGGTACAGATCATGCTGTTGCATGCGTTGCTGGAATTCCAGTCGCGCCGCCGCCTCGCCTTCGCCGCCAAATCCAAAGAGCTGACAGTAGTTGTCGTAGCGCTCGTTCTCAGAGTCCAGCAATCGACCATAGCCCGATTTCTTGGCCATCAGCTCAGCCAGCGCCACAATCTGCACGCCCTGACCCTGTGTGGCCGGCGCGGCGTAGCGCTCGCCAATGGCGGCGACGATTTCTGGCGGAAGCTGCCACTGGACGGCCGCCGCCGCGCCAAGCTCGATATTGTCCACGCCAAAGTGCTGGCGTTCGATCTCGCGAATGTCGCGATTCTGTTCCAAAAAATCGGTGAGGGTTTGAACGTACTTTTTACGATCAATGGCGTTGAGCGCAATCTTTCCAAGGTCATGCATCAGACCGCCAAGCAGAGCCGCCTCCTCCAATTTTTGCAGTCGGCACTGAACGGCGATCAATTGCGCCAGAACTCCGGCGGCGATGGAGTGTTCCCAGACTTCTTTGCGAAACTTGGCGTAGTTGCCGGCGCTGAAGATCGAATCGGCGAAAGCCAGCGTGACCATAGTGCGCACCGTGCGAAAGCCCAGGCGCATGATCGTCTGGTTGACGGATTGTACCTGCTGCCGCGCAGCGCGCGAGTAAAACGGCGAGTTGGCCAGGCGCAGCAGTCGCGTCACCAGCACCTGGTCGGATTCGATCATCAACTCCAGGCGCTTGATGTCGATGTCATTGTCATCGCGCGTAGCCAGGATGCTGACCAGTACCGGGGGCAGAATAGTCAGGCTGCGCGTTTTTTCCAGGTAGCCTTGTAGAGTTGCTGCGTCGCTCATCGCCAATGGTTCCCGCGCCTCGCCTGCGGACTGCGTACCTCAGGGATTGCCGGCAGGGGCGGGAGTCAGGCGCACTTTCATCTCCATGCGCTTGTGCGGCAGATCGCTTTGATTGCGCGGTTCCGCCACAATGCGATCGGCAACATCCATTCCCGAAACAACTTCTCCAAATACGGTGTACTGTCCGTCGAGAAAGGGACTGTCGGCCACGCAAATGAAGAACTGCGATCCGGCGCTGTTGGGATTCTGGCTGCGCGCCATGCTGACAATTCCGCGTTTGTGGCTGCGCGAGCTGAATTCGGCGCGAATCTGGTAGCCCGGTCCGCCCATGCCATAGCTCTGCACGGCATTGAGGTCTTTGGTGTTGGGATCGCCGCCCTGGATCATAAAGCCAGGAATCACGCGATGGAAAATCGTTCCATCGTAGAAGCCCTCGCGGGCCAGTTTCTTGAAGTTCTCCACATGGCCAGGGGCCAGGTCCGGAAAAAAACGAATTGTGATATCGCCATGCGGCGTACTGATAACTGCAACCTCGTCCATTCCAGCTCCTGGGCCGCCCGCATGGCCGCTGGCGTCGCCAACTGGCGCGGTCTTTTCGCCGCAAGCCAGTAGCACGACTGCCGCAACGCAACACGCGAATCGGGTCATTACTTTCATGCCGGACATCAATGGCCGGGCCCGGCGAGGGGCAAGCATGAAAAAGCCGGCAGCATGGATGGTATCTCTGATCCCGGCGGCGGACCTGGCTGCAGCCCGAGGCCCTTGTTGCTCAGGCTTCTGCGAGGCCCGTGCGCCGGCCGCTGCGTTCAGGAAGCGGCGGCTTCCACTTCAAGCCCAGGCGACGGGCGCCACGGCGGGCGCGATCGTTGGCTCGCCCTTCATCGATGATCTTTTGCGGCGCCTGCTTCAGATCCCAGGCCAGACCGACCATACTCAGCAGTTTGATAAAGTAGAAGGAGAAGTCGACCTCCCACCAGTAGAAGCCGTTGCGTGCAGCAGCCTGGTACTTATGATGATTGTTATGCCAGCCCTCGCCCAGTAGCAGCAGCGCCAGAACGAAATTGTTGCGGCTGGTATCCTCGCTGTAGTAGCGTTGACGCCCCCAGACATGGCAGAGCGAATTAATCGAATACGTAAGATTGGAAAGCAGGAAGGTGCTCACAAAAAATCCCCAGACCACGGCGTGCCAGCCGCCGGCGGCAAACAGACCCAGAGCCAGCAGAACCGGCGGCAAATACCACAGGCGATCGATGAGGCGAATCTCCGGGTAGCGTGCAAAGTCGATGATCCTTTTCTGATCATAGTCGCGCGACTCGTCGTATAAGAACCAGAGCCAGTGTGAATGCCAGAAGCCGTGCCGGGGCGAGTGGTGATCCTCTTCGCGGTCGCTGTAGCCATGATGGTGGCGGTGTTTGGCAGCCCACCACAAGGGCCCCTTTTGAGCCGCTGATGCGCCAATCAGCGCCATCAAAAATTGTGCGGGTCGTCCCATTTTGTAAGTCTTGTGCGAGAAATAACGATGGTAGCCGGCGGTGATTGCCAGCTGGCGAACGAGCCACATTGCCAGACAAAGCGCCAGGCCCTGCCAGGAAAAATAGGTGGTAAACACGAACAATACGGAGAGCTGCAGCAGCAGGAAGGGCAAGGCGGCGAGACTGATTGTTCCTTTTCGGAGATGGATTGCAAAGCGCGAAGGGGCGCTGGCGGTTGCTTGAGACATCAAGAGGTTCCTCGCGTTTGCGGTCCTGGCAGGACCGGCAGCAAATGCGAACCACGGGGCGCGGCGGCGGTTGCAAAAAAGCGCGCCAGCAGCGGCGCGCGGCCAGATCTTTTTGCTGCGCGGCTGCAGGGCGTGCGGCCTGGTGTCCGCGGCGACTGGCATGGTTGAAAAAACGGTAAAATCGCGGCGTCGGCTGTTGCTGCTGGCCGGCGTTCTGGCCGCCCTTTTGGCCGCGGGATTCTTCAGCCTGCTGTCCTTTGCCTATCCACAGGATCGGCCGGTAACCTGGCAGCATCCCTATCTACGCGGGACGCCGCTGGTCTTCGGTCACCGCGGCGACCCTGCACATTACCCGGAGAATACCCTGGCCTCCTTTGCCGGCGCACTGGCGGCCGGCGCCGACATTCTGGAATTGGACGTACACTGTACGCGCGACGGCGTTGTTGTCGTCCACCACGACGAAAGCCTGGAGCGCAGCGCTGGCGACCCGCGCCTGATTCGTGATCTGAGCTTCAGCGAACTGCGCCAGATCAATGTCGCCGCCAGGCTTTCTCCTTCCGCGCTCTTGCCGGAGTCGCGCGCGGTCTTGCAGGGCCGCAGCTTTCAGGCGCCGACCCTCGCCGAGGTTCTCGATGCCTTTCCTGCGGCGCGCATCAATATTGAAATCAAGCAGAAGGCCCCGCCGATGGAGCAACAGCTCTGGGCCGTGTTGCAGCAAAAGAAAGCGCTGCAGCGCGTGATGGTTGGCAGCGTTTCGGCCGACGCTTTGCAGCGATTGCGCCAGCTGAGCAATGGCGCCGTGCTGACTTCGGCGGCGATGTCGGAGGTGGTTCGGTTTTATCTGGGCTGTCGTCTGGGTCGAAGGATGCGTGTTCCCTTTGCGGCGCTGCAGATTCCCGCGCAGCCTACGTTAGGAATTGATCTGGCCTCGCCGCAGATGATAGCCTGCGCTCACAGCAATGGCATACAGACGCACTACTGGACAGTCAATGATGCACCGCGCGCCGCTGCTCTGCTGGCGGCCGGCGCTGATGGCCTGATGAGCGACAATCCGCGTATGCTGGTTGAAGTCCGCAAACGGCATCGCAGGGAGCATCCGCGTCCCTGAGCGCCATCTCTGGAAACGGACTCCGTCCCAAATTGATCAAGGCGCCGCGAAGGACATTTGACTGGCTATCTGGCACGCTTTCCGATGACCGAACATGAAAGCGATAGCCGTCATCCTGTCCATGCTCTTTGCGCTGGCAGCCCAGTGTTCGCCGGAGGCGCAGCCCGTGGCAGAGGCCGATGAACGGCCGGCCATACTCTTTCTGGGCGACAGCTTGATTGCGGGCTACCGCCTGGAAGCCAATCAGGCGCCGCCGGCGCTCTTTGAACAAAAGCTGCTTGCCGCGGGGATGAATTACCGGGTCATCAATGGCGGTCGTTCCGGCGATACCAGCGCGGGCGGCCTGGCGCGCTTGAACTGGTACTTGCGCCCGGACTTAAAGCTCAAGATCATTGCTATTGAGCTTGGGTCAAACGACGCGATGCGCGGCCAGCCCGTGGCTGAAATAGAAAAAAACCTGATTGAAATTGTATCGCGCATTCGAGCTTTCGATCCATCAATTCAGGTATATATTTTTCAGATGCATACCTTTCCGAACATGGGCCCGGCTTATGTACGCGACTATGCGCGCATCTTTCCGCGCGCTGCGAAATCGAGCGGCGCTACGCTCTTGCCTTTTCCGCTGGCCGGTATTGCCGGTAAACCGGAGCTGAATCAGGACGATGGCATCCATCCAACGCCGCGCGGCGCCGAAATCATGGCGGAAAATATCTGGCAGGCGCTCCGTCCGTATCTGCGGGATCAGAACACATGATTGAACAACAGCAAGCCTGGCAGCGCCCGATCCGCAGACGCGACTTTTTGCGATTGGCGGCGCTCTTTGGCGCCGCGGCGGCGGGCTGGCATCGTCCGCTGGCGGCACAGGCCGCCCCGCTGGCGGCAGTGATCGGCGCCGGGGCCGCGGGGCTTGCCGCGGCGCAGCGACTGAAGCGCGCTGGCGCGCGTGTTGTGGTGCTCGAGGCGCGCGCACGCGCCGGCGGACGGGTATGGAGCGAGTCCATCGATGGCGCCGCCTTCGACATGGGCGCCGCCTGGATCCACGGCGCCTCGACCGGCAATCCCTTCTATCGTCTGGCTTCCGCTGCCGGGCTGCGTCTTGCGCCCACAGATTTTGATTCCCTGGCCTTGTTTCGAGGTCGCCAGGAGTTAAGCGACGACGAGCTGGAGCAAGGCGAGGCGCTGGCAAGACGCATGCTGGCCGAGGCCAAAGACAATGCCGGCGCGTCCTCGCTGGCAGCTGCGCTGCAGGGGCCCATCGCCGCCATCGCTGCAAACCGTCGCGATGTGGCGCGGTGGTTCATCTATTCTGATGTGGAACTGGAGTACGCAGCCGAGGCCCATGACCTGTCGCCTGCAGAGGTCGACGAAGATTCCCAGTTTCCCGGAGAGCATATGCTCTTTCCCGGAGGCGCCTGGAGTGCGTTGCAAACGCTTGCTCAGGGCATCGAAATCCGTAAGTCCTGCGTGGTAAGGCGTCTGTCTCTGCGTCCCTCTGGCGTGGCCATCGAAACCAATCAGGGAACTCTTGAGGCTGCGGTTTGCATCTCGACGCTGCCATTGCCCGTGCTGCTCAGTGGGCGCATAGATTTTCAGCCGACGCTGCCGGCATCGCTGCGCGCCGCTGCGGCGGGGATCCACAGCGGTCTAATGAATAAGGTGGCTATGCTTTTTCCGCGCAAATTCTGGCCGGATGTCACGCGCTTTGCTTCGCTCGACCATCGACTGCCCTTTGAATTCTGGAACTACAGCGCAGTCGTGGGCCGACCAGCGCTGGTCGCTCTGTGTTGCGGTCAATCGGCGCTAGAGATTGATCGATCTTCGTCGACGCAGGCCGCGGCCCTGGCCATGGCCGCTCTGCGCAGCATGTTCCCAGGCGCTCCTGCGCCCGCAGCGGCGCGCTCCACCGCCTGGCGTTCCGATCCCTTTGCCGGCGGAAGCTACGTCCACGTAGCGCCTGGCGGACGCCTTAGCGACATCAGCAAACTGGCGGCTCCAATCGAGGATCGACTGTTCTTTGCCGGCGAACATACGCATGAGGAGTATCCCTCAACAGTTCACGGCGCCTTACTTTCCGGCGAGCGCGCCGCCGCCGAAGCCATCGAGGCAATGGACCTGCAGAACTAGCGCGCTGGCCAGGCTACTCCTCGCGCAGAATTTGCAGCGGCCGGGCGCGCGCTACGTCGCGACTGATCGCCAGGCCGGTCAGCGTGTTCAGGGCAATGATCGCCAGGCCCAACAGCAGCAGCGTTGCATAGGGCGGCGCTGCCGAGGCGTGAAACAGATAGCTCAACAGCGCGCGGTTGAGGCCCTCCGCCAGAATCCAACCGGCGAAGACTCCCAGCGTCGCCAGCAGCGCATACTCCGTCGCCAGGATGATGTTGAGATCGCGGAAGCTGGCCCCCAGCGTCTTGAGCAGCATCGACTCGCGCAATCGGGCAAAGCGTCCCGCTGCAATCGCGCCGGCCAGTATGACTACTCCGTTCAATGCGGTCAGCAAGGCCAGAAACTGGAGCACGGCCGAAATCGTGCCCAGGATGGCGCCCAGTTGATTGGCCGCTTCGGTTACATCGATGATCGTCAGATTTGGAAAGCGCCGCGCCGCCTCGGCCTGCAATCGAATCACGTCGCCAGGCGTGGCGGCGCGAAAGCTGGCCATATAAACGCGCGGCGCGTACTCGATTTCGCCGGGACTCAGCAGCACCATCGTATTGGGTTGCATCGACTGCCACTGCACGTCGCGCAGCGAGGTGATCTTCGCATCGAGGGGGAGACCCTGAATATCAAAAGTCAGTACATCGCCCAGATCGACGTCCATGGTTTTAGCCCATTGTTCGTCAAGGGAGACCTCCTGCGTCGGCGGACGGCCCGACCAGAAGCGCCCCGCAACCACCGTTTCGGAAGCAATCAACTGTTCGCGGTAGGACAAGAAATACTCGCGCGTGCGCGCTCGATCTTCCCACGAGCGTTGCACGCTGTCGCGCTCCACATGGACCACATCGATCGGGCGACCGTTGATCGCTTTGATGCGCGCCGTGACCATTGGCGCAATGGAGAAACGACTGACCGAGGGCTGTGCCGCACTCCAGCGCTCGAAGTTTTCTCGCTGGTCGGGCTGGATATCGATGACAAAAAGATTGGGTCGGTTCTGGTCGACGCTGAGCGCTATCTCTTTTTGAAAGCTAGCCTCAAAAATAAATACTGTCGCCAGCAATAGCGCGCCCAGGCCGGTGGCGACAATCACCGCGCTGGTCTGGTTGCCAGGTCGATAGAGGTTGGCCGCCCCCTGCCGGATCAGGTAGGAGCGAATGCGCGGCAAAAAGAGCCGCGTGAGGCGCATCGCCGCCTGCGCCAGCGCAAAGAGCAGCGCCACCGCAGTCAGAACAGCGCCACAGAAGTAGAGCGAAGCCCACAGCGAGCGCGTTTGTGTGATGGTCAGCAGCGCCACCGCCGCCGTCAATCCGGCGCCGCCCAGGCCATAGACCAGCCAGTCGCGCCATTGCAGCGCAGTTTTTTCATCGGAGCGACGCAATACGCGCAGCGGTGAAACGGAACGAATGCGATAGACCGGCAATAGAGTGAAGACAAAGGTAGCAATCAATCCGGCCAGGGCGCCCTCGACGCAGGCGCGCCAGCTGAAAGAAGCGTGCAGTTCAATCGGCAACATGCCGCGCACCAATTCGCTCCGCGCAAGCCATTCCAGAGCGCCGGCAAAGAGCGCGCCGGGAATTACGCCAAGCAGGCTGCCAATCGCGCCCAGCATCATCGCCAGCAACAGATAGATACGAAAAACATCGCCGGGTCGGGCGCCCATGCTGCGCAGAATGGCGGCGTGATCCAGGCGATCCTTGATAAAGACAGTCATAGCCGAGCCAATACCCAGACCGCCCAGCAGCAGTGTGATCATCCCGCTAATCGACAGAAAGCTGGAAAGCCGCGCCAGAAAACGCTGCAATCCGGATACAGCCTCGCGATAGCTTTCAATTTCGATATAGGATTGCGAGGCCGCTTCCCAGTTTCGTTCCTTCCAATCAAGCACGTCCAGAGCCGCCGGGGCCAGAACCAGTTTGCGATAGCGGATGCGGCTGCCGGTTTGAACCAGACCGGTCTCGGCCAGATGAGCGCTAGCAATGTAGACCACTGGCGCAATGCCCACGCCGGAGGCCGGGCTGCCTGGCGTTTTGAGAAAACTGCCCAGGTAGACAAACTCGGCCTTGCCGAGCATCAATTTCTGGCCGGGGCGCAGCGACAGCGCTGCTTCCAGCTGCGGATCGGCAATCAAGCCGCGCTCGCTGCGGCGCTGCAGGGCCTGCCAGGCGCCGGCCGGCCTGGTTTCAATCCTTCCATAGAAAGGGAAGGCATCGGAAATGGCGCGCACCCGCGCCAGTCGCGCCAGGTCCGCGCCTGCTCCGGACCGCGCGGGGGCCAGGAGCATTGAATTGAATTCGATCAAATCTGCAAAGCGTGCGCCGCGCGATTGTAAATCGCGCAACATAGATGCGCCGCTGGCTGTGGACTGCAACGGAGCATTGGATTCCAGGCTCAGATCGGCGCCCATCAAGCTGCGCGACTGACGGGCGACAGCTTCCTCCAGACTTTCAATCGCCGTTCGCACCGCGGTCAGCGCCGCAACGCCAACGGCAATGGCAAAAATACAGAAGGCCAGCTTGCCGCCGGAGCGGCGCATTTCGGCAAGAGCCAGGCGCAAGGCGCTCTGCCAGTTCATGGGCGAGATTTTCCACTCTTCACGGCGCGCGCACGGCCGGCGCTCGATCGCTTTGGGATGCCTTTGCTTCGTGCGGCTGCCTTGCTGTGGACGGCGGCGCCCTTGCCGCGACGGCCATGTTCAATGATGCGGTGGATGCGGCCATCGCGCAACTGGATCTCGCGAGCGGCCAGGGCGGCCAATTGTGGATTGTGCGTCACCAGCACCAGCGTGGAGCGCCGGTTGGTTTCCAGCAGGATATCCATTACGATCTGTCCATTTTGCGAGTCCAGATTGCCGGTTGGTTCATCGGCAAACAGGATTCGCGGATGTGTAATCGAGGCGCGGGCAATGGCCACCCGTTGCATCTCGCCGCCGCTCAATTGCGCCGGGTAGTGCGCGGCGCGGTCGCCCAGCCCCACGCGCTGCAGCCATTCAGCGGCCCGCGCTGCGGCCGCGGCATCGCGCAGCAACTCTGCCGGCACGCGCACATTTTCCAGAGCGGTCAGCGTCTGGATCAAGTGAAAGGACTGGAAGACAAAGCCCATCTTTCTGGCGCGCAAATCCGAGAGCCGGTCCTCGCTGAGTGCGGTGATGTCGATGCCATCCACAACAATCTGACCGCGGCTGGGTCGATCCAGGCCGGCCAGCAAGCCGAGCAAGGTGGACTTGCCGCTGCCGGAGGGGCCGGTGATTGCCACAAACTCCCGTTCCTTGATGTTCAGGGCGACGCCATCGAGTACTGTCAGGACGCTGTCGCCGCGCCGATAATCGCGGCCAAGATTTTCTACATACAACATAGGGTATCTCGAAATAGTAATGCCCGCGCCGCCTGTCGCCGCCGTTTTTCACAAAGCTTTACAAATTTGGTCGCAGCGCAACGAAGCAATGGCTTTCTGTCGGATCTATGGCCATCCAAAGCCAGAGCGATCTGGCGCGCGAGCTGGAGTCTGTCGGCATGCTGCGCCGCGTCTCCGAAGAACTTGATCCACGTCTGGAACTGGCGGCCGTGCAGCGGCGCGTCTTCGCCGCCGGCGGACCGGCGCTGCTCTTTACTAATGTAAAGGGAACGGAATTTCCCGTTCTGGCCAACGCCTTTGGGCAGATCGATCGCGCCCGCTACATCTTCCGCCGCACGCTGTCTGGCGTCAGCGCTCTGGTCGGGGCGCGCGCCAATCCACAGCAGCTGTTGCAAAATCCAATGCAACTGTTGCGCGCCGTACGGGCTGCAGCGCATGCCTTCCCCCTGCCGGCCTGGCGCGCGCCGGCCTTACAGCGTCGTCTGCGGATCAGCGATCTGCCGATGATCGTCGGCTGGCCGCGCGATGGCGGCGCCTTCATCACGCTGCCGCAGGCGCTCAGCGAGCACCCTCGCTTGCCTGGCTGGCGCCATTCCAATCTCGGCATGTATCGCGTGCAGTTGAACGGCAATCGTTACCAGCGCGATGAAGAAATTGGACTGCACTATCAGATTCGCCGCGGAATTGGCGTGCACCACAGCCTGGCCCTCGAACAGGGCCAGCGGCTTAAGGTTTGTATTGCAGTAGGCGGTCCGCCAGCACATGCTTTTGCAGCGGTGATGCCGCTGCCCGAGTCGATGCCAGAGCTGGCCTTTGCCGGAGCGCTGGCCGGACGCAACCTGCGATGGCGACGGGTAGACGGCGTGCTGGCGCCAGTCGACGCCGACTTCCTGATTACCGGCGAAATAGCCGACGAATTGAAGCCGGAAGGGCCCTTTGGCGATCACCTTGGCTACTATTCTCTCCGCCATCCTTTCCCGGTGTTGCGCGTGCGCGGCGTTTACGCCCGAAGCAATGCCGTCTGGCCGATGACGACGGTTGGCCGACCGCCGCAGGAAGATACCATCTTTGGAAAATTGATCCACGAGATTGCTGCGCCGATGGCGCCGGTGATGATTCCGGGACTGCGCCAGATGCATGCTGTGGATGCGGCCGGCGTGCATCCGCTGCTGCTGGCCGTTGGCAGCGAACGTTTTGCTCCCTACCAGGCGCGTCAGCCCATGGAACTGCTGACGATTGCCAATGCTGTGCTGGGATTCAATCAGGCTTCGCTGGCCAAGTACCTCTGGATTGCGGCCGGCGAAGATGATCCACAGCTTGATGCCCACAATATTCCGTCATTTCTGCAACACATGCTGCAACGCGTCGACTGGCGGCGCGATTTGCATTTTCAAACGGCGACGACCATCGATACCCTGGATTATTCTGGCCAGGGTTTGAATCAGGGATCCAAATTGGTGATTGCCGCCGCCGGCGCGCCACGGCGTCGGCTGCAGGCGCGCGTTCCTGACATTCGACTGCCGCGCGGTTTCTCCGGGCTGCAGGCGGCGATGCCCGGCATTCTACTGCTCGCTGGGCCGCGCTTTCGAAGCTATAGGCTAAATGACGGGCAACTTGCGCCTTTGTTGCGCTGTCTGGAGCGTTGTGCTGACGAATTGCAAGGTTTCCCACTGGCGGCGCTGGTCGACGACGTCGGCTTTGCAGCGGCGACGCTGAACAACCTGCTCTGGACGCTTTTTACCAGATCGAATCCCTCGCACGACATACATGGCGCCGGACAGGAGATTCGACACAAGCACTGGGGCTGCAAGGGAACGCTGCTGATTGACGCCAGATCGAAGCCGCATCATGCCCCGCCCTTGATCGAGGATCCGCGCACACTGAAGCGGATCGATCGATTATTTGCTGCCGGCGGCAGTCTGGCGGGCATCGACTGAGCAGCGCTCCACGGCGATGATGGAAACGGCTGGCCCTCAGGCGCAGCAGGCTGCAGATTGCCAGCGTACATGTCGCTCTTGACGATCTTTCTTTTTCTCTGCGGTATTGCATTACTGGTTATTGGCGCCGAGTGGCTGGTGCGCGGGGCCTCGCGCCTGGCTCTGGCCTTTCAAGTATCGCCGCTGGTGATTGGCCTGACAGTAGTTGCCTACGGCACCAGTAGCCCGGAATTTGCAGTCAGCCTTAACTCGGCGCTGCAGGCGCAGCCCGACATTGCCGTCGGCAACGTGGTCGGATCCAATATCTTCAACAACCTTGTCGTCCTTGGGCTGTCTGCTGCCATCGCTCCGCTGGTTATCGCTCGCCAGCTGGTGCGCGTCGATGTGCCAATCTTGATTGGAGTCTCGCTCTTGACCTGGCTCTTTGCGCTGGACGGCGTGATTGGACGCCTGGAGGGGGCGACGCTATTTGCAGGCGCGGTAGTTTACACGATCTTGCTGGTCTGGATCAGCCGACGGCAGAGCAGGGCGCTGGCTCTGGAAAAAACCGAGGCCGCAGAACTCATCGACGAAAGTGAAAGGCCTCGCGGCGCCAGACAGATCCTGTGGCAGATTGGCCTCTTGTTTTCCGGCCTGGTTCTCCTTGGAATCGGATCGCGATGGCTGGTGGATGGCGCTGTGGCCCTGGCGCGCTATGCCGGACTCAGCGAGCTGGTAATTGGTCTGACCATTGTTGCCGCCGGCACTTCGTTGCCGGAAGTTGCCGCCTCGGTCGCCGCAGCAATCAAAGGCGAGCGTGAAATTGCTGTCGGAAATGTGATCGGCTCCAGCATCTTTAACCTGCTGTTCGTGCTGGGCGCCAGCAGCGCCATTTCGGCGCGCGGCGTGGCCGTCTCGCCAGATGTCTTAGGCCTTGATCTGCCGGTGATGCTGGCTACGGCTCTGCTCTTTGTGCCGGTCTTTCTGCGCGGCTTCAGCGTGGAGCGCTGGGAGGGCGGCCTTTTTCTCTCTTACTATGTAGTCTACGCTGCTTACCTGGCCTTGAAGGGCGAACACAGCGCCAACGCCGCGCTCTTTGGGCAGGCGGCGCTCTATGGTTTGCTGCCGATCACCGGCGCCACGCTGTTGGTCTTGCTGATTGTACATTTGCGACGATCGCGCCGCAGCGCTCCTTAGAGCTCAGTGCAGCCGGAGGCGGAAATTTTCCAGACTTAGAGGCATTGGCCAGCCTGCATCGGGCTGGCCAACGGCAAAGCCTGAAGCCGAAGTGGCGCCGCTATGGATTGGATTACGCTGCTGCTTTTCATTGTTGGTATCGTATTGCTGGTCGCCGGCGCCGAATTGCTGGTTCGCGGCGCTTCCCGACTGGCCCTTGCGCTGCGCGTATCGCCGCTGGTGATCGGTCTGACCATCGTCGCTTACGGAACCAGCAGCCCGGAGCTGGCCGTCAGCACCGTTGCCGCGCTGCATAATCAAGCCGACATAGCCCTGGGCAATGTGGTGGGCTCCAACATTTTCAATGTACTGGTCATCCTTGGAATTTCAGCGGCAATCACGCCGTTGATCATTCATCAGCAGATCATTCGCCTTGATGTGCCGGTGATGATTGGCGTATCTGCGTTGACCTTTGTATTTGCCCTGGATGGGCGCATCCAGCGCTGGGAGGGCCTTGTGCTGGTCATCGGCGCAGTCGCTTATACGATCCTGGTGGTCTGGCTCAGTCGACGCGAAACAAAAAGCGTGCAGGAAGAATACTCCGGAGAATTTGGCGAAAGCGAAGCGCCTGGCGGCGCAAAGTCGATTCTCTGGCAGCTGCTGCTCATTGCCATCGGGCTGGGCATGCTGGGTTTGGGTTCGCGCTGGCTGGTAGACGGCGCCATCTCTCTGGCGCGCTACCTTGGCGTCAGCGAGCTGGTCATCGGTTTGACAATTGTTGCGACGGGCACCTCCTTGCCAGAGGTCGCTGCTTCGGTTGCGGCGGCCTTGAAAGGCGAGCGTGACATCGCTGTTGGCAATGTGGTCGGCTCGAATATCTTCAATCTCTTGCTGGTGCTGGGCGCCGCCGCCGGCATCTCCAATCAAGGCATAGTTATATCGCAGACTGCTTTGCATTTTGATTTGCCGGTGATGATTGCGGTGGCGGCGGTCTGCCTGCCCGTTTTCATGCGCGGCTTCAACATGCAGCGCTGGGAAGGATTGCTCTTTCTGGCTTACTACATTGCCTACGTGAGCTTTCTGGCGCTCAAGGGACAGAACAATCCGCGTCTGGAGTTGTTCAGTAACGCAATGCTCTATGCAGTGCTGCCCTTGAGCGGCCTGACTGTATTGATCTCGTTTGTTGTCTGGAGAGCGCGGCAGCGGCGCGCTTCTTGATGGCTCTCAATGGAATTGAACCGGCTGGCCTTTGATGAACAGTCGCCGCAACGCGCCTTCGCCGCTTTCCGGATCAACGGCAATTTCCACGTAGGCGGCCGGCGGTTCGGCATTGCGCCCCTGTTCGATGCTGGCTGCAGCCACAGCCTCTTCGATGCGCGCGGCCTCGCTTTGCGGCGTGAAGTATTCCTCGATGCCGTAATTCAAGACGAGGCGCTGCTCCCAGCTTTCGACAACGCGCCCGCGCAGCACGATGGCGCCCGGGGTTGTCAGCAAACGCCGATCGCGGCTGATAGCTGATACATGGCGTACGGTGCGGCCCTCTTCTTTGCTGAGTTGAACAAAGACCGTTTCTCCTTGCTTCCACTGCGCGGTGTCCGTGGCCGGCAGGCGCGGTACACTCGCTTCAATACGACTCGCCGCCAGGTCCAGACGCACGTAGTAGCCGGAGAGCAAACTGCGCGGGTCCAGCGGCTGCACGGCAAGCAAGGCCGGCAGCCCGCTGTCGAGCAAATGCTGACGCGCAAATACCATCTGACCAAGCGCTGCCAGCTGCAGGATGATCAGCGCAACGAATCCGGGAAATCGCAACCGGTTCCAGAGCTTATCCATGCTTTGCTTCTCCTTGTTCCATTTGCGCCAGCAGGCGGCGTCGCTGTCGCTCCAGGATCATACCGAGCGCAAACAGAAGGACGCCGCAGGTTATAAAAAGCAGCGAACCGCTGAGCAAATCCCAGAAGGTATCGATGACGCGCGTGGCGGCGTGCAGCGCAAAGGCGCCAATTGCGGCATTGGCCAGCGCCGCCGAATTGATGCGTACGCTGTAGAGCAGGGCCAGGCCGCTGAAGGCCAGCAGCATGAAATTGAAAATCAGCTGGTAGACAATGACCGGCGTGTGCGGTCCGCTCACAAACAACATCAACAGCGTGAGGGCAAAGATGCCAAAGGCCATGCCGGCCGGCAGCCGCTCTTTGACTTTGTAGTAAGCGGCGCCAAAGAGCGCCAGCGCCACGCCGGCAAAAAGGGCGATCAAGGCCAGCACGACGCCGCCGGCCTGCTGGATGGAGTCCTGAATGCCAGGCTTGAAGGAGATCGCGTAAAGAAACAGAAATACTGCGGCGCCAATGATGGCGCGCAGCACGCCGCCAGGATAGCTGCGTCCCGGCCGCTCTGGCAGCCAGGTCGCCGTCAGTTCATTGATCATAAACGCCACCGAGGCAAAAAGCAAGAAGCCCAGGTTGTAGGCGATGTAGAAGACGCCGCCTTCTCCGGCGGAGCTGGAGCTGACAGCCAGTGCAAATAGCCCGATGGCTTTACTGAACAGTGCTACGATCGCAATCAAGAAGGCCGCGGCGCGATCCACGCCGCTGGCGCCTTCTTCAAAGTAGGATAGAAAGAGCAAACCAGCCAGTAGCGCCAGCAATGCCGTGTGCATCACGGCGACCAGCGCTGCCTGGTTTTGAATCGGAAAACTGAGCGGCAAGAGCGCCAGAAGCAAGGCCAGGATTTGCAGGTAGACAGCGCCGCTGCGCCTCTGCCAGAGCGTGAGTCCAAGGGCGCTCAGCCAGAAGGCCGCCAGCAGCAGGCGGGGAACCAGCGGCGCAGCATCGACAAGGGCAAAGCCGCCCTCCAATTTAAGCGGCCAGGCCAATAGCATGGCTGGCAGCGAACAGAATACCCAGCCAAGCAGGCGCGCGGTCTGTTGACTGAGCGCCGTTATCTCGTCGCCCGGCAGACGGGCGACGGACAGAAGTAACGCGCCGCCGGCGGCCAGAGCTGCGATCAGGATAACGCCGCTGGCATCGCTGTCGCTCCAGTAGGCCAGACTGAAGAGCGCGTAGAGCGGCAGCGTCAGCGAACACAACCACAGTCCGATTCGATCGCGAATCTTCCAGAAGGCGAAACCAAGCAGCAGCGGGAAGATCAGAAAATGCGGGCTCAGATGATCGTATTCGCCCCGTTCCCAGGCGTACCAGATGATAGACAGCAGCAAGCTGGCGTAGAGCCCCCAGCGTTCCAGAAGCAGGAGCGAAAGCAGCGCGCTGACCGCCAGCCAGAGCAGCAGTCCGTTGGTCGGATGAGCGCTGATATGATAGATCTGGGCAACCAGTCCAATGGCCGCGCCAAAGGCCAGGAGACCAATCAGCAACAGACCGCGCGCCGCCAGCGGATGCGGTCGAACAAAGTAAAAGACAAAGGTTGCGCTGTGGATTGCAACCAGCGCCGCGAGAATCTGGATCAGCCGCGATGTTGGCGACATAGCTGCCCAGTTCGCTGAGTAGAACAGGATCAATCCCAGGCCAATGAGCAGCGCCGCCATTCCAATCAAAATGGCCGGCAGTCGGATGCGAACGCCGCCTCCCGATCGGGCTTTGGCCGCTGCCTGCAACTGCTGCAACTCGCTGCGATATTCTGCGGCAATGCGCTCGCTCTGCTGGCCATCGATCAGGCCGCGCTGTGGCCAGCGTGTTAGCTCGACCAGCAGCGTCTCAATCCACTGAATGCGGTTCATTTCTTCCTCGCCAGGTTTAGACGGCGCCGTGCAGCGCCTGGTGCGATGGCAGACGCGCTATTTTCCCGCGACGCTGCATCATCTCCGATAGTATGCCATACAGAAAATCTTCCAGCGCCGACTGCACAGCCGGCCCCTCCAGCGCGCCCAGGGCGAGAGCGATGGCCTCGCCGCTGGACAGCCCCTCTTGCAGGTGCTGACGGCGCAAGGCGAATCGCTGCCGTACGCCTTCGGGCAAGCGCACGCTGCTGACGTTTTCCATGCCCGGCAGCCGTCGGAAAAACTTTCGCGTCTGACCCCACGCTCCGTCGGGCACAATCAACTGCAGCGGCCCTTTCCACTGCGCTGCCCATTGCGCCGTGAGCTCCGGGGCGCCCGCCGATGGATAGAGGTAGAGTCTTTTGGCGCCCGCTTGCCGCGGCGCCAGGTCTTCGCTGCGCAATGGCCCCTCGGGATTGCCATGCAGGACGATGCGCGCCCCGGGCAATGCCAGGCAGGCCAGACGCGCTGTATTGCTGGTCCACTTGCGCATCGAGGCATGCATGACTACCAGGAGCTCGCAACGGGCGGCAATCTGCGGCAAGCGTGCGCAGGGACACAGGCTGCGTCGTAAAAAACAGCTGGGACATCGTTCCGATAGCGGTGGGCGCCGGGCCATCGCCGCGGAAAGTGTCGCGCCAATGAGTCCTGTAAAGCCGGAAAGCCCCGCCTGGCCCGACGCGGCTCATGAATTGCAACATCTGCTGGCCTTGCTTGAAATCGAGCAAGAGGCAGATCGTAAGCGTTTTGAGGAAGAACTGGAAGCAAAGAGTTTGGCCGAGCGCGTTGCCAGCGGCGCAGCGCTCGATCGGCTCAGCTTCAGCGAATTGCGCAGTATTGTCGGCGGCCGCTATCGCCTGCGCCTTTCGCATGCCAGCGCTGTGCGTCGTCGCGTATTCCAGAGCGGCCAGCCGGCAATGCTGGCCTGGCGTCGCGACGAGGCGCAGTGGCAGCGTCTGGCTGCCATCGTTGTCTGGGCCAGCGAGCGCGAGCTTGAGGCAGTTGTAGAAGAATTTCCAGAGTTTGATGAGAGCTGTGAACTGGCTCTGTGGCGACGCTTTGATCAAAGCGCCTACGAGGACATGCGCCGCGCTTTGCAACTGGCGATTGCGGCAAAAGATGCCGACTTTCGCTGGCTGCGCGATGGCCTGCTTGGCTATCGATCGACCTCGGGGGTCTCAAGCGAGATTCCGCCGGCGGCCTCCGCGGCAATTGACAGAGCGGCGCTCAATTCCTCGCAGCGCAGTGCAGCGCGCCTGGCGCTTGGCGCAAATCCGGCAGCGCTGATTCACGGCCCGCCAGGTACGGGCAAGACTACGGCAACCACTGCGGCGATCGCCGCCTGTCTGGCGGCCGGTCAAAGCGTGCTGGCCGTTGCGCCCTCCAATCGCGCCGTCGATTTGCTCAGCGAACGCTTGCATGCCGCCGGTCTGGCAGTACTTCGTCTGGGACATCCGGCGCGCGTGGATGAGACGCTGCACGGTCTGACCCTTGACGGATGGCTGGAGCGCAGTCCAGAGGCGCCTGCGCTGGCTCGGGCGCGTCGCGAACTGGAGCGGACATTGCAGGAGGCGCGGAGATTTCGCCGGAACTTTGGACCGCGAGAACGCAGCGAGCGAGCCGCTCTGCGCGAGCAGGCCCGTCAGTTGCGTACGCAATTGCAGCAAATGGAACACGCGCAGCTGCAGGCGCTGCTCAGCGGCGCACGATTGGTCTGTTGCACGCTGGGCGCGCTCAGTGCTGCACTGCCGATCGATCGGCGCTTTGACGTTGTTTTTCTGGATGAGGCGGCCCAGGCCCTTGAGCCGCAAGCGTGGATTGCTTTGCTACGCGCTCCTCGTCTGGTGATGGCGGGCGATCATTGTCAGCTGGCGCCGACCGTCCTTTGCGGCGAGCCGCAGCTGGCCGAAACGCTATTCGAAAAGGCGATGAAGCGTCAAAGCGTTCCGGCGCAGCTTTTAACCGTTCAGTATCGCATGCGCCATGCGATTGCGCTTCCTTCTAATGAGGAGTTCTACGGCGGCCAATTGCAAACCGACCCCGCAGCAGAGGCGCGCCTTTCGCCCGCGGCGCAGATTTTTCAATCGCCGCTGATTTTCATCGATACCGCCGGGGCCGAACTGGAGGAGGAGCAGGACGAGCATAGCAAGAGCCGTCGCAATCCCGGCGAAGCGCAGTTGCTGCTTTCGCTGCTGCAGCTTTTTGCTCCAGAAATTCAGGCGGCGGGTTTGAGCGCCGGCCTCCTGACGCCCTATGCCGCCCAGGCACAACTTTTGCGCGACGGTTTACGCCAGCGTCATGCTGACTGGAAGTGGATCAGCGCCGATACCATTGACGCTTTTCAAGGCGGCGAACGCGACTGGATTGCCTTAAGTCTGGTGCGCAGCAATGATCGCAGAGAGACCGGGTTTCTGGCGGACGTGCGGCGAATGAACGTAGCGATGACCCGCGCCCGTCGTCTGCTCCTGGTCGTAGGCGACAGCGGCACGCTGGCGGCGCATCCTTTCTACCAGCGCTTGCTGGAGCGCATCCAGCGCTACGGCGACTACCGCAGCGCATTTGAGTTTATCGACTGGTAATCTCCTGGCTCAGCGCTTGCGTTTTGCGCCGCGCACCGCCGACGCCGTCCACGGGTCTTCCGGCCAGTGGTGCTTCGGATAGCGGCCGCGAAGTTCCTTGCGCACTTCGGCGTAGGTTTGATTCCAGAAATTGCGCAGGTCGCGCGTTATCTGAATCGGTCGCATAGCGGGGCTGAGCAGTTCCAGAGTCAGCGCCACGCGACCGAAGGCGATCCGCGGCGACTCGGCGAGGCCAAAGACTTCCTGCAAACGGACCGCCAGCCGCGCCTCGCCGCCGACGTATTCCACAGCAATCTGCGAACCGCTTGGAACGGCAAGGCGCTCCGGCGCTCCTGCTTCCAGTCGTTGCAGCTGCTGGCGATTGAGCCTGGCGCGCAGCGCGCCAGTAAGATCGACGCGCTGCAGTTCGCGGAGCGAAGCGGCGTCGAGTGCAAAGGGCGCCAGCCAGATTTCTAATTCGGCAAGCAGACTGTTTTCATCGCAGGGCGGCAGATCTTCGCCGTGGCTGCGCAAGAACTCAATGCGGCGACGCAAGAGTTCCGCCTCCTCCGGCATCTTCAGCGCCGCCAGACCGCGCAGGCGAAGTTGCGACCAGATCAATTCATGGGCGCGCTCCGCGGAGAGCGGAGCGCTGCGTGATTCCAGCGCCAGCGCCCCCAGACGCAATTCGTGAATTTCCTCGCCGCGAGCTCCTTCGCCGGTCAAGCGCGCCGCAATCGTAGTTGCTAAGTCATTCTTAAATATCGAGCGTAGCTCGTTTTCCGGAAGAGCGGCCGCGATGCGCACGCGCGCCCCGGCCTCGTTCGCCTCAAGATCGGCTATTGCCAGAAAGGGAGAAGCTGCCAGCGGATCGCTCTCTGGCGCGGAGGCGCCGCCGCCGTTGGCCAGCAGATAGCCGCCGCCTGCCCGCCGTTTTGCAACGCGATCGGGATAGGCGAGGGCGACCAATCCGCCGGCGCTGCTGGCTGGCGCTTGAAATGCCGCAGACTGCGTTGTGCTGAGCGCTCGACGGGCCTGACGCTGCAAGGCCGCCGCCGTGCGCAGCAGATGGGCGAAGGCCCCCTGTCCGCGGGCTGAGGAATGGCGTTCAGCGAGAAGACCCAGGCGGCGCGTTAGATCAATGCTGGTGCGGCCTTCTGTTGAATCGTTGATCATAATATCGCGCTCCGAGAGCAAGACGGCGATGCGACAGGCCTCGTCCTGCATCGATGCGTTGGGCGCACATAGTATCATACGGGCCAGTCGCGGATGGACGCTGAGCGAAGCCATGGCCCTGCCCAGGCTCTGGATCGCGCCCTGCCCATCAATGGCGCCAAGCTTCGTCAGCAGACTGCGCGCTTCAGCAAGGGCGGCGGGCGGCGGAGCATCCAGCCAGCGCGGCGCCTGCGCTCCCCACAGGGCAAGCTCCAGCGCCAGCGGGCAAAGATCGCTGTGCAAAATCTCGGCCTCGTTATGGGCCACAAGCAGCGCATCATCGCGGCGGCTCCAATGGCGGAAGGCTACGCCGGCGGTCAGACGGCCGGCGCGCCCGGCGCGCTGTGTGGCGGAAGCTTGCGAAATTGCTTCGGTGTGCAGCGCGGCGAGCCCGCGCGCCGGCGCCAGGCGACTGACGCGAGCCAGGCCGCTGTCAATCACCACGCGAATGCCGGCGATGGTCAACGATGTCTCCGCAATATTGGTGCTCAGTGTGACCTTGCGACGACCTTGCGCATCGGGCTGCAAGGCGCGTTGTTGGTCGGACAGTGTCAGATCGCCATAGAGCGCCGCCAGCGTCGCTTCGCCTGAAAGCATCGTTTCCAGCCGGGCCCTCACGCGACGAATCTCCCCCTGTCCCGGTAGAAATACCAGCGCATCGCCTGCGCTCTGACGCAATGCGCGCAACGTGAAACGTGCAAAGCGATCGGCAAAGACCGCTGGCTGTTGTGCGCACTGGCGAGCCGCGCTTTGCAGCGAAGGCGCCTCCTCCTCGTAGTTTAATTTAACATCAAATTGTTTGCCGCTGGCCTGGATTTGCGGGGCGTCGCCGAGGTAGCGCGCGGTCGCTGCCATATCCAGCGTTGCGCTCATCACCAGAATTCGCAGATCGGGTCGCAGGGCCTCGCGCGCCTCCAGGGCCAGGGCCAGGGCCAGGTCGGCATGGATGCTGCGCTCATGAAATTCATCAAAGATCAAGAGTCCCACGCCGGGCAGTTCGGGATCGCGTTGCAGGCGTCGTGTGAGGACGCCCTCGGTAGCGACCTCGATTCGCGTTGCGGCGCTGGTCCGACTCTCCAGACGAACGCTGTAGCCCACCGTATCGCCCAGTCGGCATCCCAGCAGCTCGGCCAGGCGCGCGGCGGTCAGCCGCGCTGCAATCCGGCGCGGCGAAAGTAGAATCATGCGTTGCCCTTCGCCAAGCAGCTCCAGTAGAGCCAGCGGCAGCGCTGTACTCTTGCCGGCGCCCGGCGGCGCCGAGAGCGTCGCCACTCCGCTTCGACCCAAAGCGTGGCGCAATTCTGCTGCGCACTGGACGGCCGGAAACTGTTCAACGGACAGTGCGGGCAGCTTCATTGAATCAGGCGCCGCTGCCAGTGGGCGGTTGCGGCGGCGCCGCTGCCGTCTCCAGAGCGCGTTGCAGCAAGCGCAGACTGCGCCAGCGCCAGGGCTCCTCTGGATTCCACGAACGGAATAGCAGACCCAGAGCGCTCACGCCGCCGCTGAAGAAATGTTCCGGCGGCCGCGGACCCCACAACTGGAAGGCGTCGCCAGCGGCGAGCGAACTGTAAGAAGCCGGGAATCGGCCGTTGACGCGATCGCCGTCGCAGACGTGGGCAAAGGGCATGTCCCCCGGGCCGGCAAAGCAATCGTAAAGCGCGCTGCCAGCGCGACGCCGCACCGGTCCCCAGATGCGGCGCCATCCGCGCTCGATCAGGTATTCTCCGCCCATGGCCAGATCGTCCAGATGCTCGCATTCGAAGTTCAGGGAGATAAGTCCAGGTCGCGCCGATTTGTAAAGCGCCAGGCAATGGTGGTCGACTGCCTTGCGACCGCTGTTCGGTCGCAGAAAAACGGCCGCTGGTTCCTGGTCCTCTTCGGGAAGAAACAAAAATTCGGAAGCGCAGAGGCCAAGCGTATCCTGGTACCAGCGGCTGACGCCGACGATATCGCCGACGCCCAGCTCTACGGAGTGCAATCGATAGATATGCGTCGGCTGAGGCCGCAGGCGAATCGGTTCATTGCGACGATCGTGCTCGCGTACCGTATTGCGCGGCAAGCGCGGCGCAAGTTCCAGGCTCTCTACATGATTGGGATGGGCGCATACCTCGATGAGGCGGCCCTCGGGATCGACGAACTCCAGCGCCGGCTTGCCAAACAGACCGCCGCTGCGGCGTTCGCCAGAGCGCTTGCGCGCAAGGTTTTCCAGATCGCGTTCGCGCGCGGCCAGAAACGCCAGGCGAAGAAGGGACGGAGGTCCTTGCTCAACATGCAGCGCCGGGTCCGAAGGCGCAGCGCCGCGCAGGCTGAGTGCTGCAGCGTCGCGGTGCGAAACAATGAGGCCAAAATCCCTGGCAAATCGCTGCCCCTCTTCCAGCTCCGGAAGTCGCAACCCGGCGCCAAGCAGCCGCGAAACCGGCGCCGGGCAGGCGCGTGTACGCTCTGGAACCAGCGAACTTTCTTGCCATCGAGCGGCGCGCACAATTGCAGAGCCTCCGCTGGCCTGCCTCCGGCAAGCGCTTTCGCTGGTGAAAGAGCTTGCCCCGGACATTCTTGAATGGGAAGCTGGGGAGTGCCTGCCTTCTCGCCGCCGGAAGTGTTGTTGCTGGGTCCAGGCCCTTCCAATCCAGATCCGCGGACGCTACTGGCCCTGGCGCGGCCCACCATTGGCCACCTTGACCCGCGCTTCGTCCAGATGATGGACCAAACGCGATCGCTATTGCGCTTTGCGTTCCAGTGCAAGCATTCCATGACTTTGCCGCTGAGCGCTCCGGCCTCCGCCGCCATGGAGTTTGCCTTTGTCAATTTGCTGGCAGCGGGTGATCGAGCGCTGATCTGCACCAACGGCGTCTTCGGTCAGAGGATGGCCGAGATTGCCAGACGCCGGGGAGCAATCGTGCAATGCCTGGATTTCGAATGGGGGCGGGCCATAGATCCGGAGGCAGTGCAAAAGGCGCTGCAAATCGGCGCGCCGCCGCGCCTACTGGCCTTTGTGCAGGCGGAAACTTCGACCGGGGCCCAGAGCGATGCCGCCACACTGTGCCGGCTGGCACATCAGGCCGGGGCCCTGACAATTGTCGATAGCGTGACGGCTCTTGGCGGGACGCCAGTGGAGGCGGGCATGTGGGAGGCCGATCTATGTTATGCCGGTTCGCAGAAATGCCTCAGTGCGCCGCCCGGTCTGGCGCCCTTGAGTATTGCTCCGCGAGCCCTGGAACAGATCCAGATGCGAACCGATAGCTGCGCCAGCTGGTTTTTTGATGCCGGTTTGCTTGATGCCTACTGGAGCGAATCGCGCCAGTCCCGTAGCTACCACCACACCGCGCCCGTGAACCAGCTCTATGCTCTCCATCAGAGCCTGCAACTGCTAGAAGAAGAGGGCCTGGAAGAGGCCTGGCAGCGGCATCGCCGCGTCCATAAACAGTTGCTGGAAGGACTGGGAACTCTTGGCCTGCAACTGCTGCCGCCGGAAGAAGAACGCCTGCCACAGCTGAATGCCGTGCTGGTCCCGGAGGGCGTCGATGAAGCGGCAATTCGTCGCCGTTTGTTGCTGGAACACGATATTGAAATTGGCGGCGGCCTCGGCCCGCTGGCCGGAAAAGTCTGGCGCATCGGACTGATGGGCTACAACGCACGCCCGGCGTGTGTAGAGCGCGTCTTGCTTGCTCTCTCGCGCGTGCTGGAGCGCAGCCTGTGAATTTGCAAAGGCAATTGAAGCCCCTGCTGGCGCTTTCCGCTTTCGGCGCTGCCAGCGGCGTTCTTTGCGGCCTGGCCTGGCCAGCGCCGGAAGCAATCATCCTCGGCGGGGCCAGCGCTGCGGCGCTGTTCTTTGCTTATCTCTACTACCGGCGGGCGCCGGCCATTGTCGCCGATGCACCCGGCGCAAAGGCCGAAGTAAACGAAAGCCAGCGCAAACTGCAACAGCGACTGGAAGCGGCCGAGCTGGAACTGGTAATGTCCGAGCGGCGACGCTTTCAGATGGACGCTTACCAGGCCTTTTCACGACGCCTGCTCAGCAATGGTCGCTTCGATGAATTGATCGACGAGATCTTTGACTACGTCTCTTCCAACTTTGGCATTGAGGCAAGCTTGCTCTATTTGCATGACCGCGAGCGAGGCGATTTACGACACGCCCGTTCACGATTCCCGGACTTCCTCGATGAGGAACGGCGGCGGTATGCCATCAATCTGCGATTACCGCTGGCCGCTCATGCTTCGGTGCACGCCGCCGCCGTGCGTCGTCGCAAGCCCTTTTACATGCCGCACGTTCGCGGGGCGCCATCGGATTTTGATCTACAGGGCATCGCTCATATGAAGCTGGCATCGCTGCTGGTTGTTCCTCTCTACGTGGAAGAAGAACTGCTTGGCGTGATCGACTTTACCAACCACGAACGGCCGCTGCGCTTGAGCCGCGATGACTTGCACAGCATAACAACATTCTGCGAACAGATTGCGACGGCAGTGAAAAGCATGTTGCTTGTGGAGGAGGCCGAAAGCGCCCGCCTGCGCGCGGAGAGCCTGCGTCTGGAGGCCGAGCGCCGGGAGATTGAATTGGAGCGGCACGCCGCTGTTAACCGTCAGGTGAATGCCGAAACCAACCTTGATGCGGCTCTCGATGTGATCTTCGATTTTATCCGCAGCCACTACAATGCAGACGGCATCTGGCTGCAGTTCCTGGACGACCAGGCCAATGAGCTTTATACCTATCGGGCAGCGCGTCCGGAGTCGGTTAGCGAAGAACACTATCGCTTCATACTCGGGCTGCGCATTCCCTTGAGCGCGGAGGGCGGCATCGCCAGTCGCGTCTATCAGCGTCGCCGGCCATTCTATATGCCGCGACCGCCGCGCGATATTGTTGCCGAAATTGACAGACGCATCTTCGATATGCTTCACCTGCAGTCGGCATTTTGCGCTCCGCTGGTGATTGGCGGAGAGCCGATTGGCGTTATCATTGTGACGCGCTTTGGCGGCAGGCTGAGCCTAAACCGCAATGACCTGCGCAGCATCGGCCGCTTCTGCGATCAGATAGCCGGCGCCATAAACAAGGCGCGCATCCATACCAGTTCTGAGATCTCGCGGCTGATGGCCGAACAGCGTCTGGAGGAAGTGCAGTTGCTCAAGCAACAGCAGGACCTTGACTACTACCTGACTGCCAATCTACTTCCGCCGCTCACGCAGATCATCGGCGGGCGCAACGTTGCCATCGAAAGCTTTGTCCGTCAGAAGAAGCGTTTTCCATTCAAGCGCTGGATTTGTGAAATCGGCGGCGATCTGAACATGGCGCGGCCGATCCAGGTCGGCGCACAGAGCGCACAATTTTTCCTGAACGCCGACTCCATGGGCAAGTCCATTCAGGGCGCGGGCGGCGCGCTGGTGCTGGCCTCAGCTATCCGCACTTTGCTGGAGCGAGAACCTGAACCGGAGGATTCTCCGGAGCAGTGGCTGTCGCAGGCCTACAGCGAACTGGATGCGGTCTTTCAGAACTTCGACGGCTCGATGTACGTAACCTTTTGCATGGGCCTGATCGATGAACAAAATGGCTGGGCCTACTGGCTCAACGGCGAACACCCTGCGCCGCTCCTGCTGCGCGACGGGCGGGCGCAGCTGTTGCGCGGCCATTCAATGCACAAGCTTGGATTTCGCCTTGGAGTCAGACCGCGCGCCGTCAACCTGCTGCGCTTGCATCCAGGCGATGCACTGATCCTTGGATCTGACGGTCGCGACGATATCATGGTCTATTCTGGCGGAGCGCAGGTCATGAACGATCGGGAAGAGCTCTTTGTTGAAACCCTGCAGGCTGCAGGGCCGGATCTGGAATCGGTCTACAAGGGGCTGCGTGAGCGCGGCAGCGTAACCGACGATGTATCGCTGCTGCGCATTGACTATGCAGGCGTTGCAGCGGAGGCGATTCATGAGTGGCGGGAGGAGGAGTTGATGAGCGTTCTGCGCAGCTTCGGCGCCGGCGAAGCCTTGCCGCCCGAGCGCTTTGAGGCGGCCGCCACCCGAGCGCTGGAAATAGGTCCGCCGCCGGAAGATGAAGACCTGTTGACCCTGGACCGGTTGATGGCCCGTTATGTGCAGGGCTTTCTCAACGCCAACCGAGCCGATCGGGCGCGGACCATCGCACTGCACTGGCTGAACTGGAATCCAGGGGCCAGCGAGCAGCTGACCCTTGCGGCGCGCGCCGCGCTGTTGCTGGGCCGCGCGGAAGAAAGCGTCGCACTTGCGAGCCGCGCCAGCCTGCGCGATCCAGAGAATGCCCTGGCCTTCCAGTTACTTGCCGAAGCGCGTCTGGAAAACGGCGAGCGTCAACTGGCGCGAAGCGCATTTGAGCAATTGCGCAGTCTCAAGCCGGCCTTCACCGACGCACTGGCCAGCCTTGCTCGACGTCTGGAGCCCTGACCTCAATCCAGACCACTTGCCGGGGGCTTTCAGTGCTCGTCCAGGAACGCCTTCAGTCGTTGTCGGCTATCGCCGTCCGAGCGGCGAAAAGCAATGCCCACGCCATTTTCGTCGATGCGCACCACTCCTCCCTCCAGTTCTATCTGCCCTTGATCCAGACTGAGTACAATCTGCACGCTCTGGTTGGTCTCCAGCGGACAGTTCGGCCAATCACAATAGAGGCCGGTCAGACTGAGGTCGCGCGTGCGTAGCGGTCGATCATCCAGGCGTACCGCCGTCTCTACTGGCTTACGACGCTGGTAGCGCCAGCCGCGCGGGTATGTTTTCAGGTAGGGCGCCGAAATATCCTGACGGGCAAAAAAAATCAAGAGCGCCGCGCCAAGCGCCGTGGCCAGCAGCGCCGCCAGATTGTAGCCTTCTGGCTGCACCAGCAAGGTAGCAAGATTGTGCAGGAGCAGCAAGAGAGTATACAACAGGAATGCGTACCATGCCCAGCGGCGGACCAGCAGCAGGCCAATGCCAATCGGTATGGGCGCCAGAATCAAAAACAGAGCGTAAGGATGCAGACGACCAAGCGCTGCGCGCCAGGCGGCAAGCGGCAAGCCATGGTAGACCGCCAGGAGAATGTAGTTGCTGGCCGGGATCGCCAGGAAGGCAAGGCCGGCCAGCAGCAACGACCAGGGCCGAGCCAGCCGGCGGCGACGAAGTCTTGCCAGAAAGTTTACGGACATGGTCGACGCTGGCTCCTGCCAGAGCTGGCCCCCGGGCTGCGTTTGCTTCAACGAATTTTCATAGCTCAAGCTCATTTCGCAGCTTCGCGAATCGCATGACGGCGCGCCTCCGGCAGCAAGTGCTGGCAAACGATGCCGCTTCCATCGCCACGCTGGTTCCGAGAATTTGCAGCCCACGCCGCCGCCCGCTACAGCCTGGGGCTGGCGGCGGCGCCGGCGGCGCTGGCCGCGCTGGCCTGGGCGCTGGAGTCTCTGCTATTTGCAATCCGTCCCGGAGACCAGGCCTGGCCAGGCCGGCTGGGACGCAGCTTGATCGAGAGCGTCTATCTGCTGGCGCCCCTGCTGAGCATGGCCGGTATCTATCTCTCTGGCGTCGCCGCATCCACACTTTCTTTTCACAGCCGGCGCCTCGCCTGGCTGCGCGCGGCGCCGCCGCTGATCGGCTCGCTGGCGATTTTCTGGTCCTTTATTCGCGTTACTGTGTACTACTATATGAATTTGAAGATCGACGCCGGTCTTGCATTCTATGCCCTGCTTGAATTGCGCCAGTTGATCGCCAGCGAAACAGCCATCGCCGTTTCCAGCGTCCCATTGCATCTCCCCTTGCTCTATCTCCTGCTTATGACAGGATGTGCGGGCTGGCCCTGGATCTACGGCCGCTGGCGGCGCACCCGCTTTGGTCAGGCGCAGGAATCGCGCGGCGGCCGCATGCTGGCGCTGGCCGCAACTTTGATGCTGATCTGTGGAGCGGCGGCGCCGGCCCTCGCCCTGGGCGCTTCGCGGGCCGCGCAGGCGGCGCAAGCCGGCGAGCTGCTGGGCGGCCGCGCCCGCATTCGCATGATCACTCTCAACCGCCCCGAGGATTTTCCAGCCTTCGAACTGAAGCCGCCGCTCCATCGTCCGCAACGTTTTGCGGCGGCGCGCTTTGGCCTACAACTGCCGGAGGGTACGAACGTCGTCTTTATCGTTCTGGAAAGCGCACGCGATAGCTTCGTAGAGTTTGACCGTACACAGCATTTCCGCAGCGACGCTGATACCCTGAGCGTCGATCGTTTCTTTGTTCCTGTCCCGCACAGTTCCAATTCACACTATTCGCTGTTTACGGGCATGCACAGCGGTCGAGACTTTCTGGAAAAATACCGCAGCCTGCGTCCCGAACCGACCCTGGTTGCGCAGCTGATGCAGCGCGGATATCGTTCTTACTACATTTATACGGACCACACTTCGTTTGAGAACGAAACAGTCTTCCTGCAGCGCCTGAATTTTCAAATCACCGAAAAACGCGACTTCCTCAATCGCATCAATCCCCAGACCGGCCGCGCCTACATCAGCTTTCCTTTTGGCCTGGATGATATGGCTCTGCTACATGGCGCCATGGAGGCGCTGGACCGAGATCAAGGTCCCTTTGTGATGAGCCTGGTGATGACCAACAGCCACTACCCTTATTTCAATCCGGATCCGCAACATTTCCAGCGCTTCGACGATGCCACTTCTCTCGGTCGGCATCGAAATGGCGTCGACTATGCCCTGCATGTTGCTGATCGAGTCTACGAAGAATTTCAGAAACGCGGATTGGACAAGAATACGCTTTTCGTTCTGTTTTCCGACCACGGGGAATCCTTTGGCGAGCACGGCTTCTATCGACACTCCTTCAGCGTATTCAATGAAGAGGTTCGCGCGCCGATCATATTCAAACATCCAGCGCTGGCCAGATTGCCGATGCATCGCCTGGAACGCGGGACGATTCTGGATGTCTATCCGACAGTATTCGATCTGCTGGGTTTGGACTGGCCGGAGTCGTTACACGGCCGTTCGCTCCTGGATCCGGCCTACGAGTTTTTCCTCCCGCTCTGGGTGTGGCGCCTGGACGACTATCGCGGTTTGATATATCAGGATGTGAAATGGGTATACAATGCCCTTGAGGATACTCTGGTTTCTTACGACCTTGATGATCAAAAATTGCAGGCCTGGGAAATGGATGAGTATGCGCGGCGATTTGTCAGCGCGCTGCGCGATCTGGATTACGGCAAGGCGGTTGGCGTCCATGCCGCAGCCGGCTCGCGTCGCGCGCCTGCCGCGCCCGAGTCTCCAACGATAGGCGGCGGAGGCTTTGTCTCCGGCGGCGGTCGCTTTCGGCGCGGCGAATAGCGTCCGGCGACGCTTCAGTAGCCGCGGTCGTACCAGGTGAAGATAACGCGCGGCGATTTGCCGCCCTGGCGATGGCACTCGCTCAAGGCGCGACTGGCAGCGCTGGCGTGATCGGGAAATCCCAGGGCGACTCCCAGGATGTTGCCGTCTGCGGCCAGGGCGCCATGACCTTCGCCGGCCGAAGAGGCAAGAATTCGCACGTTTGTGGCGCAGCCATTGCTGTTACAAGCCTGCATCGCCAGGCGCTCCGCCTCTTCCACGGTGCGCACATTGTAAGCGTAGCCATAGGCCTCTTCGCTCCAGGCTACAGCCGAGGCGGCGCCCAGCGAGGCAGCCGCGACCATAGCCGTCAGCATTAACAGGCAGCGCAGCAAACGATTCAAGGGCATGGTCCAGGCTTGGCGCGGGCGATGAGCGCGCAATCAATTCGCCGACGCAGCCGCTCGAAGGGCCGGCCAAGCCTATGCCTCCTTTGCTGCACGCGGCCTTGACTCTGGGCGGCAGCGCCGCAGCCTGGCGGCCATGCAGCGCCCGAGGCCCATCTATCGTCGCTGGCAGTGCAATGCGCTCCTGGCTCTATTGTTTCTTGGGTGTCAGAGCGTTGATCGCGCCGGCGAGGCGCAGGAAGAGCGCGCTCGCAGTATACTGTCGCGCAGCGCGGGCGGCGGCCTGCGCGGACTGTACCTTCCGGTAACCCGTTCGCGCAATCTGGCCTACGTAAAGCGGCTCGATGCTCGCGCCAGCGACTACGGGGTCAATCAGTACGTCCTGGATTTGCAGGGCTATCAGGGACTGCGCGCTTTGATCGATCCGGAGGTGGTGCAGTTCTTGCGCAGCAGGGGACGGCGCGTCGTAGCCCGGATGGTTTGCTTTGAAGGCGGTCTGAGAGAACTGCCGCCTGCGGAGCGACATATGCAGGCGCTGCGGACGATGATGCGCCAGTCTGCACAGGCGGGCTTTCAGGAGATTCAACTGGACTACATACGCTTCAGCGATGGCCGGCTGCCGTATTCTGCCGTTGTCCGCCAGAAATTCCTGGATGAACTGCTTGGACAATTGCGCGCCGAGGCGGACGGACTGGGTTTGAGTCTTTCAGCCGATGTCTTCGGTCGCGTAGCATTCAATCGCCATGATCACATTGGACAGGATCTGGAGGCCTTTGGCAAGCACCTCCATCGCATCTATCCGATGCTCTATCCAAGCCACTTCTACGGTCAGCGCGCTCGGCTGAGCAATCCTTACGGCGCAGTTCGCGACGGCTTGAGTTCAGCGCACCGCAGACTGGCGCCGCTGGGAGTGGAAAGCGCCGCCTACATTCAGGTCTTTTCGATTGGTTTGGGCTACGCCAACATGACCTTGCCACAGTACGTCGCCGCCCAGGTGCGCGGCGCAGAGGATACGCAGGCTCTGGGCTGGATCGCCTGGAATCCAAACGGCGTTTATGAGGATCTTTTTCGCGGCCTCAATCTGCTGGCAGCGGAGCGCGAAGCCTCAGGATCGCGTGAAGATCGTCCAGATGCCGATGACGATGAAGAGAAAACCGGCAATCAGCTTAATTGTTGCCGGGCTGACCAGGCTGGAAATTCGATCGCCAGCCAGCACGCCAATGCCCGCGGCCAGCGTCAGCGCTGAGGCGCTGCCCAGAAAGACAGCCCACGGCGAACGGCCATCTTCCGCCGCAAAACTCATAGTTGCCAGCTGCGTTTTATCGCCCAGCTCCGCCAGAAAAACGCTGATGAAAACCGCGCCGAAACTTTTCCAGAACATCGCCTACTCCAGTATGAATTCTTGCTCAACGTGTGCTGTTCGCTGGCCTTCGCGAAATTCGGCGATCGCGCGGTAGCGTCCCTCTGGGCCGCGTTGAAAGTCGTAGGCCCAGTGGTGCATTCCTTCGCCGTGCATGACGTAAGCGTCGCCGGCGGTACTTTGCCCATCCGGGGCCAGCACCGTTAGCGTCAATTCCGCCTGATCTACCTGCCGACCGCTGGCGGCTTCGACAATCGTCAGGCTCAGGTGATCGCTGTAACGCGCCGCTGGCCGCGGCGGGAGGCCCATCATACGCAGCATGGCATTGCGCTCGCGCAATCCTTGCAGATCAAAGACAAACTGATAACCTCCGGCCTTCTGCAGATGGGCGCCGCGCCCCTGCAACGCAGCGGAGGATTCTTTCTTGCAGGAAGCGATTGCGACACACATCAGCAGCGCCAGCACGAGCGGCTGACAGATTGCTGACCGCCGCGTTGTGATTGGACTTGAATGCCTGTCGATTCGGGACGCCATGGACCAACTCTGCCGAGGACCGCTCTGGCGCCAAGGGCGACGCGCCGTCGATGCCCTCAGCCCGCCAATTTTTCAGCAAGCGGCGCGCAGGCCGAGCCGCTTTATACCACCAGCCGCGCCCGCTCTTTTTGAAATGCCTCGTTGATCGTCAGGCCATCCGCAGAACAATAAGCAGGCTTGATGCCGCTCAAGAAATACATGTCGATCTCGCCTTTGTTTTTGGCGCCAATGCGACCGCGATATTCGAAATCAAACAGATGCTTGGTGCGTTCATAAACCGATGCACTGACATTGATACGACCGGGCATGCCGCTGGACTCCAGGCGGCTGGCGGTATTGACCGTGTCGCCCCAGACATCATAGGCAAATTTCTTTTCGCCAATGACCCCGGCGACCAGATCTCCGCAATGTAGACCGAGTCTCAATTCCCAGTAGGGCTGGCCCTGCGCTTCGCGTTCGGTCTTCATACTCTGCATGAAACGCTGGATATCCAGCGCCGCCAAACAGGCATCGATCGCATGCGTGGCATTGGATTGCGGAATGCCGCCTACGGCCATATAAGCGTCGCCAATTGTTTTGATCTTTTCCAATCCCCGTTCGCGCATGATCTGATCGAATGTGCGAAAGCAGGAATCCAATTCGGAAATCAGGTTTTCCGGACTGAGCCGCTCGGCAATGCGTGTGAAGCCCACGAAATCTGTGAACAACACGGTGGCGCTGGCGTATTGCTTTGGCGTGACGTGGTCCTCGCGTTTGAGTTCCTCGGCGATGCTCTCCGGTAAGACATTGAGCAAGAGGCGGTCGGACTTGTTTCTTTCTACCGTGAAGTTTCGCGAAAGAATCACAACCAGCATGCCCGTAAAAAATTGAACAAAGACATAGTTGCCGGCTACGTCCGGCAGACGATTGGCGGCGTCGGTATAGGGGCGAATGTAGCCTGGCGCCATAGTTTCAATGGCAAACAGCGCAGCCGTGGCCGAAAGAAAGAGCAGGCTGACCAGAATACGCTGCGCCAGGCTGCGCCCCAGAATATAGCCGATGGCCAGACCGGGAATCATGAAGTACTGCGCGCCGCCCTGCGAACCGGCATTGGCCAGGATGTTGAAAAACAGGTAGCCGCAGATGGTTAGCATCATCGGCCAGTAGAGCGAGTAGTAGATGCTGTGTACGCGAGAGAAGTAGTAGTAGACCAGAAATAAGATGCCTGAACCCAGGCTAAGGAAAAAGGAGATCTTGTCCGGGGCGCCGGGCAGTCCGCCCAGATTGGCCGCTGCACTGAACAATGCCAGGCTGTTAAAAATTCGGTGCTCCAGCGAATTTCTTCGCGGATCGCCAGTTACCCTGTGCAAGATCCGGAACCAGGCGTTCGTTATTTTGTGCATCATGTCCTCTGCTCCTGTTTCGCCTGCACCTGCGGCGGGCGCCCCTCATTCAGTCGCCGGCGCAAGGCCGACCTTGCAAAAAATCAGGCGCCAATCGGCGGCGGCCTATCCTCTCTCAAACGCTGCAAGAGCGCACCCAGAATTTGCAGATTGCCCATCGGCTGCGCCCCTCGCTTTCGATTGGCGGCGCCAATCTCGAACAGAATGCGCCACTGCCGAAAGAGCATGCGGTAGATCTGGCCGATGGTATAATCCGGATCGTAAATCACGGTCGCTTCGGCAGTCGCGCCGTTGAGTTCCAGCAGCGCCAGGTCTTCGCCGCGTCGAAAGGCCTCGCGATCGCTGTAGCGCACGTCGAAGCGTCCAAAGTAAAAGCCGTCAATCTGGTCGGCGATCTCATCGAAGCGACGACACAGGGATTCGTTGATTAGAGCAGCGCCATCGCGAAAGATACAGCCCTGGAAATGATTGCCGGTGCGGGTCAGGACAATTTCTTCGCCGTCTGCTGGCGTCTCTTCCAGTCGATCGGCAAAGCGCTTTAGATAGACGCGCCATTGCATTCGGTAGCGCGGATGGTCCAGAATCAGACGCTGTAGATTGCGCTTTCCGTCGCCGCGTAAAATAGGAAAAACCTTCTCCGTGATGGCCAGAATTTCGCCCCTTTGCTGGTCCGGATAACGATAGTAGAATACGCCGGCCTCGCCGGGTCCGGCGTGGTAGCGCTGCAGCACAAGCGGCAACGGATTTTCCTGAAGAGCAAGTTGCAGTTGTGCGCGGTCATGGACGATGCGCAGACCGACGCCCTTTTCGCCGACATTCGGCTTGGAGGCCAGCGGAAAGCTAAGCCCTGCTGCACGCATCGCCTGCAACGCTGCGGACATCCGTTCTTCCAGCGGCGCAGGAGAGGCCAGGACATGTTGCAGTCGCCAGCGCAGCGGCAATTGATCCAGAATGCGCGCCTTGGATTCGCCAATGAATCCGCTGTTCTCCATGCCCGGATTAGAGGCGGTTACAGTTTTGAATCCGCCGTAGCGAATCGAGAGCCAGGCGCACCACGGGACCAGCGGCGCGTAGAAGATCCAGGGCGGCCAGAATTCGGGTCGTCGCATGCGGCCCAGACGGGCCAGCAACCTGGAGCGACCCTCGCGGCTGAGCAGGCCCATCAACAAGCGCAATAATAAGTAAATACTAATTATTGCCAGAGCCACGCCTGTCCACGCGCTGCCAGTGAGACCCTGAAACCAGGCGGCCAGTCCGGCGCCAAAACGCGCTGTGGATAGCACCAGCAGGGGCGTCCAGATCAGCCCGGCAAGCAGCGCCGCTCCGGCCAGAACGCCGGCGCGCCCGCCCAGCAGCCCGGCGCCCACGTAGGTTGGAAAACGCAGGCCCGGAACAAATCGACTGAAGAGGACCAGCTTCCAGCCTTCGCGATCAAAGCGCCGACGAAGTTCCTCGAGTTTCTTCTGCGGCAGGCGATTGCGCAGGAAGCCCAGCGATTGCAGACCCGCTCCTGCAAGTCGCCCCAGGCCGTAGAGACCAAGGTCGCCCAGAAAAATCCCGATAAAGCAGGCAAAGACGGCGCTGATCGCGTCCAGCTTGCCGGCCTGAACCAGCAGGCCAGCGGAGATGCAGGTCAAATCCTCCGAAACAAACGTAGCGCTGATGATAGCCAGCAGTCGGCCCCAGGCGCTGAGCGTCGGATCCAGGCGCAGATCGACCGGCAGTTGCGGTTGTTGCAGATGCGACAGGCTTTCGCGTACTGCATTCCCGCTGCTTGCGCCGCGGTTGGTGCGTTCGATGAAGTCTTCAATCAATCGCGCCAGCCGCTGCGATCCGCTCGCACTGAAGACCATAAAATGGCTTTCTTTCAGTATGACCAGATCGCTGTGCGCAACCAGACGATGGTGTTCCTCCGCCGCCCAGGCCGGAACCAGCGGATCGCGATCGCCGTGGACAAAAAGCGCCGGCACAGGAAGGTTGCTTAACTTCTGTCGCAGACTTCGCTGGTCGAGATCCATAAACTGCTTCAGGAAACCGTGGCGCATGGATGCGGAGCCAAGCAGTCCAAAATGTGGAAGTAGTTCGAGGCCTACAGCGAGGAAGGCGTAGCCCAGGTTGTACTTGAAGTGTTCAAAGGAATAGTCGCCGCTGCCTTCCGCTTCCTGAACGCCCAGGGCGCCGTAGGCAATGACACCCTGCACCCGCCGCGGCGCAAGAGAGGCCAGTTCAATGGCTACGGCGCCAGAGAAACTATGGGCAAAGATCCAGGCTGAATTCAGATGCAAGTGGTCCATCAGCCTGAGCACTGCCTGCGACTGGGCCGCAGCGCCACAATCCGGCGCGTAGGCATCGGAATAGCCAGCGCACAAGAGGTCCGGGCTGATCACATGGAAGCGCCCGGCAAGAGCAGCGCTGATCCGCGACAGGTCGGAGGCAGTACCGGGGCTGCCGTGCAGAAGCAAGATCGCCGGCGCTCCCTGGCGCCCTTCTTCGCGATAGGCCATCCAGCTGCGTCGCTGGCCGGCGGCATTCAGCGCTACGAGCCGACGATCGGCGGGCAGCGATTCAGGGAAACCCTGAACAATTTGAGAGGCCAGCAGGGCCAGCAGGTAGAGAACAGCCGCTGGAAAGGCGCGACCGGACTTCACTGACGGTAGTAGGCCAGCGTAGCCGGCGCGACGCCCAGCTCAGGCGTCGGCGAGAGGCCGAAGGCGCGCATCTGGACGGCGATCATTGCGGCGTGGTGTACGCCGTGGTGGTGAACAAATGCAATTTCGCGGAGCAGTGTGCTTGGAATCCAGATTGGCGCCTGGTCCGGATCAACATACATTTCAATCAAGAGATCGCGATCGTTCTGCAGCGAGGCGTTGCCATCGAGGTGCACCAGCAGTCGACGCAAGCGTTCGTGACCGGCATCGCGCTGGCTTTCTTCCGGTCGACCGCGTTGCCGGCGGTCATACTGTACGCGACCCTCGGACAAACCGTCCAGCAGGGCCTCGATATGGTCCAGCAGGTGGCGCAGGTGCGCGCCTACAGTAGAAGGAAATGCCGGCAATTGAGTCCAGGCGTATGCGACGTCGCTCATCCTTTGCCAGATGTTGGCATCCACTTCCTCCAGAAAGCGTCCGAGACTGCTCAGCGCTTCCTGCAGATCCGTTGCCTGACCCTGGTTTTCTTGCATCTACTGCTTGCTCCCTTGCCTTCTCACTGTTCTGAGTCCCGGTCCAGCGCTCTGGTTACGCCGCGATTACAAAAAAGCGGCCCGGTCTGGGCCTGCAAACAAATTCCATGGTCGCTCTGGTCTTGCTGGACTTGACTGGCCTGAAGCTTTGCGATCCCGTTTGCCATGGAATTTCGCAGTACCGAGCGCTACTATTTGAGCCCCGAACTGGGCGCCATCGTCAATATGGCAATGGTCATGGAGCGGCCGCTGCTGCTGACAGGCGAGCCCGGCACCGGTAAGACGCAACTGGCATTTGAAATCAGTCGCAGTCTCGGAATGCCGCTGGAGGTACTGCGCGCCAAATCCACGATTCGTGGCGAAGAAGCCTGCTATGTGCAGGACACTGTACTTCGACTGAATGATGCTCGCTTTGGCCCAGGCGCCAGCGGCAGGGACGTCAATCGCTTCTACGACTATGTGATCTGGGGCCCGATTGGCCGCGCCTTTCGCTGCGCACAGCGCTCCGTGCTGTTGCTCGATGAAATCGACAAGACTGAGTCGGATGTACAGGACAACCTTCTGGATGTGCTGGAGTCGGCGGAGTTTACCATCCGGGAAGTCAACGAAACGATCCGCGCCAATCATCCGCCGCTGATCTTGATTACTTCCAACGCCAAGCGCGAGCTATCCGATCCCTTCCTGCGGCGCTGTTTTGCTCACCACATCGCTTTCCCAACGCCCGACGAAATGCGCGCCATTCTGCGGCTGCATTTTTCAAACCTTGATACGGATCTGGCCGAGACGGCGCTGCGTCTGTTTTACGAATTACGTCAGCGCGGCTACGAAAAGGCCCCGGCCACCAGCGAACTGCTCAACTGGGTGGAGGCGCTGCAACGCAGCGCTACAGAGGCGTCAGCGCTTCATTCGGCGCGCGAGTTGCCCTTCATTGGCGCGCTGCTCAAGCGCAGCCAGGATTTGCTCAGCTACCGCGGCAATCCGCAGCACAGCGATGTTCGTTGATTTCGTCTACTTGCTGCGCCGCTACGGGGTTCCAGCTGGCCTAGACCAGAGTCTGGATTTTGTGCGCGGACTGCGCCGCGGATTGGCCGAGGACCTGGATTCGATCTTCCTGTTTGCTCGACTGTGTTTTGTGCGGCGGCCAGAACATCTCGATAGTTTTGAACGCGCCTTTGTATTCTATTTCATGGGCGTCGATTTGCCGGCGATGGCGGAGGGCGACCCAGAACTGCTGGAGAGCAAACAGTTTCGCGAATGGCTGCGCGCCGCAATCCAGCGCGGCGAGCTGCAGCCGATTACTCAGAACTTGAGCGCCGAGGAGCTGATGCGTCGCTTCTGGGAAACGGTGCGCCAGCAAATGGAAGCTCATCACGGAGGCTCGCGCTGGGTCGGCGTTGGCGGCGTGTCGCCTTTTGGACACAGCGGATTCGCCCGGCGCGGCGTGCGAGTGGGAGGTTCCAGCGGCCGGCAGAGCGCACTCCGCGTTTTCGGCGATCGCCGCTATGTCGACTATTCAGATGATCGATCGCTGGCCGGCGCAGGTTTGCGTCAAGCTCTGGGGGAACTGCGCAAGCTGGAAGCAGTTGGCGCCGAAAGCGAGCTGGATGCTCCTGAAACCATTCGCCGATCGGCGCTCAATGGCGGAGAAATCGAATTGGTTTTTCGCCGCGAACGCCGCGACCGTATCAAAGTAATTGCCCTGATCGATAACGGCGGCACATCGATGACGCCCTATGCCGCCCGTACGCGCCTGCTTTTTCAGAAACTGCGCGATCGCTTCCACGACTGCTCCATCTATTTTTTTCACAATACTATATATGAAACCATTTACCGCGATCCTCAGCGTAGCAAGGCCTGGGCCATCGAGCAACTCTTGCGCGAAGACCCAGAAGCGCGGATCATCATCATTGGCGACGCCAGCATGGCGCCAGAGGAGCTCTACTCGGCGTGGGGCGCGTCGGCCTGGAATGATGCCAGCGCCGTTCCATCGATTCAGATCCTGCGCCAGATCAAGCAACGGTTCCCGCGGACGGTATGGCTGAACCCGATGGCCGCCCATGTCTGGCAGGGCGGCCGCGGCGTCTGGAGCCTGGAGCGAATTCGCGAACTGTTTCGGATGGAGGAGCTGAGTTTGCGCGGTTTGAAGCGCGCCGTTCATTTCCTGAACGGAAAATGATTGCCGCAGCGCGATTCGCCGCAACACTCAGCGCGCCGCGACAGCAGTCGCTGGCGGGAGTGGCATGCAGGCTGGCGCATTCTTGCGGGAACTGATTCGCGGAGAGGAAGAGGGCGACGTTGGCGGCGCATCGCTCTCCGTCTGGACCTTGCGCGCTAAGTTGATGGTCATGATCACTGCCGTCATTGCCCTGGCGCTGGTGCTGATGATCATACTGACCAACTATTTTTCGCAGCGCGATGGGCGCATTCGCGTGGAAGAAGCCAACACTCGCGTCACTCAGACATCCGCGGCCAGCGTCAGTACGATACTGGAGTCCACTCAAACTGCTGCGCGCATCGCCGCCGAGGGTCTGGCACACAGTCCGAATGCGCGCGCTGCTGTAGCGCGCACGCTCTTTGGCGCAGATTCTAACTGGCTCTACTTTGGAACCTATCGCAAGAGCGCAGGCGGGCTCATCGCCGGCGAGAATCTCAGCAACAGCGCATTCCTGTCGGCCAGCGAGTTGAGCGCCCAGGATCTGCAAGCGGCAGTGCTTGGTCGGCAGCGGGAGCTGGCGCGGGTCTCGGCCAGCGGAAGCGCCATGGTCAATCTCAGTCCGGCCTTGCGCCGGCCAGTGGCGGCGCTGTCCTTTACCAACGAACACGGCAACGAAACGCTGGTGGTGCTGCTCAAGATGGAGGCCTTCCTGGAGGCCTTTCAGTCGCGGGGCATTGCTGTGACCTTTCTGGTTTCGGACGATGGCGTGGCCATTGCTCATCCCGATCGTCGCGTTGCACTGGCGGCCACCAACATGGCCGAAGAACCGGCGGTGAAAGCCATGCGCGAGAGCCAGATCGACAACGGCCTTGGCCGTTTTCGCGGGCTGGACCAGAACTTCTATCTGGCTTCCTTTCAGCGCCTGCCCTTTGGCGGCGGCGTAATCACCCAGGTGGCCGAAGACAGCGCCTTCGAAGAAATCTACAGCATCCGTCGGCGCAATATCTACCTGATGCTGATGATTGTCGCGGCTGCAGTGCTGGTAATCTATTTCTTCGCCCGCAGCATTTCCCGTCCGGTCAAGCGGCTGACCCGGGCCGCCGGCATGATTGAGGCCGGCAACTATGAGTTGCAGCTGCAGCCGGAAACGCGCGACGAAATCGGAACCTTAACGCAATCCTTCAATTCTATGGCTCGCGGCCTGCGCGAACGAGAAAACCTGAAGACCTCCTTTGGGCGCTTCGTCAATAAGGAGCTGGCTGAGCTCTCTCTTTCCGGCCAGTTGCGCGCCGGCGGGGAACGGAAGGACTGTGCCATATTCTTCTCCGATATTCGCGGCTTTACTGGCATCTCCGAAAAGCTGCGTCCGGAGGAAGTGGTGGAAATGCTCAATGGCTATTTCTCCGAAATGGTGGCCTGTGTGAATGCCAACCACGGCGTGGTTGATAAGTTCATGGGCGATGCTATCATGGCGGTCTGGGGCGCACTGCGCCAGCAAGGCAATCCAGTAGAAAACGCCTTCAACGCAGCGCTGATGATGCGTCAGCGCCTGCGTCAATTCAATCAGCGCCGCGGCAGCGCACGCAAACCGATTCTGCGCATTGGCGCCGGAATCAATGCTGGATCGGTGATCGCCGGGCAAATTGGCTCCGATCAAAAGATGGAATACACCGTAATTGGCGACGCCGTCAACACCGCATCGCGCGTTGAGGGCTTGAGCAAGGTGCATAAGCTGGATATCCTGGTGACCCAGGAAGCGCTCGATCGGGTACGCGGAATGTACCGCACCGAGCTGGTGGACGAAACGCAGGTCAAGGGACGCAACAAGCCGGTGCGCATCTACGCATTGCTTGGGAAAATTGGCGATGCCGACGCTCCCGAATCAACGTCAGAGCTGCGCAAGCTGCTGGGCATTGAAGCGCCCAGAGGGAGCAAGAAGCGCTGATGTTTCGGCTGCGGAATCTAGAGCGCTTCCTGCCGCCAGCGCTGCTGTTTTTGATCATCGGAGCCGGCCTGGCATTCTATCTGGACTACAATCGCAGCGTCGACCTTGGTTCGCGCGAAGTCATTGGTTATATTACCTATAAGTACAATCTTGTGCAGCGCAAATTCGATGATCAAGTAGTCTGGGCCAATTTGCAGAACAACAGCATGCTGGCCAACCGCGACACGGTGCGCAGCGAAGACTACAGCGAGGCCCGTATTCATCTGCGCGATGGCACCGTCATCAATGTCGATGCCAACACAATGATCTATCTGGAACTCACCGACGATCGCGCGCGGATCCATTTTCGATCCGGCGCCATTCGCATTGACCAGTCCGAAAATGGCAATAGCGTCGAAGTGCAGGCCGGCGAACGCCAGATCAGGGCCGAGGGCGCCGATTTCAGTCTGGGCGATGGCGAAGGCGGATTGCACGTAGCGGTGGAACGCGGCCAGGCCGAATTGCGCAGCGGCAATTCGCTGCAGAGCGCCGGCGCCAATCAATCGGCGGTGCTGGGCGACAGCAACGTCGCGGTCCGCGATCAGCCGGTTCGGGCGCAATCGCCGGCGAACCTTTCGGTAACGCCGGGCGGTCCGGATGGCGCCAACGTATCCTTCCGCTGGGAATTGGTCAAACCGCTCAAGGACCTGCACCTGCAAATCAGTGCGCATCGCGACTTTCGTCGCCTCGAGCGCAATCAGCCAGTAAGCGGCGGCGCCGCCGTAGTGCACCTTTCGCCGGGCGGTTGGTACTGGCGCCTGCAGGGAGTCAACGAACAGGGACGCCTGGAAAGTACCGAGCCGCGTAAGGTAGCAGTAGTGAGCAATACGGCGCTGCGTCTGTTTGCGCCGGCCGACAACGAGCGTCTCAGCTTTTTGCGTCAGTCGCCAACCATTCAGTTCAGCTGGTCGCCGCAGCCCCTGGCCCGTGAATTTGAACTGCAACTGGCCAGCGATCCAGGCTTTCAGAATATTGTGCGCAGCGAGCGCAGCCAGTCCGCCGGGATTGGCCTCAGCGGCCTGGCTGCAGGACAGTACTACTGGCGGGTGCGAAGCATCCCGGCGCTGGAAAACGTGGCGCCAGCGCTCAGCGTGGCGCGGCGCCTTCAGCTGCGCCAGAGCGATCGTGCGGCTGCGCCAAGCGCCGCGACGCCTGGCAACAATGCAGAAGTGCCGGCAAATCAGGCGGCGCTCTTGACCTGGAACAATGTTCCCGAAGCGCGACGCTATCGCGTCATCGTTTCCCCGCGGCCTGATCTCTCGGCGCCCGTGCTCGACGCCACCACGTCCCAGAACTTCATCGAAAGTCCGCCGGCGCCGCCCGGCGCCTACTACTGGCGGGTTGAAGCAGAGACGCCGGCCGGAACGGCGTCCTCTCCACTGTCGCGTTTCAATCGACGTACGTCCGAAGCTCAGGGCGATCCTGAAGCAACGCCGGCGGCGGACGCTGCAGGCAGCGAGACTGCTGCCGAAGTCGGCGATCAGGACGGCCAGGGGCCGCCGGCGGCGCCGGACAATTTCGTTTTCCAGTCGCCCGCATCGGTTCGCTGGCGTGCAATTCCGGGCGCGCGAAGCTATCGCTTTCAGCTGCGCAATTCTGGCGGACGCATTCTTGTCGATCAACGCGTCAGCACAGCGCACAGCGAGCTGCAGATTCCCGACGGCGCTTATCAGGTGCGCGCCGGCGCACTGGACGGGCGCGGGCAGGTAGCGCAATGGTCGGCCTGGCGCGCTCTGCAGGTGACTGCGCGCAGCGCTCCACAGTCCGCCGATGCAGCGTCGGCTTCTACGCCGCCGGAACAGAGCCCCGAACCATCGCCAGCCGCGGAGCGCAGCGACTGGGAAAACAGCAGCTTTGCAGAGTATCTGGCCTATGTGCAACGCCTCGATCGCCGCTGCGGTCCGCGTGAAACGCCCGATCTGCTCATCGACCATTGCCAGGATAGCTATGTAACGCTGCGCCTGGCCAATCGCGAGCGACGTGACGTATTCTTTTTCATTCGACTGATCGGCGGCAATCTGTATCGCCGCATGGACGCCTACCGTTACTTTGGTTCGCGTTGCCCGCCCGTCTTTCAGCCGGCGCGCGAGTTCATGCTCCGACGACAGGCCGACCTGGCAAACACGCCGGAGTTTGACGAGAAGCGTTCGCTGTCCAATGCGCTGACGGAACTCTCCCGATGCCAGGCGCGATGACACGCAGCTGGCAATGGACCGTAGCTGCGGCCCTGACTGCGGGCTACGCTGGCTTTTACTTCTGTCGCAGCAACTTTGCGGTGGCCGAAGGCTTGATGAGCGCGGAGTTCGGACAAAGCGGAATTTCGCAGAGTCAGATTGGCTGGATTGCCAGCCTCGGTATTGCCTTTTACTTCGTTGGCAAATTTCTTTCAGGCATCGTCGCCGATTTTCTTGGCGGACGCGCGGTCTTCTTTCTGGCCATGGCTCTTTCGGTCTTCTTCACCGTGCTGGGCGGCGTCGCCGCCACGCCGCTGGTCTTTGCCGTATTCTGGTCCGCCAACCGTCTGGTGCAATCCGCCGGCTGGCCCTCATTGGTCAAAATTGCCTCGCGCTCTTTTGCCCACAGCTGGCAGGGCAGCGCGCTGGGCTTCATTTCAGTTAGCTATCTGGCCGGCGATGCTATCGCTCGCGCCTACTTCGGCAGCTTGATCGCCGGCGGCATGGGCTGGCGCGGCATATTTTTCTCCGCCGCTATCGCTCTGGCGATCATTGCCGCACTCTGCGCCCTTGCTATTCTGCCGGCGCCTGAGATGACTCTGGAAGAGCAGGGCGAGCTGGCCGAGGAACATCTCTTCGGTCATCACCACGGAGAGCATCAGGGGGTGCGCGCCGTCCTGGCTCATCTGCGTCCCTACATGCTCAGCCCTCGTTTCTGGCTGGTAGCGGCGATGAGTTTTGCACTGACCTTTGTGCGCGAGACATTCAACTTCTGGAGCGTGGCGCTGCTGCGCGACGTCGGCGGTCTCGATCAGGCCAGTGCTGTGCTCGGCAGCGCAATTTTTCCGGCGGCCGGAGCGCTGTCCACCATTGGCGCTGGTCTGCTCTCCGATCACCTGGCGCGACGTCGAAGGGTATTGATCATTTTGCCGGGCATTGCCCTTGGAGCGACGACGCTGCTGGCGCTGTATTGGGGCGGCGCTGCCTTACCGCTCTGGTCGCTGCTGCTATTTACTGCACTTTCGGCGCTCTTTCTCATCGGTCCCTATTCGCTGCTTAGCGGCGCAATGGCTGTCGATCTTGGCGGCCGGCACGGCAGTTCTACTGCCGCCGGCCTGATTGATGGCATTGGCTATGTTGGCGCGCTATTTTCCGGCTGGGGAGTGGCAATGCTCGCGGCGCACAGCGGCTGGCAGTCAGTTTTTGGCTTGCTGGCAGGCGCCTGCGTGATGGCCTTCCTCGCCGCCCTGAGCTACTATCTGTTGCGACGCCACGGATCATAAGGCCTTAAAGCCAGCGACACACCGCTGTCACATTGCCAGGCGAAAACTCCTTCATCAAACAGCGCGTTCTCGTCTCCGGGACGGAGCGCTTGCTGGATCTGTTGAAACAGGAGTCAACATGCACGCATCAATCGCAAGGCTGTCGCGCGTCCTGGCGGCGGCAGCGGCGGCCGTCGCCCTTGGCGCCACAAGCTGTACACAATTTCTTCAAGAACTCGGTCTTAAAGACAACGACCCGCTGAGCTACGAATTGCTGGGACTCCTGGCGCCCTGCGGCAACCTGCCGGTTCTGGCTGGCGCGCTGGGCACGCAAACCGTTCCAGCCAGCGGCGCCTGTCTGGTTGGCAACGTATTTGTGCCAGGCGGCGCCACGCTTACAGTCAACGCCGGTACAACAATCTACGGCACTTCTGGCTCGGCGCTTTTCGTCCTCGCTGGCGGCAAGCTGAACGCAGTCGGCTCAGCTTCGCAGCCAGTGGTATTCACTTCGGCGCAGCCGGCCGGACAGCGCACCTCGGGCGACTGGGGCGGGATCGTGATGATCGGCCGCGCCTCGACCAACGCTGGCGTGCGGCGGACCGAAGGAACAGATCCACAGAACTATGGCGGAAGCACTTCGAACAATGACGCCGACAGCTCCGGAACGCTGCAATACGTGCGCATCGAGTTTGGCGGATTCCCGGTTACGGTGGGCAATGAACTCAATGGCCTTTCACTCTATGCGGTAGGAACGGGCACCACCATCGACCATATCCAGGTGCACATGGCGAAAGATGATGGCATCGAATTCTTTGGCGGCGCTGTAAACGTCAGCCGCGCCCTGGTCACTGGCGAATCCGACGACGGCTTCGACATTGACTACGGCTATCACGGTAAAATGCAGTTCTTGATCGGTCAGAAATACAGCGACGGATCAGCAGGCCTGGGTTCAACCGATCCGCGCGGTCTGGAATGGAACGGACGCGGTCAGAATGGCGATGCGCTGCAGCCGCCCTATGCACAAAACGGAACGGTTGCTGTAGCAAATGTTACCATCATCGGCCCGCAGCCGGCGCTACCGGCCGGCTTACAAGTATCACGTTTTCGCGTGGGCATGGCCGGAACGCTGGCGCACTTTATCGCCTGGGATTATGGCGGCGGCGCGGCGGCAAGTTGCATCGACCCGGATTCATCGATCGGTTTTCGCCAGGGCTATGTGCAGTCGGCAAGCTGGCCTACCTGTCCGGCGGGTCCGGCAAGTGTAAACGTGCTCGTCGGTCAGACGACGCAGCCCTATGTAACGGCGGCCACGTCCTCCGGCGGCGTCGCTAACTACCAGCCGGTCGGCGGCTTGCCAGCGACTGGCGCCACGCTGAAATCTGCAGCGCCCTTTGCGGGAGATTCGTTTTTCACAGATAACTCGACCTTTGGCGGCATGCTGAGCGGCGACAACTGGACCAGCGGTTGGACTAACTTCTCCGATCGCTGAAAAGGTATCGAGGTCTGGCATGAACGCGTGCGCAAAGATTCCGGCGCCGATTGGCGGCGTCTTGCGTCCTTCAGCGACGCTGCTGCTGGCTGCTGTTGTCCTTCTCGCCGCCGGTTTCTGCCGGCGAGGCGACGATTGGCGCAGCGCTGAGTACCGTCGGCGCTATATCGCGGATCGTCGGGCGGCGCCGCTGGAATTTCAGGGATTGCAGCCCACTGCTGAACAAGCGGCGCTCACGCTGGCCCGCCAGCTTGCCGCTGGCGGCGCGCCGGGCGGCGCTCTGTTGAGCGAGCAAGAATACACGGACTGCTACTGGCCCAATCTGCCGGCAAGCTACACGGACCGGCCAGAACTCAGCCCGGCCAGCGCGCTGGCTGCCTACGTCAGCATGCGCGACGTGATTCTGTCCGTCGAAGGCCCAGAGTTCGCCGGCGCGGACTGGGTCAAGGCCAGCATCAGCTGGCGGCGTCCGCCTGATACTTTCGGCGTCATCCGCCTTCACTATCCGGATGTGATCCAGTTTACTGCGGGCAATGGCAGGAAGCATCAAACGCGCAGCTTCAACGTAATACTTGAATATAAACAACAATTTAAGGTGGCCGGACTTTCGCCCGGGTGAGCGTCCGCGCTGATGGCAAATCAAAAAGCAGGAAAGTAGAATGAGAATCCTCAAGAAATACTGGCTGAGAGCGGCGGCGCTGGCGCTGATCGCATGGACGCCATTGCTTTATGCACAGGCTACCGGCCGCATTGTCGGTCGTATTGTCGATCAACAGGGCGAAGCCGCTTTTGGAACAGCGGTCACAGTCCAGGGAGTCCCTGGCGCCGCAGCGACCGTCGATTTTGATGGCAGGTTTTCGCTCAGCGTTCCGCCAGGCCAGTACAACCTGTTGATACAGGGCGTTGGCGTGGCCCCGCAAAGCGTGGCGGTCACGGTCGTTGCCGGACAGACGGCGACGGTCAACCGCGTGGTTTCTCCGCCGGTGGCCCAGGAGGCGACAGTCGCGGGGCGCGCCATCAATAACACGGAGGCGTCGCAACTGGCGCTGCAGCGTCGCGCTTCCACGGTCTCTGACGGCATCAGTCAGGAGGCCATCCGTCGCACGCCGGATAGCTCGGCAGGCGACGCACTGCGTCGCGTCACCGGCGTAACCCTGGTGGGCGGCAAGTACGTCTTTGTGCGCGGCCTTGGCGAACGCTACTCCAACACCGAACTGAACGGCGCACTCGTCTCCTCTCCTGAACCGGACCGCCGCGTGGTGCCGTTGGACCTTTTCCCCGCTTCACTGATTAAGAACATGCAGGTCATTAAGACCTTCATTCCAGAGATGTCCGGCGACTTTTCTGGCGGCATCGTGCGCATCGAAACGCAGGAATTTCCGGATGAATTCACGATGACCCTTGGCCTCGGCAGCGGCGGCGTTCTTAACGAAACCGGCGGCCGATTTCTCACCTACCGCGGCAGCGCAACTGACTGGGCCGGACGTGATGACGGCTTTCGTGATCGTCCCGAGGTGCTGGAGCTATTTCCAAACAACGTGCCCTGGATTCGCGGTTCGTCGCTGGGCGGTCTGCCGGCCGATCTGGTACAGGGTTCCGCATATCTATTTCCAGATACGCTGAACGCGGAAGAAATCAAGGCGCCCTTCGATCGCAATTTCAGCTTTTCGATCGGCGATTCCCTGGACACCGGATTCATCGGCCGCTTTGGTTATCTCTTTGGAACGTCTTACCAGCGTCGCTGGCGCCGTCAGGAAGTCACCGACAACCAGTGGCGCGCCGAAAATCCCATTGCCAATGGCACGGAGGAAACGGCCTATCTCCTGCCGCTGCAATCAGCGACGACTCGCAACTACAACGAAGAGGTGCTCTGGGGCAACAACCTGAACCTCAGCCTCGAACCGAATTCCAACCACCGCATTTCATCGCGCACCTTCCTGTCGCGAAATTCAGATAAGTCCGTTGAGGAATCCAGAGGGATTCTGGTCCCCGCCGCGGAAAACCCGCTAGATTTCAACACGCTTGAGACCAGCTGGATCCAGCGCCAGGTGTTGCACGAAGTGCTCAGCGGCGAACATGCGCTGACGCTGCTTGGCGACCGCGCCCAGAAGCTGAGCTGGAATCTGAGCACTTCGCGCGCCACGCGCGAGCAGCCCAACACGGCCGTCCAGGCATGGACCAAGAACGCCGGCGAGTTGCGCTTGCCCGAGCGCCGCACTGGAACCGGCAACTTCCGCTTCTATTCGGATACCGAAGATGTGACCGACAGTTTGCAGGCGGACTACGAGATTCCCTTTGAACAATGGAGCGGTCTGATTGCTAAGTTCAAGCTGGGCGGCTATGCTATGCGCCGTCACAAGGACTACAACCAGGATGTTTACAACTACCTGCAACTTGGTCAGACCACGATCAATGAACTTTACGTTCCGGGCCTGAATCCGGCCTACGGCCTGACCAGCTCGCTCTTACAAGATGTAACTCGTTTCCAGGAACAAACCGGTCTGTTTGACGAATACCGCGCCAATCAGAGACAACAGGCCTACTACGGTCAGGTGGATCTGCCGCTGCTGGCTAAACTGCGGCTGATTGCCGGCGCGCGTTACGAGGACAATTACCAATTCGTACGCACCTACAATAGTTCGCAGCCTTACGGCCAGGAATACGACATCCGCAGACCTGGCATTGGCGAGCTGCGCAACAAAGATACCTTGCCTTCCGCCAATCTGGTCTGGGAATTCTTGCAGGATATGAACCTGCGCTTCGCCTATACCGAAACTTTGAACCGTCCCGACTTTCGCGATCTTTCCAGCGCCGGATTTCAGACCTCCTTCACCGGCGAGCGCGTCTTTGGCAATCCGTCCCTGCGTCGCGCCTACCTGCACAACTATGACGCACGCTGGGAATGGTACCTGAGCGGCGAAGAGTACTTTGGCGTGGGCGCCTTCCTGAAGGATATCAGCAATCCGATCGAGAAGATTGGCCTGGCGGCATCCAACAACGAGCGCGACTTTACCTTTGTCAACGCCCGGGACGGCGAGATTCGCGGCCTGGAGTTCGAAGCGCGCCGGGACTTTCTGGAGCGTTTCAACTTGAGTGCAAACCTCTTCCTGATTCGCTCAGTCGTGACGATTCAGAATTTTGAGGAGCGTACGGTAATTGGCGCCGGCTTAACCGACCTGGCCGCCATTCAGGCCGCTTATCGCCCCACCAATCTGGAACGTCCGCTGGTTGGTCAGTCGCCCTATGTGGTCAACCTGCGTCTGTCCTACTACCTGAATGAGGATAAGACCGGTTCCGTGGGTCTGCTGTACAACTACTTTGGCGATCGCCTGGCTGCCGGCGGCGCCAATGGAGCGCCGGATACCTATGAGCGCGGCGTCGGCATCTTTGACCTCGTCTACGAGCAAAAGTACGACGAGAACTTGAGCTTCAAGGCCGCGATCAAGAACATCCTCGATGCACGTTTTGAACAATACATTGAGAACCCATTGCTGGATCGCCAGGAGATCCTCACTTCCTACCGCGATGGCGTAGGACTCTCGGCTAGCCTGAACTATCGCTTCTGAAATAGCCGCAGTTGATTCGATGCACTTCATGGAATGCGCCCTCTGCGGGGCGCATTTTTTTTGCAGCCGCCGTCCGCGCGCAGGGTTCCGGCAATTTCTTCATTTTGCTGTCACCGCTCTGCAATGGCCGGCGACCATAGTTCAATCATGGAAGCAACGATCGATCGACAGAATCTGTACTCGCTGGTGCGCTTGCGCGGCGAACTGGACCTGTATAATGCCGGGCGATTGCGCGAAATCCTGGGCGCAGAAATTGAGCATGGCGCCTCAACCCTCGTGGTCGACTTGAGCGGCATAAGCTACGTGGACTCCAGCGGGATTGGCGCACTGATCTTTGCCCGAACGGCGATGGAGAAAGCAGGCGGAAAGTTCTGTCTTGCGGCGCTGCAGGCGGCGGTGCTCTCAGTCTTTCGGATGACGCGACTGCTGAATTTCTTTGCGATCTTTGACTCTGTGGCGCTGGCTGCGGAAGCGACGCAAGCCGGCGCCCTGAGCGGCAGGACGCCCGGCGCACAACCGGCGCGCTCTTAGGAGAGGATATCGATGGAGCTTTCTCAGGCTCGTGAGATTCCGGGTCGGATTCGACATTCCGGCCTGCCGCAAGCGCCGCTGGAATGGCCGGTCTTTTCGGCCTATGAAGTGGGCAAGATCGTTCTGCCGCTGGCAGAACTTTCCGGGGAACTGGGCGGCGCCTCGCCGGTGCTGAGCGAGGATTGCTCGACGCTTACGCTCTTTCAGATCTACCGAAAATTTCCGCGCGCCGATTTCTTTCCCGTCCAGCGCAGCGATGGGAAGATCGTGGGCTACCTGCGCCGTCAGATGTTCTTTGCCAGCCTCAGCCAGAATGAGTTTACGCGCGACCTGCTGCTGCGGGCCGAAATTTCGGTGTCATCGCTGATGGATCCGCGCGTGGCAGTAATCGACGCCTATGCGCGACTGTCTGACGCCAGCGAAGTCTTGATGCGTCGCGACGAGGAGCTTCGCTTTGATCCGTTCGTGGTTGTGCTTGATGGGCATGTCATCGGCATTTCCTCGGTGCGTCGATTGCTGGAAGGCTTGAACCGCTACTTTCGAATGGATATGGAAGCCTGCGCGCGCGCCCAGCAGGCTATGCTGTCGCCTGCCAGCAATGGCGTTGAACAGCGCAGTCTCTGCGAATCTCGAGTTCGGGCTTTGACGGCCCCGGGCGGCGATCTCGCCGGCAGCATGGAACTCTCCGAACGACTCAGCCTGCACTATCTATTTGATGTTTGTGGCAAGGGATTGCCGGCGGCGCAAATGACGCTGGCGCTGGGCGCTGCGTTGCGCACTCGATTTGCTGAGCCCTGGCCAGCTCATATCGATTTGCGCCATAGCGGATTTTACCAGCACCTGCGAATGCTCAATCGTTTGTGCTTTGAAATGAGCGCCGAGGGCGTCTACGCTACGGGTATTGTGCTGCTCTTCGACAAGCAGTCGCTGGCCGTGCGTCTTTTCGACTACGGACACGCTCTGGCTTTTCTGGGGCGAGGCGCACGCGTTTTTGATTTGTGCGCCAGGCTGGTCGGACGACAGAGCGAGACTCCGCCCTTCTTTGGCATCGATCCCGAGGTGCGGCCGGCGCACCTCAGCTACCAGTTGCAGCGGGGGGATCTGCTCTTGCTCTGCTCGGACGGAGTCGTTGAACAAAAGAACCAGCGCTCCGTAGAATGGGGTCGGGAAGGTCTGTCTTCAGCGCTGCGTAGCGTGGATCGCCAGGCCGGGCCGGCTGCAGCGCTGGATTGGATGGAAGCAGCCTGGAATGCCTTCCGCGGCAATGCGCGCATCAGCGATGACCGCAGCTGGTTTGCCCTGCGCGTTTGAGATTGCCTGCTCGCTTTTTCATCGACGTGCAGTCGGCCCCCGGCCAGGTGTTGTCCATGCACGACGAGCCGCTGCAGTTCAAGGTCGATGAGCTTTCTGATCGGCGGGTCATTTCGCTGAGCGGGAAGTTAATCCTATATAATATCGAAGAACTTCGCCAGGAACTCTTTCGGCTGGCGGAAGTCGACCAAAAGGATGTTGTCATAGACCTGGAGAAATTGGATTACCTCGACAGTTCCGGTATTGGACTCCTGGTTCAGGTGCATCGAAAGGTAACGGCCGGCGGACGCAAGATTCAGCTGCAAAAGACGGGCGAATCGCTGTTGCGCGTGCTGAAAGCGGCCGGACTGGATCGAATTTTTGAGTTTATTTGAGCTCAAGCGCGTCCCCCGGGGCGCTGGTTCTTAGGTCCGTTACAGCTCCAGACGCCAGCCACGCAGGGATTGCTCAGCGTCCGGCAGACGCACACTTTGACACGAAAAAGACTTGTGTTCGCGCCGCCCCCTGGCGCTTTTTTACGCCGGTCGCCGAAGCTGCGACCTCCGAGGAGCGGCATGTCCCAGATTCAAAGTCTGATCGATCAACGTGAGCAGAATTTTCCAGAAAAGCTGCTGGAGGCCAGGCAATTGCTTGAGGCGCAGCTGGCGCAGGCTGAAACGCGCGCCGATGCTCTTGCCGATCTCTGTCAGACGCTCTTCTGGCTGGGAGACTACAGCACCGATAAGGCGAAACGCGAGGAATACTTCGGGCAGGCCGTCGAAATGGGCAAACAGGCAGTGGAAGCCAACCCCGCTTCAGTCAAAGCACAACTCTGGTACGCGGCATCGATGGGCTCGCACGGAATGGAGCGCGGCATCATGTCTTCGCTCTTTTATCTGGGTCCCATAGAAAAGCATGGCAAGCTTGCCCTGGATCTGGATCAAAACTACTTTGATGCTGCGGCGCTGCGACTCCTGGGCCGCTTCTATCATCAGGCTCCGGGTTGGCCGATTGGCGCCGGCGATCTGAAAAAGTCGCTGCAAATGCTGCAGAAAGCGGTAGAAATTGCGCCAAATTTCCCCTACAACCACCTCTACCTGGGCGAAGCGCTGGCGGCCTCCGGGAAGAAGGCCGATGGCAAGCAGAAGATTCAGCATGTTCTGGATATGCCGGCGCGCCCTGGTCTGGAACTGCTCTTTGAACGCTGCAAGGCGGACGCCGCGGAAGCGATCAAGAAGGTCTAGTTCCTTCGGCGTGCGCCAGACCCAGTCGCAGGAATATCCTGGGCCATAGCCAGATCGCCCACAACACGGCCGTGAAATAGCGCAGGTAGCGCAACGCAAAGTCCAGCGTTTCGGGCAGGCGATGGAAAAGGGCGCCTGGTCCGTACAGGATCAGGACGACGCTTGCCACGCCCAGGGCGTAGCGCAGCAGCCGGGCCAGCCAGGCGCCGTCGGTGCGAAATTTTGCCTGTCGTTCACAGAGCGCGCTGCCCAGCAAGAGACCGGAGAGAATCCCCGCATACCCAAAGTAGTCTTTGCGATGAAAGGGACTCAGCTCCAGAAAGCCGGGCGATCGCGCTGCGTTTTGCAGCCACTCCGCGCGCAACGGGAAATTTGCAAACATGAGATGCAGCCCTTGCATCAGAAGCAGCAATACTGCAGCAAGACCAATGGCCAGCGCCGCCTGCAGACCCAGATTGCGCTGAAAATACCAGGACTCGAAGCGCTGCGCATATTTCAGAAACGCCAGCAATATCAAGGCGCCAATCAGCCAGCCCAGCAGCACGCTGTGCGGAAAGTGCATGGCCAGATAGACCCGTGAAAAGGATACAAGGGCCGCAAACACTCCAAGGACCAGCCAGGGCCAGCGACGGCGCAAGGAATGCGCCAGGCCGCTGGCGGTATACAGCCAGAAGGCCAGCGCATTCTGAGAATGACCGGAGGGCGGGCAGAAGCTGTTTTCAAGATACTTGGGCGTAACGTCGCCGGAATACCAGTAGGGCCGCGGACTGTGCAGCAGCCACTTGGCCAGTCCATTCAGATAGCTGGAGCAGGCGATCAGCGCCAGCATACGTCGGCCCATGGCGCGGTCCAGGCACCAGTAGACAAATGGAATCAAGGCGATGTAAATCTTTTCCTCGCCGGTCCAGGAGAGCGCAATCATGATCCAGTCCAGAGCCGGGGACAGGGCCGCCTGCAGCGCTACAATCCACTGAATTTCCGGGTCCATCCACGGTGCATAAATCATCGCTTGCGATCCTCCCGCTTGTCCTTGGCGAGCCCGTCAACCCGCGCCTTCGTTGCTGATTTGTCCAGCGATTGAAAGTCCGCCACCAGCAATGTACAATCGTCCTCAGCCGGCGCGCCGGCCTGGTAGAGTCGCAATTCAGTGCGCACCTGTTCCATAGCCGCCGCCGGCGCCATTTCGGTGGTGCCGCGAAATAGCCCCAGCAATCCGCGCTCGCCAAGCATATCGCCGCCCGGCGCCATCGATTCGCTCAGGCCATCGGTATAGAGTACAAGGCGCACGCGATCCTCCAGCCAGAGATCGTCGTGACGATACTCGCTGCCGGCAAAGGCGCCCAGCACGCGCCCGTTGGGTCGCAGGAAACGTACCGGCGTTCGATCCTCGCGGCGCAGCACCATAAAGCCTTTGGGATGGCCGGCATTGCAATAGCGCAGACGACGATCTTTCAGATTCATATGCAGGGCAAGGGCCGTGACAAACGCGTCATTCAATCGGCCAAAAAGATCGCGATTCAAGCTGTGCAGCAGTTTTTCCGGCCGGTGCAGCAGACCGCGGCGATGTTCCAGGGCTGCGCGCAGCGCCGACAGGTGAATGGCGCCGCTCAGACCATGACCGGCGATGTCGGCGATCACAATAGCGTATTCATCGCGATCCAGGCGCTCCACCAGGTAAAAGTCTCCGGACAGATCGGTCTCGCCATGGGGCTGATACCAGAGCGCAAACTGCAAGCGCGGATCGTCGGAGGGAAGCTCGCGCTGCAGGTTCTTGCGATGAATCCTGGCCGCGGCGCGCAATTCGCCATCGAGGGCTTTGCTGCGTTCCTCCGCGCGCTGCACGCGCACTCGCTGCTCGCCCAGAAGCGATGCCGCGCCGCTGGCAAATTCGGTATGCAACGCTTGCAGAAATTCTTCGCTACTCTGTCTCAAGATTCGCAAGGCGAGGGCGCGCTCCCGCTCGTTTTTCAGCTCGCTGGTCTGCATCGCTTCCGCCTCCAGCAACTCCAGCAGCAGGCGTTCGGCGCGGTAGAAATCGGCCAGCGCCGGTCGCTCTGATTCATCGGAGAGAAGGCGCGCGCTCAAATCGCCGGCGCCGCGGAAAGCAGGCGGACTGTCCTCGGCCAGCGAGTACAGTCGATGGCGAAGCAGTGCAAAGTAGTCCGTCGCAGTATGCATCGACATCAGCTTCTGGCCGCCGCTCAGGCGCCAGTACCAGTTCTCGGTGAGCGACATCTGGCTGAAGTTGCGGCCGGCGGCGCGAAAGACGAAGGCGCCCAGTTCCTTCAGCGCCGTGATGGCGACGCGACGAAACTGTCCTGGCGGTCCTTTGACTACCGGCGACTCGTAGTCGCGAGTCAGCGCCTTTTGAAAAAAGTAGATCAAATCGGCGCGCAGTAACTGGAAGAGCTGCTGACGAACCAGGCCCAGCTCCTCGGGGGCGGGCGCAGGCAGCAGGCGTTCTTCGAGATAGAGCAGGGCGCCCAGAATTGCCTGGCGCTGCGCTTCATTCAACGAGGCTTGCCTGCCAAGGGTCGCGATACGCCCGGCCAGCAATTGCAGTACATCGGGCGATTCCATCGAAGTCTTCGTGGCCGGCGGCGTCGGCGGCAGCAAGTGCTTTCGTCTTCGGGGCCGGAATTCAATTTGCCGTCGTTGCCGGCGGCGCGAATAGTCGTCTCAACAAGGCGCCCGGCGAACCAGAATGATGAAAGAAACTGCCATGCTGCCCTTTCCTCAGGATGAGGTCGAGGCGCGGCTCAAACTGCTGGTGCGTGTTCTTCCGGGGCTTGGCATGAATCTGCTGGCCATGCAGAAGGACGTGCACATCTCGCGCTCCCCCAGCGACGACGAAGATTTTCGGTTGATGCAGCGCGCCGAGGGGGCCATCGAATCGGAGCTTGTCGATACGCTGCTGGCCAGTTTTCCCGCCGATCGCGTCAATGGCGAGATGCAAGGGCGCGTTGGCCGACCGGACGGCGAATTCGATTGGTGGATCGACGCCCTCGATGGAGCGCGCAATTACATCCACGGCCTGCCGCATTACTGCATTTCCGCCGGGCTCTGCTTTCGGACCGCTCCGGTAGCCGGCGTCGTTCTATCGCCGGTGTTCTCCGATCTTTACCACGCCATCTATGGCGGCGGCGCCTTTCGTAACCATGAGCCCATTCAGGTTTCCACGGTCAGCGAAATGGGCCGCAGCCTGGTTGCTACTGGCCTGCCTTACCATCGTCAGGAAATCATCGCCGATCTGATGGGCGATATCAATGCCTTCATGCTCAGCGGCGCCGGTCTGCGTCGCAGCGGTTCCGCAGTGCTTGATCTATGCTGGATCGCAGAGGGACGCATTGATGCCTTCTGGGAGCGCGGTCTGTCGCCGCACGATCTGGCGGCCGGCGCGCTGATTGTGACCGAAGCTGGCGGCCGACTCTCCACCTTCGATGGACTGCCTTACCAATTTTCGATGCCCGATGTCATCGCCGCCAATGCCCTGTTGCATCCGCGAGTCGTGGAAACGCTGCAGCGAGCGCGCAAAGTTGAAGGAATGAACTGAGCCGGCGATTGATTCAGGCCCCGCGTTCGATGCGCGCCAGCGCGTCGCCCACCCGCACCACCTCGCCCACGGAGCGCAGCAGTGCGGAGATGACGCCATCAAAAGGCGCCTCCAGCGGAAAGGCCGCCTTGTCTGTGACGAGTTCGCATAGCTCCTGACCCTCGCGAACACGGTCGCCCTGGGCGATGTTCCAGGATACCAGCTCAATGCGCTCGGCGTCGCCAATATCCGGCACCTTTAAGTCGACCTGCTCTGCGCTCATACGCTCATCGAGCCTGCGGGCGATGAACTGGCAAGCAGCTTCGCCCGTCCGGTTGTCGGAAAACGGTTGTAGCCTGGAACGGCGGGCGGCGTCGTACACAACAGGGAGCTTGCAAGCAGGGAATCATGGCCGCCGCTCAACTCGAAGCAATCCGCGCCAGTCTCGAAAAGACTACGATGCTGCCGCACGAAATCGACCAGGCCATGCCGCTGATCGACGAGATCCTGGCGCTCAAGAAACAGAAGAACGCCGTCATACTGGGCCACAACTATATGACCCCCGATGTCTACCATGGCGTTTCCGATTTTGTCGGCGATTCGCTGGGACTGGCGCGGCTGGCAGCCGCTTCCGATGCCGATATCATACTTTTCAATGGCGTGCATTTCATGGCTGAAACCGCCAAGATTGTGAATCCACAGAAACTGGTTCTGATCGCCGACCTCAAGGCTGGATGTTCGCTGGCCGAGTCGATCACCGCCGCCGATGTGCGAGCGTTGCGTCAGCAATATCCCGGGGCGCCGGTGGTGACCTACGTAAACTGTTCGGCAGCGGTAAAAGCCGAAACAGACATCTGCTGCACAAGCGCCAACGCACTGCGCGTCGTGGAAAGCCTGCAAGAAGATACGATAATCTTTTTGCCAGATGAATTTCTGGCGCGTAATGTGCAGCAAAAGACAGCCAAGCGCATCATCTCCTGGGAACGCGGCAAGTGTATGGTCCACGAACTCTATCGCGGCGATGATATCGATGCAGCGCGCCGCCAGTTCGACGACCTGCTGGTCATCGCCCATCCGGAGTGCGACGTGGATGTGACCGGACGCGCCGACTACGCCGGCAGCACTTCACAGATGGCCGACTACATCGCATCCACTGATCGAAAAAACATCATGCTGGTTACCGAGTGCAGCATGGGCGACAACCTGCGCGCCCAATTTCCAGAGCGGCATTTCGTATCCACCTGTCATACCTGTCCGCATATGAAGAAGATCACCTTGCGCGGCGTGCGCGATGCGCTGCTCTACAACCAGTATGCGGTGGATGTGCCTGAAGAAATCCGTCGTCGAGCGCGGCGCGCCGTAGATCGAATGTTGGAGATCGCCTGAGCGCAAGGCGTCCATGAAATCGAGAATTACCTGGGTCATTTTGCTGACCAGCATCGCCCTGCTGGCAGTAGCGTTGAGCGCCTTTTCCTCTTTCTTTGTTGACTACTTATGGTTTAGCTCGCAGCTACAGGCCGACGCCTGGCGGCGCACCTTGCAGCAGCGCCTGCTCTTTTACGGACTGGGCGCCTTGATGTCCTGGGCTGCCGCAACGGCGGGCTTTCGCATCGCCGCCTGGCGAAGAAAAAACTATATCTTGCTGAATCGCGGTCCTTCTGGCGACGCCTTCTTTCACCTTGCCGCAGCCTTGCTCGGTCTGGCGGTGGGAGGGCCTTTTGCCCAACCGCAGTGGAAGCTCTGGGCGCTGGCCCTTGCGGCGCCGGAGTCCGGCGTCATCGATCCGGTGCACGGTCTGGATGCATCGGTCTACATGTTTCACCTTCCGCTCTACGCTCAGCTTCTGCAAGATGCAGCCTTCCTGATTGTCACAGCCGCGCTTTTTGGCGCCGCCGCCTATCTGGCGCCGCTGCGCAATCTGGCCGGTCGTTGGAACTGGCGTTCGGCGGAACGCGCCATGTTTTTTGCTCTCCCCCAGCTGGCGCTCAGCGGCGCACTGTTGCTGGCGGTTCTTGCACTTGCCGCGCTGCTGGCGCGCTTCACGGCGGTCATTTCCGGAAGCGCGGACAATATCTCCGGCGCGTCCTACCTTGACGCTCATGCTCGACTGCCCGCCTACTTTTTAGCCGCGGGCTTGTGCGCGGCAGGCGCCGTGGCCCTGGCTATTTGCGGCTTCCTGCGCAGCTGGCGGCCGCCAGCGCTCAGCCTGGCGGCCCTCGCCGTGCTGCTTTTTGGGACGCTTCAGCTCTATCCGGGCTTCGTTTATTTCACGGAGGTCTATTCCAGCGAGGCGATTGCCCAGGCGCCCTTTGTTCGGCGCAGCATCGAATTCACCCGACGCGGCTTTGGCGTTTGGGCGGTGCGACTGGGGCGACTGCCATCGGCCGGTCGCTTTGGCGCCGGCGCGCTGCGCAGCCAGTTGAATCTAGAAGCAATCCCGCTGTGGAGCAAGCAAGAGGCGCGCAACGCCTTTCGGCAGCAACAGTCGTGGCGAAGCTTCTACGATTTCAATGATGTGGATTTGATTCGCTACCAGATCGATGGTCGTCCGCGTGAAATGCTCAGCGCGGCGCGCGAATTAAACCGCGCCCGCTTACCGGAAGGATCGCGCAGCTGGGAGGCGCGGCGGCTGCAATTCACCCACGGCTACGGCATGGTCATGGCGCCGGTAGCCGCCGCCGGCGCCGAGGGCGCCCCGCAATACTGGATGCGCGATGTGCCGCCGTCTGCGGCCCGTCCGGGTTTGCCGGGTTTGCGCCGCCCGGCGATCTACTTTGGCGAGGCGGACAACGAATACGCCGTGGTGCGCACCGCTCTACCTGAGGCCGATTACCCGCTGGAGGAAGGCTACGCCGAGACCGCCTATGATGGAATGGGCGGCATCGAGATCGGCGCAGGGCTTCGGAAATTCTTCATCGCGCTGCAATTCGATTTCTGGAATTTGCTTTTCTCGGAATATATCAAGAAAGATTCGCGCATCCTGCTGAATCGCGAAATCCGCGGCGCCGTTCAGAAGATTGCCCCCTTTCTGGTCCAGGACAGCGATCCCTATCTGGTTGCCGCCGACGACGGCCGACTGTACTGGATCCTGGACGCTTACACGGTTAGCTCTCGCTATCCCTATGCGGCTGCAGTAGATGGCATCCTGAGCGCGGCGTTGCCAAGCTCGGAGCAGCGACTGCGCGCAACCTTTCGCGGACGAAACTACGTACGCAACTCCGTCAAGGCGGTGATTGATGCCTACGATGGCCGTGTGCGCCTCTATATTTTTGACCGCAACGATCCCCACATTCGCGCCTGGTCGCGCATCTATCCGGAGATGTTCTTGCCGATCAAAGAAATGCCGGCCTCTTTGCGCCGGCGTCTGCGGCATCCGCGCGATCTATTCATGCTCCAGGCTGCCGTCTACGCCACGCATCATGGCGAGGATGTTCAGGCATTCCTGAAGGGCGAAGACCGCTGGCAATTTGGTACGGAGGTTGTGCAGGGCGTACAGCAAGCTATGGATGCGCGCTACGGGGTCGTAGAGCTGCCCGATGAATCTACGCCGGAGTATGTGATTTCACTGCCGCTGATTTCTCCCGCCCGCCAAACAATGGTGGCGTGGATAGCGGCGCGCTGTGATTTTCGCGACAATCCGCAGGCCAATCGCTTTGGCGAGATTGTCGTCTACCAGGCGCTGCGCAGCCAGGCGCCGCCTGGTCCGCTGCAAATTGAATCTTTGATCGAGCAGAATCCGGATATTTCGCGAGAGATGGCGGAGTGGAACCAACAGGGCGACCGCGTGCTGCGCGGAAGGCTCAGCGTCCTGCCAGTAGATGATAGCATTCTTTACGTGGAGCCTATCTTTGTCCAGCCGCCCAAAGGCGGCAGCGCCGAATTGCGTCGCGTTGTAGCAAGCGATGGCAATGTTCTGGCCGCTGGCGATTCGCTGGACGCAGCGCTGCTGGCGCTGGCCGCCGCCAGCCAGCAGGATGCCTCGCCGCCGGAATCGCCCGATGCCGATTTACGCGCTGTGGCCGCGCGCGCCCTTACAGCTTTGAAGCGGGCGCAAACCGCCGCCGGGGCCGGCGACTGGGTGGAGTACGGACGACAGATGACTGAGTTACGCACATTCTTGAATCGTATGGTGGCGCAGTGAAAACGATGCGCGTCGGGCAGGGCGTCGATTTTCATCGCTTGATTCAGGATCGGAATCGCCCGCTAATGATCGGCGGCATCGAAATCCCGGGCGATCTGGCGCTACAGGGTCACTCCGATGCCGATGTCGGACTGCATGCCCTGAGCGACGCACTTCTTGGCGCCCTGGCCCTTGGAGATATCGGCGATCATTTCCCGGATACCGATCCGGCCTGGCGCAATATGGATTCCTCGGCTATCTTGCAGCATTGTCTGCAGAAGATGCTGGAACGCGGCTATGGTCTGTCCAATGTCGATCTGACCTTGCTTGGCGAGCAACCCAGGATCAAGCCGCATCGGCAAAGAATGCGCGAGCGCCTGGCGGACCTGCTTGATCTACCGCTGGACGCTGTCAGCGTCAAAGCAACCACCACGGAAAAGATGGGCGCCCTGGGACGCGAAGAAGGCCTTGCAGCGATGGCCGTCGTCCTTCTGATTCCTGCTTGAGTCGCGCGCAGCGTAGTTCTTGATGCGCCGATGAGGGCGGCTTGTTTCTGGTTTGCGACCGGTCTCTCGCTGAGCGCATTGTGCGGCCTTGGGGCTCAACCGACAACCCCGCTTTCCATTGACTTGAATGCCGAAACGGCCTGTGTTCGAGCCTGGTCGCCAGCCGCCGCCAGTGAATTTGCTTTAGGAGCGCAGGCCGACCAACTGCACAGCTTGCAAGAGAATCCCGACTGGCATTGTGCGCCGCCATCGCAAAGCGGGAGCAGGCGTCTGCGGGCCAGCGACTGGCCCCTGGCTGCGCCATCGTCTCTGGCAGAGCGCCTCTGGCCTGGCAAAGCGGCGCCACAGGAAATGACCGCTGTCCTGGCTTATAGCCTCAGTGCTGAACAATTGCAAAGGGGCCCGTGGCGTCTGGAATTGCAGTCGATTTCATCGCAGTGGATCATATATCTCAACGGTCGGGCCCTGCACAGTTGCTGGCCGGCGGAAGGCATCGGACCAACGGCGGCCTACTATGCCAGGCTCTGCCCCAAACCGGTCTGGAAACACCGCCTTTCGGTGGCGATTCCTCCGGATTGGCAGCAAGTCGGGCGCAACCTGCTGGTGTTTCGGTTCCGCGGCGACCTGCGCCTGCTTTCCACCGGCCTGCCAGAGCCGGGAACCCATCAACTACAGGCGGGCGGCGAACGCGATGCCGAGTTGTCGCTTCGATTCAGCTTTGGATTGCTGATGCTCTTCTTTTTTACCGGGCTCTTTCACGTTGCATTGTTTGCAATGCGCCGCGACGAGAAGGCCAGTATCTATTTTGGTCTCTTTTCGATCGTACTGGCTCTCTACTACTTCAGTCGAAGCATCTGGCGGGAAGTTTTTTATGCTCCGCTGGCTATAACAGAGCGCGTGGAAAATGGAATGCTGGCGCTGCTGACGCCCTTGATCGGCATCGCCCTTGAGCTGCTGATCGAACGGCGCCGTATATCCTCCGTATCGCGCGTTGGCGTCATCTATTTTGGACTGCTGGCGATCTTGATGGCGGTCGGGCCGCCGCACTACGCCGAGTTTCTCATTCCGCTATGGCAAATCACCGCGCCGTTGTTCATAGTGTACTATATTGCGCTCCTGGTTCAGGGCGCCTATCGCAGCGCGCGCACGCCCGAGGGACTCTCGGCGCAGGCGGCTCTGGCGTCGCCCTCGCTGCAATTGATCCTGGGCGCCGCGCCGCTGGCCGCCGCTGGCATCGTTGATATCGTTGCCGCCGGCTACTATCGGGACCGTCTCGAACTTACGCCTTATGCCATGCTGCTCTTTTTGGGCGTCGTTTCCGTCATCCTGGCGCGCCGCTTTGTTCGGGCGATTGAGAAAGTCGATCTGCTCAACCGCCAGATGAATGAGCGCATGGAGGACTTGAATCGGGTCAATCGCTCGCTGGCCGAGTCCGAAAGCCGCTACCGATCGATGATTGAGGGCGCCAGCGACATCATTCTCAGTCTGGATTCCAATCTATGCATTCTGGACGCCAATCGCAACCTCCATCGATTGCTGGGCATCTCGCTGCAGGTTGCGCGCGGTCGTCCTTTGATGGATCTGGTTTATCTGGATCGCGATGAGGCGTCCGGCATTACCAGCAAGCAGCTGCTGAAAGAGAAGCTGGAAACCTGCCGGCAGAATCGGACGCCCTTCTGGCTGAAGGTGCGCTTGCTATCGCATTACACCGGCGAACCGCGCGAGCTGCACCTGCGCGTCGATGCCGCCGAACGCAACGGGGAAGTCGAACTGACCTGCAAGCTGTCAAGCGTCGTTGAAGATAGCCTGCTGCGCTATTTTGTTTCGGAACGGCAGAAATATGTGCTGAGCAACTCCATGGTCAGCGCCGAGGAGTTATCACAACGACTGGTGCGCAATCTGGAAAAGTATCTGGAGGAGAGTCACGTTGTCGGCGTTCGCTTTGGGCTGCGCGAAATGCTGGTCAACGCCATTGAACACGGCAACCTGGCGATCAGTTTCGATGAAAAGACGCGCGAACTAACCGCTGGCAACTACAAGAAATTCATTCGCGCGCGTCAGCAGGATGATCGCTACCGGCAGCGTCGCGTTGTCGTGCACTATTCGCTCAATCCGCTGCGCGTAATTTTCCTGATTGAGGATCAGGGGAATGGATTCGATTGGCGCCAGCGATTGCAGCGCAGTCCGGATCATGATACTCCGCACGGCCGCGGCATTCAGCTTACTTCCCACGCCTTCGATCGGATTCGCTATTTAGGAAATGGCAATCGCGTCTACTTGCTCAAGCGTCTGGGGCGTCGTCGCAGTCTCTGATAGTTCAGCGCTCGGCCGCCTGCAGCAACGCCTGCAAGCGTCGATAGCGCGCCTGGTCCGATACCGCTGCAAAATAGTATTCCTCGAAATGCATTGCATCCCTTTGCAGTTCCTGCAGCGCGTGATTTCGCTTCATATATTGATCCAGATATTCAGGAAAATTTACAAATTGCAGCTCCCTGTGTTCTGCAAGCTTTTCCATGACCTGCGGACGGTAGCGGATGATTTCAAAATCGGCCGGCATGCCCTGCAGACGAAGGCGATTCCAGCCGAAGTCCCGTTCTGGCGGCGGCGGATAGAGCGATAGATCAACGGCGCGCTCGCGCAGATAGGCAACGCTCGCCGCCTTCTCGTGACCAATTCGTCCCCGTTGGAGCAGGTTCTGGCGAGCCAGTTTCGCTTCGGTCAAACCGGTAGAAGCCTCCACAGCAAATAGCGGATCAAGGTAGTAGATCAAATGCGCCCCGGCCCCCCAGAAGGCAAGTCGGGCGCCGCTCCGCTGAATCAGAGGCGACAGGCTTTCCAGCCAGATCGCGTTGCGTTGCATGCCAGTTCGCGAGTAGATTGCCGACTCTTCGACGATTCCCAGGCCCCAGAGCCAATTCCGGCTCGGCTGGAAGCGATAGGGGTCCGCGCGCAGCGCTGTTGCTGCAGTCACAAGGACGGTCAACGCCAGCGTCCAGCTCCTTGCCTCGCGCAAGTAATGTACGCTCCAGAGCATGGCCCGCGCCAGCAGGAAATAGCTCAGTGGTGCAATTACCACCAAATGGCGTGCAAACATGAAATCGCCGCCGATCCATACGACGTAGAGACTCCACGCTAGCAGGGCGCCGGCTACGGGAGCAATGCGTTCTTCGCAGGCGTTCTCAGCTCTTGAAGAAGCAGCTGGCATTTGCCTTACGCGCTCCTTTGCAGCAAGCCGGCGATAAAGCGCCAGCAAAAGCACCAGCAGAGCGCAGGCTGGCAACATCCAGTAGCTGCCATAATATGCGGCGCTGTAGGCAGCGCCCTGCCGCCAGTAAGCCTGAGCGGCAGATTTTGCGTAGAATGTATTGGGAAACAATGCCCCAAAGTACTGCCAGCGCCAGATCCAGTAAGCGGCAAAGAGCAACATTGCTGGCGCCTGCAGCCGAAGCAGTCGCAGAGCTTCGCCTGCTGCCGCCGCCCGGCGCACCGCCGGCCGCGATCCCGGCGCTGTTCGCAGCGCCTGAAGCAGCATGCCGGCGAGTGCGCCGCCATAGAGCGCCATTGCGTCCGGGCGTAGCAGTCCGGCCAAAGCCAGCAGCAGAAAACCGCGCCAGAGAGGAGCGCGGCCGAGAGAGAAATCAAACAGGGCGGCGCTGACGAATAGCGTGAAAGCCATCGTCTCCAGCCCCGAAGTGGCAAACAGGCTCAGGTGCTGGTGGACGACGAGCGGCAGCACTGCCAGCAACCAGTGACGACCAAGGACCTGCTGCGCCGTCTGCGCGCTCAGCCAGAGCAACAACGCGTACGCCGCAATGCCCATTGCAATCGAGAAGGTTTCTGGAGCAACACCCAGGGCCATGCCTCCGGATAGTAACACCGTCCACAGAAAGTTGGTGTAGCCTTCCACACGTTCGCCGCGGTTGAATGCCAGCTCGCCGTAGCGCAGCAGGTTTCGGGCGTAGCGAAAACTGATGAACGCATCGTCGCACAGCCAGCGCAATTGCCAGGCATGAACGGCAGCCGACAGGCAAAGCAAGATAGCGACAATCGAGCGCCAGCGACCCATGCCTAGCGCGGAATCCGAAAGGTTAAGACGAAGGATTGAGTATCGACGTCGGCCCTGCGAGCGACAAAGATGAATTGGCGGCGCAGCAGGGCTTCGATGCGCTGCGTTTCATCCGCCGGTCTGGGTCGTCCCTCAGCGGCCAGCGCCCCTTCGAGGTAGGGCGCGCGGAAGTAGGTCAGTTCCATGCCAGGATAGCGACGTTTCAATTCGCCCAACAAGAGCGGCGCATCGGCAGCTCGTTCCAGCAAGAAATCATGAAAGCGAAGTACACACGGTCCCCAGAGCAACGCCGCCGTTGGATTGTCAAATAGCGCCAGCTCGCCTGCCGCACTGCGGCAGAGGCGATCGTAATTTCGCATGGTGTGTGTGGCGCCGCGCATGATTGATATGCCGCGCCGCAATTGCCAGCTTCCCCAGACGAGGCTGGCAGCGAGCGCCAGCGTGAGGGCCCCCTGCAGCCAGGGGCGCCGGCGCTGGCCTTCTTCATAGATCTGCAGGACACAGAGATCTACAGCGACCAGAGCTGGAGTCAGCAGACTCAACAGGTATCGCGAACCCCAGCTCCACTGGCCATCATGTGGCGCGGAAATCAGAATCAGGATCAGCGCCAGCAACGCTGCAACCGAACTCAGGAAAACGGGCCGCGATCGCTTACGCAAGGTCGGTATCAGCGCCGGAGCAAAGATCAGGACCAGGAAAGGGGAATGACCAAAAAATCCCGGCTGAAACTCGCCCAGCTTACTGGCGCCAATCAACATGCTCTGAACAATTGCGCCGCGCTGCTGCAGATTAAACAGGTGTTCCAACTCCAGGGCGCCCGAAATCTTTGTGCCAAGTATCGAACCGCTGCTGAAGAAATGAAAAATTGCGATGGCGGTCAACATCGCCACAGCGCCGCTGAAGGCCGCCAGAGTGTGCAGTAAAGATCCCCGGACGCGATTCCAGAATCCATCGATGGACTGTAATGCACCCAGGGCCATTGGCCAGAAAAGCGCCTCCGGTCGAAAGGCAAAGACGGCGGCTGCCAGCGCGGCGCCGACAAAGCTCTGCCAGTAGCGGCCCTGCTGTCTGGCGCGTAACATCAAGCAGGCGCCAGATGCGGAAAGCAGCAGTGTCGGCATTGCTTCGGAAAAATCTACGGCATGCATCAGAAGGGGAGTCGACACAACGGCGGCCAGTAGCGAGGGCCACGCCAGGCGCCAGGCCCTTGCCAGGACCAGAAGATAGCCCAGAAAGATCAGACCATTGGCCAGCGGCCCGGCCGCCCGTTCGCCGAACGAAAACAGGGCGGCGCCAAACCAGGCATAGGCCAGAGGAAAGACCGGTTGCCAGCTGCCATCCGGCTGGCGCGCCAGATAATTGCCAGTTTTCAGCGGAAAGTAGCGCAGCTCGGCGTCAAGCTCGCCCAGCTCATGATGAATGGCCGGGCTGCCATAGCGCAGAATGGATTCGCTCTGCAGATAGCGCATCATGGCATCGTTGGTAAAAACGTGCCGCGGCGAAATCTGCGTAAAGCCCCACAGCAGGGCTAAGGTCCCGAAGAGCAGGGGCGCCCATTTGCCAGACTGCCGAAGCGCCGTCTGTCGGCTGCTGCTCGCGCCCTGTGTATCCATGAGCTTACAGATCGAGGTTTACAACCAGTCTGGCATTGTTCTCGATAAAGCGGCGGCGCGGCTCGACATCATCGCCCATCAGGACATCAAAGGTTCGCTCCACAGCTTCCAGCTGCAGTGTATCCTCATCCAGCGGCTTCACCTGCAACATGACCCGCCGTTCCGGATCCATGGTGGTCTCCCACAGCTGCTCCGGATTCATTTCACCGAGACCTTTGTAACGCTGAACCATGGTCTTGTCGCTGTTAAACTTTTTGAGCAAACGCTCCTTTTGCTCATCGGTGAATGCATACTCCTGGTTCTTACCATTCTTAACCAGATAGAGCGGCGGCTGGGCGATGAAGAGATAGCCTTTGTCTACCAGCGGGCGCATTTTCTTGTAGAAGAAGGTCAATAGTAGCGTGCGAATGTGCGAACCATCGACATCGGCGTCGGTCATAATAATGATCTTATGGTAGCGCAGCCTTCCTTCCGTGAAGCCTTCTTCGCCAAAACCAATGCCCAGCGCCGTAACCAGAGTTTTGATCTCGTCATTGTTCAGAATGGCATCATCGCGCGCCTTAAGCACGTTCAGGATCTTGCCCTTGAGCGGGAGGATAGCCTGATTGTTGCGATTGCGTCCCTGCTTGGCTGAACCGCCGGCCGAATCGCCCTCGACGATAAATAGCTCTGAGCGCGATGGATCTCGCTCGGAACAGTCGGCCAGCTTGCCCGGCAGACCGCCGCCCTCCAGAATGCCTTTGCGCTTGGTAACCATCTCGCGCGCCTTGCGGGCGGCCTCGCGAGCGCGGTTAGAAAGAATGCACTTCTCAAGAATTGGCCGGATCTCTCCCGGATTCTCTTCCAAAAAGAGCGTGAGCTTCTCATTGACGATCTGCTGCACTATGCCTTTGATCTCGGCATTGACCAGTTTCTCCTTGGTTTGAGAGTTGAATTGCGGTTCGGGAACCTTAACCGACAGAACGCAGACCAGGCCCTCGCGCACATCATCGCCGGACAGCGTGGCGCCGCCCAGTTTCTTTTTCATACTCTCGTCTTTCTTCAGATACTCATTCAACGTTCGGGTGAGCGCTGTGCGAAATCCCTCGAGGTGTGTCCCCCCCAGCAGGTTATTGATGCCATTTGTGAAGCAGAAGAGTTGTTCGCTCTGATTCTCCGTATAGGAGAGGGCAAACTCGCCGACAACGTGGTCCTTCTCGCCTTCGAAGTAGATGATCTTCTTGTGCAGCATCTTCCGCTTTTCGATCAAGCGTTGAACAAATTCGATGATGCCGCCCGCGTAGTGAAATTCTTCCTGCCGGACCGGTTTCTTGCGCTCATCTACCAGATGAATTTTCAGACCCTTATTCAGGAAGGCCATTTCCTGCAATCGCTGGAACAGCAGACCGAATTTGAACTCCGTAGTGGTGAAGATTCCAGCATCCGGCTTGAATCGTACTACTGTACCGTGCCGCTCCGTTTTGCCGATCGGCTTCACCGGTCCTTTCGGCACGCCGCGTTCGTAGCGTTGCTTGTAGATCTGTCCATCCTTGTGAACTTCCGCTTCCAGCCATTCGGAGAGGGCGTTGACTACTGAAACGCCCACGCCGTGCAAACCGCCTGATACCTTGTAGGCTTCTTTTTCGAATTTGCCGCCAGCGTGCAGCACGGTCATTACGACTTCGAGGGTGGATACTTTCTTTTCAGGATGGATGCCAACGGGAATCCCGCGTCCATTGTCGTATACTTCGATGATATTATCGGGCAGGATGCGCACCAGGATTTCGTCGCAGAAGCCGGCCATATGTTCGTCGACCGAGTTGTCGACGACCTCGTAGACCATCTTGTGCAGGCCGCTGTGATCCTGCGTTCCGATGTACATTCCGGGGCGCTTGCGTACCGCCTCCAGACCCTCCAGCACTTTGATCTTGCCGGGGTCGTAATCATGCCGCGCTTTTTCGTGAGCGGCGCCTTTCTGTTGTTCGCGAGCCATAGTGTTCGGGCATCTTGCCTGGCGCCGTCAGGCCGGCGCGGATCGATCCCTGTCTCCGATTTCAGCTGTCGACGGCGCTGCCGCCGAAATCAGCGCGAGACATAAATTATGGAAGGGGCCTTGCTCTGCCAGCCATTTCCGCAGGCAGAGCCGCCAGGGCTTTAGCGACGGTTCTTTTCTAGCTGCTCGGCGTATTCGATGGTGTATTGCGCCCAGGGAATTGCGTTCAGGCGGGCCTCAGGGATCTTCTTGCCCGTACCCTCGCAGACGCCGTAAACGCCTTTGTCCAGTTTGTCCAGAGCCAGATCGATCAGGCGGATCTTCTCAATGTCCATGTCCGAGAGTTTGGTCAGGACTTCATTGTTGATTACGCCGTCGGCCAGATCCACAAGATCGCCTTGATCATTGTAGACCATGTATTCGCGTTCAATCTCCAATTCACGGAGGATTTCGGCTTTGGCCTCCAACAATCGCTGCCGGTACTTGTCGAGTTTGGCTTTATCCATCACAGACCCCGGAACATTGGGATGCGCGGCGCACAGTCCGCGGCTGAATGAAATTAGCCACCGGGGGGGGGGCCGGCAAGTCCGTCAAACATTCTGTCACATGCATCGCTTGAGGTCTCTGCCATTTTTTTTTCGGACTCCAGGTGAAAACACCAGGAAAGTGCTTGCCTCCTAATGCGGTGCACTAGCTTATGGTGCAACGCACAAATGACCGGCGCCAAGCCGGCGACTGTGGAGATCAGGAGGACGTCCATGCTCGAGAAAAACATTCAGGATATTCTGAACGCCGGCATCGGTCTTTTCAAAGTTGGAGAACAAAATTTCCAGACTGCGATCCAGGCCATCACCAAGGCTTTCGAAGATCTGAAAAGCAAAGGCGCAGCGGACAATTCGGAAGCCGCGCAAAAGGTTCGCGAGGTTCTGGACAATACCATCAAGGGTCTGAACGATGTGGCCAGCCAGGCGCAGGCTAACTTCGAGCGAGTGCTCTCTGAGGCGCAAAAGAACTACACCCAGGTGCTTGATCAACTCAAGACTGTGGTTGGTGAAGACCGCATCAAAGATGTAAACTCGCGTTTCGAAGAACTGGCTTCCTTCATCAAGGAGAAAGCCGGTCAGGTGAATACCGCCGCGACCAGCTTCGCATCGCAAGTGCAGACCACTGTTGCTTCTGCTACCAAGAAAGCAGGCGGAGCAGCTGGCGCGCCGAAATAAGCGTCGAACGTTCCTGGCAACAATGAGGCGCCGGCGGTTGATTCGTCGGCGCTTTTTTTTTGCACGGCGGATTAAGGCGCGCCGTGCGCTATTCAGCGCAGGGGAAAGCCGGCGGCGGCCAGCGCTGCTACACAACGCTCCAATAACATTTGGAGTTCCTCGCCGCTCAGCGTTCCATCCTGTTTCAATGCGCGCAACTCATAGCTGACCGACTTCTTTGCCGCCGGCAGCGGAGCGCCGCGGTAGATCGCCAGTAAGCGCATGCTGCGCAATTCAGGCAAGGCCAGCTGACGGAGTACCTGTAAAGGAACCTCGCTGCCGGTCTTCTCATCCAGCAGCAGCGATAGTTCGAACGCGGAATCTGGAAAAATAGATGGCGGGCTGTAGGCGCGCTTCTTGCGTTCCAGCAGGTGCGCGGTCAGGAAGGCGTCAAAGTGCAAATCGGCGATCAGGCACCGCCGACGCAGATCAAAGCGATCTTGAAATACGGGATGCAGGATGCCGGCGTAGCCCAGCAATTCGCCGCTGCTGGCATGCAGGCTGATGGCGCAGCCGGGATGAAGGTAGGGCGCTGCATCCTGCGGCCTCTCGACAATCGCGCATTGCAGCGCGACTCCGCATTCTGCAGACAGTCGATCCAGCAGCAGTCGCATTTCATTCCACTGCACGAAATCATTCTGTTGATCGAGGGGAAGATCTGAATCGTTACGATCCGGCAGCGAATAAAGCAGGGTGATTCGCCGCTCTTCCTCCGCCAGCCGCGCCTTGTTTGCAGCTCGTCCGTCCTTCAAGAAGACGCGCCCAAATTCGAAGATCTTGAATTCCGGAAACCGATTCTCATTCTGGGCCGCCTGGCGCAGGATTCCTGGAATCTGCGAGACGCGCAATTCCGGTCGATCGCCAAAGACCGGATTCTGCAACTGCAACCCGCGTCGACCGACGATCAGGTTATCTTCTGTGGCGGAAAAACTGTAGTTGTATACCTCGCTGTAGCCGCCGGCCGCCGCCAGCAACAAACGCAGTTTGCGCGCCAGGCTGCGATCACGATTGGGCTTCAAGGCCTGCACCGGCGCTTGCGGCGCCCGCGGCGCTATGTTGTCATAGCCAAAGACGCGACCGAGTTCCTCAACGATGTCCTCGGCGATGGTAATGTCATACTGCGATCGAAAGGCAGGCGCCAGCAACTGTAACTCGGGGTCTTTGCCGGCGAGCGCTTTGACTTCGAAGTGCAGACGCCGCAAGGTATCAACTGCCTGCTTTGCGCTGATCGCAAAGCCCAGTCGCGCCTGTAGAAAACTGAGTCGAAGCCGAATCCTGTTGCGTCGTTCCTTTTGCGGTCCGGCGCCGCTGAGGGCGCCGGGTTGCAAGTCCGGACAGCTATGGCGCAAGAGCTCGACAATGCGCCCCAGCGCCGGGGCCGCCTTGGACGGATCCTGACCCTTCTCAAAACGCTGGGCAGAATCAGTGCGCAGTGCAAGCGCCGAAATTGCAGCGCGAATCCGCTCTCGAGGAAAACAGGCCGATTCCAGAAAGAGGCGCGTGGTCTGCGGCGCAATGCCGGAGTGCAATCCGCCAATGATGCCGCCGATGGCCACTGCCGTTTTTGCGCTGGCCTTGCCATCGAAGATGATGATGGCTTCCGGCGGAAGCGCACGCTCCACGCCGTCCAGGGCAGTGAAGTTTTTCAGGTCGCGGGCTCTGGAGGCGCTGGCGACCAGCACCGAATCGTTCCTTAACAGCGAAGCGTCAAAGGCGTGGTTAGGCTGCCCAAGCTCAAACATCGCGTAGTTTGAGGCGTCGACAACATTGTTGATGGGCTTCTGACCGACGGCCAGCAAGCGGGCCTGCATCCAGAACGGCGAAGGCTTCACGCTTACGCCGTCGACGTACATGCCGAAGTAGGCGTGCGCCGCCCCCTCTTCAATTTCGATGCGTTTGACGCCGCTCTTGCTGCTGGCGGTCGGCCGCTTTGGCTTTTGCGCCGCCAGCGGATCGAAGCGCAGCGGCTTGTGAAAGAGCGCGGCGATTTCACGAGCAAATCCAAAATGACACCAGAGATCGGGTCGATGCGTAATCGACTTATTATCGATATCCAGGACAGTATCTTCCAGGCAAAGTACTGCAGCCAGATCCTTGCCAGGCGTCGGCGCCTTGAGTTCTTGTTGCTTGCAGCATAACTCAAGATCCAGCAAACCGTCGGTTTCGCCAAACAAACGATCCAGGCCAAGTTCCTGCGCCGAGCATAGCATGCCCCTGGACTCGACGCCGCGAATACGCGAGGTCTTGATTGCAATTGCGACGCCCTCTTTGCCCGGCAAAGTTGCGCCCGCCGGGGCCAGCGCGGCCAGCATACCGGCGCGAACGTTTGCCGCGCCGCATACAATCTGCAGGCGCTCCTTGCCGGCGGATACCTGACAGATCGAGAGCCGATCGGCCTCCGGATGTCGCTCAACCGACTCGACCCTGACTGCCACAACGGACTTGAGATGAGCGAAGATCGATTCCACTGAGTCGACTTCGCAAACCGCAAGCGTCAGACGAGCAGCAGTTTTTTCGGGACCTACGTCGCTCAGATCGACGTAGTCGTTCAGCCAGTTCCATGAGAGTTTCATATTATAGTGTGCAGCGGCCTCTGCATCGTGCAGAGGCCGCTGCACGAATTCAGGCTTCCGTAGATTGCAGACCGTCGCAACACCTCCTGTGTTGCGCGGAACCGAGAATGATCGCTGCGCAGGCCGCGGCCGGTGGGCCGCTTCGCTGCCAGCAGCGCGGCGCGCTGCGCCTGGCCTGCTGCGCGCGTCGGCCTCTCTGTCGTGCAGCGTCCGCTGCACGAATTCAGGCTTCCGTAAATTGCAGACCGTCGCAACACCTCCTGTGTTGCGCGGAACCGAGAATGATCGCTGCGCAAGCCGCGGCCTGTGGGCCGCTTCGCTGCCAGCAGCGTGGCGCGTTGCGCCTGGCCTGCTGCGCGCGTCGGCCTCTCTGTCGTGCAGCGTCCGCTGCACGATTCAAGGCTTCCGTAGATTGCAGACCGTCGCAACACCTCCTGTGTTGCGCGGGACTGTGAAAGATCGCTCCGCAAGCCGCGGCCTGTGGGCCGCTTCGCTGCCAGCACCGCGGCGCGTTGCGCCTGGCCTGCTGCGCGCGTCGGCCTCTCTGTCGTGCAGCGTCCGCTGCAGGATGCAAGGCTTCCGTAGATTGCAGACCGTCGCAACACCTCCTGTGTTGCGCGGAACCGAGAATGATCGCTGCGCAGGCCGCGGCCTGTGGGCCGCTTCGCTGCCAGCAGCGCGGCGCGTTGCGCCTGGCCTGCTGCGCGCGTCGGCCTCTCTGTCGTGCAGCGTCCGCTGCACGATGCAAGGCTTCCGTAGATTGCAGACCGTCGCAACATCAAAACTGTTCCAGGAAGCGCAGATTGCCAGAGAGGAAATGGCGGATATCCTCAATGCCGTAACGCATCATCACCAGGCGGTCCAGGCCCAGACCAAAGGCAAATCCCGACCATTTCGCGGGATCAATGCCGCCCGAGCGCAGCACATTGGGGTGCACCAGGCCACAGGGCAAGAGCTCGATCCAGCCGCTCTGCTTGCAAGTGCGGCAGCCTTTGCCGCCGCAGATCAGACACTGGATATCAAGTTCAAAGGCCGGCTCAACAAAGGGAAAGTAGCCCGGTCGCAGTCGTACCGTGACATCGCGCTCAAAGACCTGCGACAGAAAGGTCTTCATGATAAAGATCAAATTGGCGGCGCTAACCTCGCGATCGACCAGCATGCCCTCCACCTGGTGAAAGGTGTTTTCGTGGGAAGCATCGATCTCTTCGTAACGATACACGCGGCCGGGGGCAATCATGCGGAAGGGGGGCTGCATCACCTGCATGGCGCGGACCTGAATCGGGGATGTATGCGTGCGCAGCAAGTTGCCGTCGCTGGTCCAGATCGTATCCTGCATATCGCGCGCTGGATGGTCCGCAGAAAAGTTTAGTTTTCCAAAGTTGTTTTCGTCTGTCTCGACCTCCGGGCCATCGACGATCTCAAAGCCCATCGAGCTGAAAATATCCTCGACTTCCATCTGCATGCGCGTGATCGGATGGAGCCGTCCAATGGGAGCGGACAGCGGGCGCAGCGCATCGTAGCGCTCCGCCGCCAGGCGAGAGCGCAATTCCGCCGCCTTCAGCGATTCGCGTCGAAGATGGAGCGTTTCCTCGACCAGCTGGCGGGCGCGATGCGCGGCCTGGCCCGCAGCGGGCCGTTCTTCAGCCGGCAGATCGCGCAGCGACTTCTGCAATTCGCTGAGTTCGCCCTTCTTGCCAAGCAAGCGATGCTGAAGCTCCTCCAGCGCCGCCAGGCTGGAGGCCTGCTCCAAAGCCCGTTGCGCTTCCTGGGCAAGACTTTCCAGTTGGGCCGCCAGAGACATCCCGGTCAAAGCGCCGTCTGGCAACAACCTGTCAACCATCCGCTTCGGAATCGCTTGTCAGCCCTCTGCCTCTGTGAAAAGTGTCCCTTTCGAGCAGGATACCATGGCGCTTCCCAAGCGAAAACCCTCCAAACAGAAGACCCGCCAGCGTCGGGCGCATCATGCCATTGGCCGCCCCAACCTGGCGGCCTGCAAGAATTGTGGCAGCTTCATTATGCCGCACCGCGTCTGTCCCTCTTGCGGCTGGTACAAGAACCGCGTGGTCCTGCCGCCCAAGCAGCGCTCGGCGGAATAAGCTATCGACCGCTCTTCCTGAGGCCTGACGCAGGCCGGGAAGAGAAATCTGGTTTACCAGGCAATCAAGGGCCGCGCCAATGTGCGCGTGTGGATCGCAGTAGATTGCATGAGCGCCGAACTGGGCGTGGATACGGCGGTTCATGGCGCCATTCAGGCAGTGCGCGAATTTGGCAGCCGCGTCCTTCTGGTCGGCGATGAGGCGCAGGTTGGCGCAGCGCTGGCCCGCTTTCCGGGAGATCCTGAACATATTCAGGTCGCGCATTCCGAAGGCACAATTGAAATGCATGAGTCGCCGGCTCGCGCCGTACGCCAGAAGCGCAACGCCTCCATCATGGTAGCGGCGCGGCTGGTCAAAGAGGGGCGGGCATCGGCTTTTTTTTCTCCCGGCAATACTGGCGCCACGATGGCCGCCGCGCTCTGGGAACTGGGTCGCATCGAAGGCGTCGAACGGCCGGCGATTGCGACAGCTTTGCCGCGGCAGGACGGCGGCGCGACAGTGTTGATCGACAGCGGCGCTAATGTCGACTGCAAGCCGGAGTGGCTGATCCAATTTGCCATCATGGGCGAGGTTTATGCGCGCGAAATCCTCAGCCTGGTCAATCCCCGGGTGGCGCTGCTCTCCAACGGGGAGGAGAACAAGAAGGGCGACTATTCCACACAGACTGCCCACCGCGAACTGCTGAAGCTGCCCTACAACTTTATCGGAAACATTGAAGGCCGTGATCTCTATGGAGGAACCGGACGCACCGCGGATGTCGTGGTCTGCGATGGCTTTGTCGGCAACATTGTGCTCAAAGCAACGGAAGGACTGGCGCGCTCCATATTTGGCCTGATGCGGCGCGAAATCGAAAGCACCACGCTGGGACGGACGGGCGCTTTTATGCTCAAGCCTACCTTTCAAATGATTCGAGCGCGCATGGACTACAGCGAGTATGGCGGCGCCCCGCTGCTGGGCGTGAATGGCAACTGTTTGATCGGCCACGGCAGTTCCAACGCTCGCGCCTTCAAGAATGCGGTACGGGCGGCGCAGCGCTTTGCGGAAAAGGATCTCTCCGGTCGAATTACCGAATCAATTCGGCGATTTGGAAATTGATTTTTCGTCGTCGATGCAGCGTCGCTGCGCAGCCTGGACCTGATGATACTTCGCTCAGCTTTTTTGTGTCTGCTCGTCCTGGCTTGCTGCGCCCGCCCGGAGACGGAAGCCCCGCATTCCAACATTCACATTGGAAATCTGGAGCCGCGCGATCTCTACCGTTCGCCGGAAAAACGGCAACTTCGTTACATGCGCGGCGATCTGATCGACTGCCGTGATGTCAGCATCGACTATCTGGAGGGCAACGTTCGCGGCGATAAAACGCGCGGCGTCGTGATCAATGTAATGCGCGGCGTCATCGACGGCGGCGGAGTCACCGTGAACGTTCTGCAGGGAAGCATTGTGCGCGGCGATAACGTAAGCGTCAACCTGCTGCTGGGCGAAGATCTCAGCGCCCGGGCGAAGGTCGGACGTCGCGTCGATCCCTCAGAAATGCAGCAGTAGCAGCGGACTCAGCAGGCTATTGTCCGGCGCCTGATAAAGCTGCGAACGCCGGGAAAGCTCGTCGTAGCCAGTGCCCTGCGCGTCATGGAACGACGAGATTGCGCGGCCGCTCAGCCATGGCGATGCCGCTGCGGCAAACTCTGCCGCGGCCTCCGCCGATTGATAACCAAACCAGCTGTCAAAGAGCGCCTCGCCGCTTTCCAGATAGAAGTGCAGCAGATAGACCACGCCGGCCAGTCCCGCCAGAAAGATCTGGTTTTGTTGATGACGTGCGTAGGTCGCACGCGCCGCCGATTGGTTTGCCGAATGCTGGTAGATAATCAATCCAAGTGCGCTGTTGGTGATGCTGCCGGCCTGCGAACCGACCGCCTGGGCCAGCGCCGGGTTGGTAACGAAGAGCGTCAGCGGGTCATTCTTATAGGCGTTGCGCGCGGCGACGCCGGCGTTGTATTCCAGCAGCACTCCGCCGACGGGCGCCAGAAAGGCCGCGCCCCAGAGCGAGGAGTTGCGATACTCGCCGCGAAACAAGGCCGGCAGACCCGGCGCCATCGAAGTCCAGATTTCCGGCGCACTCAACTGTCGCTGTGATTCATCTGCCGCTTGCTCCTGGGCCGCCTGCTGCTGCTGCCGTCGAAACTCGGCGGAAGGTTGCTGGTATTGCTCGGGTACCGAGACGCGATCGTCGGCAATGACCACGGCCGCTGCCAGTTCGCTGCGCTGCTCGCGGGGATTCTCGATGACCAGCGAATACTTTCCATCGCGCAAGACGGTCGGATCCAGTTCCGTTTCCAGCACGCCGGGAGCGGTCATTCGCGCCGGAACGAGGGTAGACTGCTGCTCGCTCTGATTGCGGATGATGATCCGGCTCTCCGGCGTGAAGTACAGGCCTTGAATTGTGACGCGCTGTAGTTGGCCGGATTCGCTTGCTCCCTGCGGTTGGAGGGCCCCGATCACGGGACGACGACTGGCGCGTACCTCAAGCTCGCGCCAGGCCGACCAGGGTCCCTGTCGTCCCGCTTGATTGATGGCGCTCAAGCGTTGTTCGTATTGCCCAGGCGTCAATCGCGCTGGAAAGGCGTTGTCGCGCAGGCGTTCGTCGACAAAGGGCGCTTCCTCCCCCCGACGCCGTATCTGTAGCTGGTAAGCGGCGGCGCCGGCCAGGGCCTGCCAGCGGATGACGATCTCGCCGCCGCGCGCTGGCGCAGCCCCGGGCTGCGCCTCGACTGCGGCGCCTGCGCTCCACGCCAGCAGCAGCGCCAGCGCCACAGCATGCGCTCTGGAAAACAAGGAGCTCAAAAATATGTATTTTACAATCTTCATTCAGGCACAACGTACTGGGTCGGCGGCGAAATAAACTCCGGCGGCGGCAATTCCTCCGGGGCGCTCAGCTGGAAGCGGCGGACAGCCTCCGCGGAACAAGCATTGCGCGCCGCTGTGCGGCAGGCTCGCACACTGAGGCTGTAGTCGCCGCTGAGCAGCTCGGGCGAAGGCGGGGCCTGGAATTCCAGTCCATTGACGCGAGTCCGCAGCGCCGGCCGCGGCCGTCGTCCCAATTGCGTCAAGGTCACATCATAGTAAGTCGCATTGCGAACAGCTGTCCAGCGCAAGTGCAGCCCATCGCGATCCGCCAGATTGACATTTTGGTCCGGCGCTGGCGCAAGAATCTCCGGCGCCGCTGGCACATCGGTAATCCGGAAGGCGACTACTTCGCTGCGCAGAATTTCTTCATCGGCATCCGTCAATGCAACCTGGTAGTACCACTGTCCCTCGCCAAGATCGTTCAGACGCAGGCTGGCCCCGCTGACGCTTTCCTCACGAGGCGCGCGCATATCCCGGGAACGACTCAGTCGCAGCACATAGCGGCCGCCTCCCTCAGTGCGCTGCCATTGAAAAAGACAGCCATCGGCGCGAATTTCATCGAGGCTTAGTTCGGCCCCTTCCGCTGGCAACTGAGTGCGCAAGGCGCCGCCAGCGCTGATCGCAAATCTGGCAACACTTGAAAATTCTGTTTCCAGTCCGCCGGCATCGCGACCGCGCAGGCGCCAGAAGTAAGCGCCTGGCGGCAACGGTTGGCTGAGACGTGTAAAGCTGCCATGGACGGCGGCGCTGGCAGCCAGATCGGCGAAGGACTCGGAACGTGAAATCTGCAGCGTAGTTTCGCGGAGTTCCGCGGATTGGCGCCAGGTAAAAACAATGCCCCGGCTGGCCACGGCCTGCGGAATGTTTCGGCCTTCAGTAGGTTGAGCCGGCTGTGGCGGCGGCGCGCGTTCGGATCGCAGCACGCGAAAACTTTGCGCAGCGGAACTTGTGTTCGATGCTTCATCGCGGCCCAGGCTGCGCACTCGCCAGTAATAGTCGCCGGCCGACACAGGCAGCGAAAGGCCGGTCAGCGGGGAATTCTTACTGCGAACCAGATTTGTGAAACTGGCATCGTGAGCAATTTCCAGAACGTACTCCTGGGCCTGATCGTTGGCGCTCCATGCGAAATTGACGAAGGGCGCCTCCGCTGAATACTGAAAGACGCGTCCCGCCGCGGGGGCCTGCAGTCGCACTGGCGCGTTGCGCAGCACGCTAAAGCGGCGCACCTCGCTGTATTCAAGTTGGCCGTTCTGCACATTGCGCGCCGCTATTCGCCAGTAATAGTTGCCGGCGCCAAGCGATGCCGCTGCGTTTCCCGCAGAGCTGGACAGCCGCAAATCCGGACGCAGGAAATTGCGTCGCTGACTTACTTCGAGCGTGGCTTCGCCGGAAACTCCCTGCCACTCGAAGCGCAGACTGGCGCCGCCCTCGTTCACAAAGAAGCTGGCCCCGGCCGGCGGATTCTGCAACTGAAAGGGTATAGGGCGAACCTCAATCGCGCCTCCCTGCGACACGGTGGCGCGCTGGCCCGCGCCTAACGATTGCGCCTGGCCATCGGCGGAGGCCACTGTCGCCTGGCCGCTGCGTACTGTAACATCTAGCGCCTGCTGGTCATCGCGCCGCGCCAGCTGCACGTCGCTGGAACCGACGCTTACGGTTTGGTTGGCTGACTGAATGGTTACCTCGCCGCCGCCGGCGGCGCCGCGGTCGGCCTGCAGCGAGCCATAGGCGAAATTGATGTTGGTGCGGTCTCCAACGGAGACGACGATCATCGTGTTTTCATCGACCTTGATGCGCGTTTGATCATTGAGTACGATTTCCGCAAGGGAGTAGTCCCCCGTCCGAATCGAATCATTGTTGTAGATCGGCACCTCATCCTCCAGCGCTTCCCAGATAGCCTGGGATCCATACTTGCGCTGTGCGATATTGCGGCGGACGATCAGCGTACCGACTCGCTCGCCAGAGCCCGGTCCGTGCGAGCGCGAATTCAAATACAGGCCAATGCCAGCGCCCAGCGACAGGGCGCCACAGATGGCAATTACATACCAATCGCGTCGGTCGGGGCGCAGGGTGCGCAGGATTGGCGCCTTCTCCAGCAGGCTGGCGGACATCGGATTGAACTTTACGCTCAGCCAGCGGCGCCGAGCACCTCAAATTTCTCTTCTTTGGCGTCCGGATCGACGGCTTTGCCCTTGTCGAATTGAATGCCGAGCATGGCGCGCACGGCGTCCATATCCGCCGGACATTGCGGATCATCCGCTCGACCGATTACAGCATAGATGATTTGCGGCTCCGTCTTGCCCTTGACCTTGATTGCCGGCTGTTCCTCCACGCGAAAAATGCCGGAGACGCGTTCAAAGGAGTCCTGAGAAATCAAAATGTCTGTGCCGAAGGGTTTGTTCAATGCCTCAATGCGCGAGGCAAGGTTGACCGCGTCGCCAATGACGGTGTAGCTCATTTTCTCGCTGGAACCAAGTTGGCCGGCCACCACCGGACCGGTATTGATGCCGCAGCCCATTTTGGCAAAAGGGCGCTTGCCTTCGCCGCGCTTGTTAAACTCGATCAAGGCCCGGCGCATCATCAGTGCGGCGTTGATCGCATGTTCTGTATCGTTGCCGGTACTGTCGATGGCGCCCCAGTGGGCCATCACGGCGTCGCCGATGAATTTGTCCACTTCGCCGCCGGTCTGGTTCACGCAGGCCACCATGCCAGTGAAATACTCGTTCAAATAGGCGACCACTTCTTCCGGCGTCATCTTTTCGGACATGGCGGTGAAGCCGCGCAGATCCGAGAAAAAGATGGCTGCATCCTTGGTCTCGCCGCCCAGCTTCAGCTCGCCGCTGAGCGCCATTTCGGCGACTTTCTTGTTGGCAAAGCGGGACAGTGCGTCCTTCACCTTTTCCCGTTCTTGCAATCCAACGGCCATGCTACGAAAACTGTGTGTCAGGCTGCCGATTTCATCGCCGGTGATCGCTTCGATATCCACCTGGTAGTCGCCAGCTTCAATCTTGCGCGTGGCCCCCACCAGATCAACGATCGGCACGGTAAGCGTCTTGGAGAAAAAGTAAACAATCAAAAATGAAATCGCCAGGGTGATGATCAGAATCAGCAGATTCTTGCGCTGGATCTGCGCGACGGCGGCAAAGGCCTGCTCTTCATCGGCGGCGGAAACGATTCCCAGTCCGCCCACGCCCAGCCTGGCAAAGGCGCCCAGATAGCTCTTGTGATCGGTATCAACGTAAGGCAGGACTCCGGTACTGACGCGATTGTCCGGAGCAAACATTCTTTGCACAATGGGCGAATCGACGCGATTGGCGTGGGCCAGTACTTGATTGGAATCAGTATGTGCAATCAACTCGCCATCGCCGCCGACCATGTAAGTGGTCAGGAGCGTGTTGCCTTCGATTTGAAAAGCCTTCAAGATCTGCGCTGGATCCACAATCAAGATGGCCGCCGATTGACCCAGCGGGATGCCAATGCCCAGCAAGGGAATGCTGCCCTGCGATGCATTGACCACCGCAATGCCGCCGCCGAAGCTGCGGGCAAAGCGCGGCGCATTGCTCTGTATAACTTCAATGACCTGTGCGGCGCTCAAGCCGCTGGTGTTCAGATACTCGCTATTGGGCAATTGTCGCCGCAAACGCAATCTTTCGCCGGCGGCATCGGCCACGGCCAGATAGACGAAGTCGGGGTTGTTCTTGAAAAAGAGCGAAGCCAGCAGAGCTTGTTGGGCCGGCGTGCCAATGTTTTGCTCCAGCGTGAGCGCCATGACATGCGACTTGTAGGCCATGTTGCGTATTTCTGATTCAACGCGCTGACCAACGACGGACGCTACGGTGATGTTGTTTTCCTCAATGCGGCGGCTCATGCCGTTGCTGAAGTCGATGCTGGCCAGTACAATACTGGTGGTCAGTGCGGCAATGATCAGGCCGGTGATAATGGTCAGCAGCTTCACGCCAATCGTGAAGCGTCCCTTTTTCCAGGCTCTGTCGCCTTTGACGGCGCCGCCCGGCGCTGCAGCTTGCCCTGCAGCGGGCGCTGCACTGCTGCTGGATGGAGGGGCCCCGGCGCCAGCCGCCGCAACTGGTGTTGGCGCGGTTGCCGCGTGCGGCGTTGCATCAGCCTCTGCCGCCGCGTGCTCAGGATTTGCCTCGGGCGGTTTCGGGACGTCGGTCGGCGCATTCTGTGGTGCGCTGGCAAACGCTGGTTCTGCGCTCTGGCCGATGCTCAGGCGGGGGTCATCAAAAGCCTCCTCCGGACCCTTTTGCTGGGGCTCTTCTGGCAGCTCGGGGAGAGTCGTCTGGCTATCTTCGGGCGGCAATCGATAGCCTGGATCAAGGTAGTGCTTGAATTCCTGGATGAGGCGAAGCAAATCCCGCGGCGCAGCGCTGCGCAAAATATACTCGCCGGCCTGTTGCGGACTGAGTCCGCGCATCGAACGCAGCGTCAGCAGAAAGGATGCGGCCAGCAGTGCGGCGTAGGCTTCGACGTCGCTGCTGAATAGCAGGCGGCAAGCGCCTTCGCGCAGGGCGGCCTGCAGCCGCCGACAGTGGTTCTGAATCGCACTGTGTTCCCCATCGCGCAGCGACTGGAGCGAAAGGCGCTCCAGACGAATTCCCGGACCGCGGCAAAGACGCATCAGTTTGCTGATATTGTCTTCCGTTTCTGAATCGCTTTCGGTATCTACCAGCAGGAAGACCGAGTGAAAGCCCTCCAATTTCCATTGCTGGACGCATTCCAGTCCCAGGCGGGGCGGCAGGGGGCCTTCGATCAGCTCGGAAAGGCCTGGATCCAGGCGGAGCGGGTGGGCATTCTTGAACTGAATGAGCGAGCGCATAGTGGGGTCACTTCTGACAACGGCCTGCGGCGGACAATTGTCTTGATATTTTCGGTTCGCCCGGCATGTCGAATCAAGGGAAGTCTTTTCTATAAAAGAGCGCGTCCCGAAACCCCCGTCTGCGGGGATTTGGGCCAAACGGAACGGTTTTCAAAATTCTCTGCATTGCCTGCGGCAATGGCGAATTCCGCGGAGAATTCGCCTGAATTTTTCAACCGTTCCTCGCATTCGCTTTGCGAATGGCGCGACCTCCTGTCGCGCAGAGCCGGTTTTGGGACCGGCGCCAGGTAAGCCGCTGCCGCCGTCCCAGGCGGTGTTGAATTTTCTCGCATCGTTCACTTTTTTTCCACTTGCTGACAAAGCTCGCTTTCATAGCGTGCGCCAGTCGTTGGTGACAACGGCAAAAATATTCGTTTACACTTGTCGGCTACAGGAGAACTGATATGGCTGATTTTGAAAAGGTGAAGCAGATCATCGTCGAGCAGCTCGGCGTTGACGAGTCGGAGGTATCTCCGGAAGCTCACTTCATCGATGACCTGGGCGCTGACTCCCTCGACACCGTTGAGCTGGTAATGGCTCTGGAAGAGGAGTTCGGCATCGAGATCTCCGATGAAGACGCCGAGAAAATTCAGACCGTCGGCGACGTTCTGAAATATATCGACGAGCACGCTAGCTGAGTTAGCGACCTGAACTGGCCGCCCGGCAGCGGGCGGCCAGTTATCTTATCGGCCCGCCTTTTTTCCTTTGCGGCCCGCTTCCCTCGCAGGCATCGTCCCTTGTGGCGACGAGCCCCCGAAAGCCATCGCTGAAAAATATCAGCCCGGAACGCCGCCGCGAGCTGGTGGCTGTCTGCCGTCGTTTGCGAACCTCATTCAAGCGCCTGGATCTTCTGGATCTTGCACTCACTCACAGTTCCTATCGAAACGAGTCCGGGGGACAGCTCGATAATCAACGCCTGGAGTACCTTGGAGATAGCGTACTTGGCCTGGTGATCAACGAGCACCTGTACCGCTCACGGCCGGCCTTCGCCGAGGGCGAACTGGCGCGAATGAAGTCGGCGCTGGTTTCCGAAACTTCGCTGGCTCAAGTCGCTGCGGGGATGGGCATCGGCTCAGCGCTGCGTCTGGGACGCGGTGAGAAGGCCAGCGGCGGCGAGAAACGCAGCTCCAACATGGCCGATGCGCTGGAGGCGGTCATTGCTGCTGTCTACCTGGATCGCGGATTGGATAGCGCACGCCGCTTTATTCTGCGACATTTTCAGGAGTCGATCCAGTTGCTCAGCGACCCAGCGCGCGCTCGCGATCCCAAGTCGCGCTTACAAGAGCTGGTGCAGCGCAAGGCTCGAACGCGGCCCATCTATGAGCTGGTCGAGTCTCGCGGACCGGATCATCAACGCGAGTTCACGGTGCGCGTTACGATTGCCGGCAAAGAGTTTGGCCGCGGCAACGGCGGATCGCGCAAGCTTGCCGAGCAGGCCGCCGCCGCACAGGCGCTATCCCGCGCGGAGAAGGAGTTCGGGCGTCGTGCTCCATGAGGCGGTAACGGTTCAACCGCAGAGCGCCGCGGCCTATCCCGTTTATATAGAACCCTCGTGGGATGGGCTCTTTGATAATCGACTGCTGGAGAACTTCAATGCCGATCACATCTTTGTAATCAGCCAGCGCGGTCTGCGCGACTATGTGCTCCGTGATTTGCTTTCGCGCCTGACCGATGAATTTCCTGGCGCGCTGGAAGATCGGCGCGTTGTGTATATGGGCGAGGGCGAAGAATCGAAGAGTTTTTCGGCTCTGGAGGAGGCGCTGTCGAAGCTGGTGCGCGAGGGCGCCAATCGGCGATCGTTGATTCTGGCGGTAGGCGGCGGCGTGGTGGGCGACTTTGCCGGACTGGCAGCGGCCTTGCTTTCGCGCGGGACGCGCTTCGTGCAACTGCCGAGCACTTTGCTGGCCGCAGTGGATTCCAGCGTCGGCGGCAAGACGGCCGTGAATATTGGCGTCGGCAAAAATATGATCGGGGCCTTTCATCACCCGGTTCTGGTTTATTTTAATCAGTCGCTGCTTGGCACCTTGCCCGAGCGAGAGTGGAGCTGTGGCCTGAGCGAGATGTGCAAACATGCCTGTATGGACAGCGCCGAGATGCTGAGTCGCCTGGCCGGTCATGCTAGCTTGATGCGACAGCCAGCTTCCGTTGAGTTGCGTCAGGCCTTGATCGATTCAGTACGCTTTAAGGCCAGAGTAGTATCAGAAGACGATCGGGAGAATGGCTTGCGCGCCATACTGAATCTGGGACATACCACGGCGCACGCCATCGAATCGCTGGCTGGCTACGGTCGGTTCTTGCATGGGGAGGCGGTGGCTCGAGGTCTGGTTACGGCGCTGTTGCTGTCGATGAACAAAGTTGGCCTGCCAGAGGACGAAGCGCAGCGGGCGCTGGAGGCGATGGCGGCGCTGCGACTGCCGCGAGATTGCGGGGGATTGGAGGCCGACGCCCTGTTCGATCATATGCAATTTGATAAGAAGAACTATGGCGGACAGGTGCGCTTCGTCTTGCTGCAGCGTATCGGGCAGCCGCTGTACGACCAGCCGGTCACCCAGGCTGAATTCAGGGCGGCGTGGGCTGAGCAGGGTCGCCGTTTTGGCCGCAACGATGGGATGGCGCAATGACGGCCCGCGAAAATCAGGAACTGGAACGCATCGAATCGCTGCTGTACGAGTCGCGTTATCAGGAAGCTTTCGATCTGATCAGAAACATGCGCCGCAGCGCCGGCGATTCTATTTCAGCGCGGGCGCTCTATGCTGGCGCCTGCGCCCTCTTCGGTCTGGGGCACGTTCTGGAAGCGGAAGAGTGGGTCGAGCGACACGGCGAACGTTCGCGTTATGATTCCAGTCATCTATTTCTGGCAGCCTATCTGGAATTGCATCGGCGCCGCGTCGACCAGGCGCTGTTACTCTGGACGCGCATCATCCAGTTGAATCCGGCGGACACCTTTGCCGATTCCTTGATCGAGCGCAGTCGAAGAGGCGAAGCATTGCTCGATCAGGAATTGCGCGGGGCCGCCAGTTTTACGCGTTTTGTTCCTCTGCCAGGCGCGGCGCCCGGGCCGTCGATCGCCTCCGGGCCGCGTCCGCTTTCTCCCTACTGGAAGCTGGCGCTGCCGGCGCTGCTGCTGGTGCTTGCATCGCTTGCCGCCGGCTTTTATTTCCGGCCTTTGTTGATTCTGATTCGCGGCGATCGATTTCGCGCTGCGGAAGACGCGCTGCCGCTGCCGCCAGCGCAGGGCAGCGTTTTGCCGGCCGATTCCTTCCAGAATGACCCGCCCCGATTTGTCTACGCTACGCGCGACGAGGCTCTGGCCGAATACAAAGAGGCGCGCAGCCTGATCGGCGCCGGCAAAGTCAACCAGGCGCGCATGGCTCTTGGTCGCCTGGAATTGTCCAATGCATCGTTCGAAATCAAGGAACGCGCACTGTTATTGCGCGATGCCATCCCGCTGGCTCTGGCAGCGGACGAGTTGCGCGACTCTGTAACGCCGGCGGCGCTTGTACAGGACCCGTACATGCTGCGCGGCGCACAGGTCGATTGGAGCGGGCGCGCCGCCGATGTTCGTCGCAGCGGTCCGGCGCTCAGTTTGCGTCTGCTGCTGGAAGGGCCGCTGCAGGCTGAAATCCACGTTCTACTTCCCGGCGCCGATGGACAGACTCCGCCGCCGCTGGAAAACGGCGCTACGGTGCGGGTATTTGGCGATCTGGCCAGCGTTCGCGGCCAGCGCATTCAGATCTACGCCCGGTCCATTGAATCCGGGCGCTAAGGGGCCGGCTAGAACTGGGCCTGCAAAATCAGATAGGCAAAATCTGCGCGTCGATCAAAGCGATGGAGCTGCTGATCCAGCGGCAGATTGCGCCGGTCCACCGCCAGGGCGATGCTGTCCTCGGCAAATATGGCGCTGTAGCCCAGGCCGAGCAGCAAGCCGCGAACTCGAATGGAGTAGAGCAGATCATATTCGCGAAATAGATTCTGACCCAGCGATGCCGCCGGAAGGACTTGCTGCCCGTCCAGAATCCAGGGGCCGTAGCGCGCATTGCCCGCGGCCTCAGTACTCAATCCGCTGCGCGGCAGTCCGCGGGCATCGTAATAGGCATCGGCGCGCTCGCGTTTTACAAAGCGCCAAACTTGAATCTTCAACTTTCCCCAGGCGCCAAAATCCCAGCTCAGGTTGGCGCTGCGCGCCAGAATGTTGCGCATGCTGACGCGATCGGCCCAGCCCAGATGTTCATGCGCATCCGGAAAGAGCGGCTGAAAGGTGCGGGACTCCGCGTCGCTTCGATCCCGATCGCCGCTGGCTTCTATGTATTCTGCGCCCAGCCGCAGTCTCTCAAAAAAGGTCCAACCGGCGCTCAGCGCCAGCGCACGGCCGGCATACTGTTCCGGCTCGGTCCAGAGGCGGCGCTGTTGCGGCACGCCGTTGGCGTCCAGCAGCGGCGCGCCCGCTGCATCGAATAAGGGAACTTCGACGCGAAAGGGGTCCCATCCAGCGCCAACCCGACGTCCCGTTTCGCCGCTTTGCATCATTGCTTCGGCTGTCCAGTCCAGGGCGTGGCTGGAGCGACCCTGCCAGTCGCGGTTGGTCAGGCGCAGTCCAATGGTATGCAGATTGTCGCGCTGCCTTGCTCGATCCTGGGTCGTTACCGTGGCGCCGGGAATGGCAAAGCGCGGCGTTGCAGCCGGCATCCATTTCTTATATACCCCAAAATAGTAGGCTTCTACCAGGAAACCATTGGCTGGCTGAAAGCTGTTATGGAATCCGGCAAAGTAAGCGTCGTCCAACTCGCGCCCGACGCCAGCGCTGACGCGACAGGCGGCGCCGTTCTCATCACAGCGAATGATGATGTCCGAGGAGCGCGCACCAGTCGCCGGCTGATTGCCTGCGTCATCGCTATCCTCTTCGGCCAGCACGGCTGCAAAGAGCTGGGCCCGATAGCGGTCGCTTTCAATGTGCAGCCGCATGGCGTCAAAACTGCGGCCAACGTTGCTCCAGTCTGCGGCGCCGACCAGGCGGCCGTCGCCGTAGGCAAGAATCTGGCGTCCGGCGCGAATGCCAAGCGGTCCCAGCAGGCGGTTCCATTCCAGGTAGGCTTCGCGCAGGTCCAGCGATTCATTGCTTTCCGAGTTGGCGGTGGAGAGACCGCTATCGCTGCCGGGCGATCCGCCCCAGACTCGCGAATCTTGTAATGTAATTCGCAGCCGCAGATCCTCGTTGAACTCCTTGGCCACGCCAACCTGCGCGCGCTGGCCGACAAAATCAGCCTGATCGTCAGTGGATCGATTGAAATCGAAATTACTGCGGTATTCCGGCCGCAGACGTAAACTCGCAAATACGGCAAAGCCATCCAGCCAGCTCTGACCCCAGGCATCGGATTGTTCGTCCCAGGCGTCCGGCGGATTTGTCGCGGAGGAATCGGATGCCGGCGACGGCGCGCTTTCCTGTTCCGGCTCAGACGCGGTTTCAGTTGCTGGAATCTCCGCACCGACCCCGCCCTCGGCAGCAAGCGGCAGCCCGCAGGGAGTCACACAAAGCGCCAGAGACAGGAGAAATACAGAGCCTTGATGCTTGCGATTTTGCTGCCAGGCGCTCACGGGTCCAGAGTTGATCTACAGTCCCTTCGCAAAAAACTCAGTAAGAAGTTGGATCTGGACTGTGGTCTGTAGCCAGATCCGTCATTCGGTGACAGCTGGTGCAATTGCGATAGCGCACATCCTGATCCATCAGAGTTTGAAAACTGCGATCGACCTTCAGCTTACGAAAAAACTGGCGTAGATCGCGGCGGCTGAAATCGCCGTCGGCATCATAGTCATTCGAATCGCCGGCGCTGGCCAGTTCTGTTTCGTCCGGATCGCTGGCTGGCGCAGTGGCGACCTGTCCCTCGCATACGCAAGAGATGGCGCCGCCGGCGGGGTTATCGCCGGGCGCCACGGCAAACCTGGTCCCCCGCACGGAGGCGACCATGGTAGGCGTATGCACCTGGAAGCGGCGTCCCTCGCCAGGCTGAACATGAAACCACCCAAAGCCACGCTGCATCTGGATACTCTGAGCGCCCTGTTGCATCATCTCCTCCAGCGCCGCTTCGCTTTTCTCCCCGAGCCGGAGCTCGGCGTGGGGCGTGCGGATCACCAGCCGCGACTGGGGACCGGTCTGCACGCGGTCGCCATTGCGCAATTGCAGGCCAACGCGAAGGCTCTGCCAGGCGCCGCCGCCGCGCTGGAATTTTACCAGACCGGTGGCGCGGGTGACTACGGCCTGCGCTGGCTGTGCCCAGAGGACGGCCCACGCGCCCAGGGCGCCGGCGAGGCTCAGGGCGACGGCAATTTGAAATATCCGGGGGCGCAGGGTGGTCGACATCAGTCAGAAGCGCCTTGTGATTGCGTAAAGGCAAGGCTAAATCGTCAGAAATACGCTGGCGCCGGCGGGCGGGCCTGGGCCTGGGCTGAAAGCTGGGGCCAGGCTGCGCCCCCAGGAAAGGCTTGATTTCTGGCCTGGATTGGCTTATGCATTCTGTACAGGGGCCGATGCTAGAATTAGAAGCGGGCAAGCAGCAATGGAGCCCAGGGCATTAAAGACTGATAGGCCAGCAGTCGACCACAGTGTGGCCGATCTGCTGCAGAAGCGCGTTCAGCGCGTCAGCGCTGCGCCACTTGACGCGCCCAGGCCAGATGCCGCCCCGCAAAACCAGGCGCCTGCCGTTGATCCGCGCAAGCTGGTTCTGCAACCACGCCAGATGCCGCTTGAAGAGCGCTTGAAGATGGTGATGAGCCTCGAAGACGTGCAGCGGCTGTTGCTGCTGCGCAGTCCTTATCCGCAATCGCCCAGTCTGCGCAGCCTCTTTGAGGGTGAAAAGGGTCTGCTTGTGGACCGTCTTGGTTAGGCGACACAACGGCCAGGCGCTGTTGGCCAGGAATCTGCCGCTTTAATTTGAGTAGAACAGCAGGCTAAACGCCGGCAATTGCCAGGCAGGATGCGGTTACATATTCCTTCGGTAACTGCCGCCAGCCTGGTACAGAGCCTGCGAGATCTGTCCAAGACTTGTGCATTTGACGCACTCCATCAATTCAGCAAATAGATTTTCACCGCGCAACGCACAGCGCTTCAGTCTCTCGAGCGCGGCGGCGGCGTCGCGGTCAAATACGTGGTGCAGTTGCTCGACGCGCCGGATCTGCTCTTGCTTTTCGCGATCGCTGGACCGAATCAACTCAGTCTCTGGCTGCCCGGGCTCGCTGGCGTTCAAGAAAAAGTTAACGCCAGCTATCGGCAATTCTCCGGAGTGCTTGCGACGCTCGTATTCCAACGACTCTTCTTGAATGCGCGAACGTTGGTACATCAGTTCCATGGCGCCCAGAACGCCGCCGCGCTCGCTGAGACGATCAAATTCGGCCAGCACCGCCTCTTCAACGAGATCGGTGAGCTCTTCTATAATGTAAGATCCCTGCAATGGATTGTGATTCCGATTCAGTCCCAGCTCTTGATTGATGATCAGCTGGATCGCCAGCGCGCGTCGCACCGATTGCTCGGTAGGCGTGGTGATTGCCTCATCAAAAGCATTGGTGTGCAGGCTGTTACAATTATCGTAGATGGCATACAAAGCCTGCAGGGTCGTGCGAATATCATTGAAGTCGATTTCGCGGGCGTGTAAGGAGCGGCCGCTGGTCTGTATGTGATACTTAAGTTTTTGCGAACGCTCATCGCCTCTGTAGAGGCGCTGCATGGCTACAGCCCAGAGGCGGCGCGCCACGCGACCGATAACTGCATATTCCGCATCCAGTCCGTTAGAAAAAAAGAAGCTGAAATTCGGGGCGAAGGCATTGATGTCCAGTCCGCGACGCAAATAATATTCGACGTAGGTAAAGCCATTGGCCAGGGTGAAGGCCAGTTGTGTGATTGGATTGGCGCCAGCCTCGGCCATGTGGTAGCCGGATATCGAGACCGAATAGAAATTGCGAATGCCCTCGGCGACAAAGTACTCCTGGATATCGCCCATCATCTTCAGCGCAAAGGGCGTGGAAAAGATGCAGGTATTTTGCGCCTGGTCTTCTTTCAAAATGTCGGCCTGCACGGTGCCGCGAATTTTTTTTAGTACATCGCTCTTGATGCGCTGGTAGCGTTCGGCATCAACCAGCCGATCGCCGGGCAGGCCAAGCGTGGCCAGTCCAAGTCCGTTGTGGCCGGCTGGCAGCGCTTGTTGATAAACCGGCGCCGGCAGGCCGCGCCGATCGTAGAATTCTGCAATGCGTTGCCGGGCTTGTTGCAACTCGCCGCTTGCCGCCAGATCGCGTTCTACGGCCTGATCGATCGCCGCATTGAAAAAGAAGGCCAGCAGTACTGGCGCTGGACCGTTGATTGTCATACTCACTGAGGTGCCTGGAGCTCCCAGGTCAAAGCCCGAATAGAGCCGTTTGCAGTCGTCCAGGGTCGGCACGGAAACGCCGCTGTTGCCGACTTTGCCATAGATATCGGGGCGCCGCGCTGGATCCTCTCCATACAGCGTTACCGAGTCAAAGGCCGTGGAGAGTCGCGCCGGCGAATTCTCATTCTGATCGGCGCGCCCCTTCGTTAGATAGTGGAAGCGCGCGTTACTGCGTTCCGGTCCGCCCTCGCCGGCGAACATCCGCGTTGGCGCCTCATCCTGTTTGCGAAAGGGAAAGACCGAAGCGGTATAGGGAAAGCTCCCGGGCAGATTTTCGGCATAGTAGTAGCGCGCCAGCTCGGCAAGCGATTGATAGCGGGGCAGGGCGACCGTCGGCGCGCTGATTCCGGCCAGGCTTTCGAAGCGCAACTTCTGGCGCAATGTACGATCGCGCACGCGATAGACCAGTTCGGCGCCGCTGTAATCTTTGTGCAACTCCGGCCACCGCCCCAGCCAGCCAAGCAGCTCTTGATCAATCTCGGATTCAAGCTTTCGCAAAGCTGTGCGCATCGACGTCGAAGCGACAGCGATCTCGTCGCCCGGCGTTTCCAGATCCTGGACCAGCTGCAGACTGCGGCGCAGGGCCTCCAGGTCGGCGGCCCTGTTGACGTTTTCCCCGGCCATGCGCCAGTAGTCGCGCAGGCACGCGCTGACTTCAGACAGGTAGCGCTGTCGAGAAGCGGGCAGTATTTCAAGGTCCAGGCTCTGCTGCGTTTCGGCGACATTGATTCTGGAAAACGTTGCCGCTGCTGTGCTACGTTGCTCAATCTGCTCTACAATTGCGTTGTACAACTGGTGTACGCCGGGGTCATTGAAGCGACTGGCGACAGTAGCATAGACTGGCATCTCTTCCGCCCTCAGCCGGTATTCAGAGCGATTGCGCAACATCTGCTTCTGGACCTGCCGAATGGCATCGTCTGCACCGCGCTTCTCAGCCTTGTTCAGAGCTACCAGGTCGGCATAATCCAGCATGGCGATCTTCTCCAGCTGACTGGGCGCGCCAAACTCCGGCGTCATGACATACAGCGATAGATCGACAAGCTCGGCAATTGCCGCATCGCTCTGGCCTGCGCCGGCGCTTTCCAGAATGATCAGGTCAAAGTCTGCGGCCTGCAGGAGTTCAAGGGCGCTTTGCGCTGCGGCCGAAAGGCTGGCGCCATGGTCGCCGCGCGTAGCCATGGAACGAAAAAACAAGCGTTCGCCAAAGGCGGCGCAGGCGTTCATGCGGATGCGGTCGCCCAGCAAGGCGCCTCCTGTCTTGCGACGGGTTGGATCGATGGCGAGGACAGCCAGGCGCAGCGCCGGATTGAACTCCAGCAGGCGCAGGCAGAGTTCGTCGCAAAGGCTGGATTTCCCGGCGCCGCCAGGGCCGCTGATGCCCAGGAGCGGGGGACGCGTTTTGCCCTTCAGGCGCGCAGCAAGGTCTGGCAGCCTGGCGCCCTCGATCTGGCCAGCTTCAACAAAGCTGATGGCCTGCGCCAGGCGGCGCCAATCGGAGAGTGCATCCAGATGGCCGTTAAGCTCCGCCGCCGGCGACCAATCGCATACCTCCAGCATCTCATTGATCATTCCCTGCAAACCCAGGCGGCGGCCGTCCTCTGGTGAGAAAATCCGTGCAACGTCTTGTTCCGCCAGCGCCTTGATTTCTGAGGCGACTATCACGCCGCCGCCGCCGCCAAAAATCCGCAGTCGATGAGCGCCGCGCTCATCCAGCAGCTGACGCAGGTAGCGGAAGTATTCCATGTGGCCGCCCTGGTAACTGGATATGGCAACGCCCTGCACATCTTCTTGAATGGCGGCCTGTACAACTTCGTGCACTGAGCGATTGTGGCCCAGGTGAATCACTTCCGCTCCGGAGTTCTGCAGCAGACGGCGCATGATATTGATGGATGCATCATGACCATCGAAGAGCGCTGCGGCGGTAACAAAGCGGATCTTGTTGCGCGGCTGGTAGGCGGCAACGGCCTCTGTAGCGGGGGCAATTTTCATGGCGGCCTCGCCGGCCTGCTGGCCAGCGGGCCTAAGGGAAGAGTCCATTGCCAGCAGAGTGCTTCTGCACAAGCCGCGAGGCAAGCCCAATTGCCAGGCTAAGGCGCGAGGCGGCCGATACTCAGAGGGTATGCGCATTTTGTCGACAGCGCTCCTGCTCTGCTGCACGGGGCTGGCCGCTGCCAACGATGGCTGGCATCTGATCCTGCAAAGCAGCGATCCAGTTGAAGCAATCGCCTGGAGCGACGAGGGCGCTTCTCTGGCCCTTTCTTCGCTGCGTGGCGTGCGCGTCTACGATGCCGGCAGCGGCGCCGAACTGGCCTCCTTTCGGTCGCCACGCTGTTTGATCCATCGCGTCAGTTTTCGCGGCGGGTTGCTGGGTGTCGGCGCTCAGGATTGTTACCCCGTCGAACCGGGCGGTCCGGGTGTCCTGCGCTTCTGGAATTCCGCCGGCGAACTGCAACGATTGCTGCGCTATCATCAGGCGCGATTGCCGGCAATTGCCATGAGCGCCGATGGCCAGCGCGCCGCCGCTGTAGCCCTCAATGGCGAATTTCGTCTTTGGGATGCTGCCAGCGGCGAGCTATTGCAGCGTCGCAATCTGAGCCCGGCCGAGCAGCGCAATTTCATCAGCGCCTGGGCGATCAGCGCCAATCTCAACGTGGTCGCACTGCGCGACTGGCGCGAACGCTATATGTTGCTGTATGATGCTGCCAGCGGCCAGCTGCTGCAGCGCAGCGAATACCCCTACCTCGACGATCAGCCGCTCTTTCAATTTGCGCCTGATAGCCAGAGCTACTTTGACGGCGCCCGCTGGCGTCGCCTCAGCGACGGATCGGCGCTGCTTACGTTACCGCTGGAGGATGGGCTGGCCGCTACGCGCGCCGCCTTTTCGGAGGACGCAGGCATTCTGGCGGTGGCCAGCGCCGAGCTGGCCGCCCCCGCTGCGCAGCGAATTTCGCCGGATCGCTTGCGGCATTTTCGGATTCGACTGTATCGCGCCGGTTCGAGCGCGGCAGTTGCTGAATGGCCTGTGGAGCTTATGCTGCGTTCGCTGGCATTTTCTCCGGATGGACAGCGACTCTGTGCAGGCGGATTTGACGGCAGGTTGCTCTGTCGCAGCCTCGGCCCCTGAGGGCCATGCCAGAGCTTCCAGAAGTAGAAACGGTCGCCCGCAGTCTTCAGCCGCTTTTGCCCGGCAAACGCCTGCTGGAACTGGAAAGCGTCTGGCCGCGAGCTGTCGCCGGCTTGCCGGCTGCGTCAAAGTACTGGCAAGGGGCGGCGATCCTTTCGGTAGATCGCCGCGCCAAATACTTGATCCTGCGTCTGTCGTCGGGCGCACTGATTGTTCATCTGCGTATGACTGGCCGATTGTTCTTGCGCGAGGCGCCGCCGCAAGATCGACGTTTTCTTTCGGCGCAGTTCCGCCTTGATTCGGGCGAATATTTGATCTTTGAGGATACGCGTCGCTTTGGTCGCATCGATTTTGCCGCTGATGAGGCGGCGCTGAGTCGTCGCTTTGCGGCGCTGGGTCCGGAACCTCTGGATCGGAATTTCAGCGGCGCCTTGTTTTTTGAGCGCTTGCAACGAAGTCAGCGACAGATCAAGGCTCTACTACTGGATCAGGGCTTTATCGCCGGTCTTGGCAACATCTACGTGGATGAGTCGCTCTGGTATGCCGGAATCCATCCCTTGACGCGCGGTGCGGACATTTCGCGCCAGCAGACGATGCGTTTGCTTCGCGGTATTCGCTCCATTTTGCGCCGATCGATTGCCGCCAATGGCGCCACCCTGCGCGATTTTCGTTTCCTGGGCGGCCAGAAGGGCGGCTACACGGCGCGGATGCTGGTCTTTCGACGCCAGGGTCAGCCCTGTCGGCGCTGCGGCGCCAGCATTCAAAAGATCCGCGTCGCGGGGCGCGGAACGCATATCTGTCCTCGATGTCAGCGCGGGCCGCGCTCAACGACTTCATCCATGTCTCGCGCCGGCCGTCACTCAAAGCGTCACTGAGGCCAGGACTGGCGCCGCTTGTATTACAGCTCGGTCTCGCCGCTGCGCAGATCGGATTCCAGATCGCTGGCTGACCGGATCAGATCCTCGGACACGTGACGTAACTCATCCGAGGAGTTTACAAAGGTCTGGGCGCCTTCGTTCATGTGCACGGCAGCCTCCAGGATTTCCTGCACGCCGGAGAGCTGGTCGCCAGTGGACTCACGCATCGCCCGCGCCATTTCCTGAATGTTGTGCGTGGCCTCGGCCAGTGCGGCGGTGGCCGCACTCTCGTGGCTGATCAACTCGTAAACACGATCGGTGATGCGTACCGAACTGCGGACGCCGTCAATGATGCCCTTCAGGTCGCGCGCCACTGCTTCAATGGATGCAACGCCGGTTGTTGTGTCCTGCCTGGTTTCGGCGATCAGGCGTTCGATCTCGCCGGCGTTGCGCCGCGACATCTCGGCCAACTTGCCTACTTCATCAGCCACGACCGAGAAGCCGCGGCCTTCCTCGCCGGCCCGCGCCGCCTCAATGGCGGCGTTGAGCGCCAGCAGGTTGGTGCGATCGGCAATATCATTGATTACGTTGACGATTTCTTCGACTTTCCTGGCGCCGCGCTCGATGCGGTAGATGTTTTCCAGAGCGTCCTTGAGACGCTCCTCGCTCTGCTGGGAGCGGTCCAGGGTCTGGCCGCCGCCGGAGCTTGCTTCGCGGCTGAGCGCTTCGATTTGTTTCATGGAGGATCGAATGCGATCCGAGGATTCATAGCCGGTGCCGCAAAGGCGATCCTGCTCGGCGGCGCGATCGGCGATCGATTGAATGGATACATTCATCTCTTCCATAGCCGCAGTTGTTTCTTCGATGGAAGAAAGCTGCTCCTTGCTGCGATCGCCTACGTTTTGACTGAGGCCTTCAACACGCCGCGAGATTTCGCTGAGGTGGGCTGTGGCAGCGCGCGATCGATAGACCATTTTATTCATCACGCCCAGACGTTCTTGCGCCAGACGAGCCTGACGGCTGCTGCGCAGGGCCAGATCGCGAACCTTGCCAATCCCTGCCGCCAGCAAAAGACCTGTGGATAGCAGAAAGACCGTTCCCAGCGCCCAGTCCACCGGCGAAACCTTCATTGGGTCAAGCATCGTGCGGCCCTCGCCGAGGCTGGCCGGCGAAAAATAGACGATGCTGAAGCTGATGGCGCTGTGCATGCCGGCGCAGGCCGCGGCGCTGAAGCGGGTGAAGGCCGGCGAAAAGCGCAACAGACTTTCGCAGAGGAGAATGAAGTAAACGCCGTAGAGTGTGGGGCTCTTTATGGAGATTGTCCAGGCTTCATTTTTCGTTTCCAGATAGCTGAGCTGGATCAAGGCCAGACCGCCAAGTTCCATGACCATACAAAAGTACTTCCACGACGGCCGAAACGAACCAGCTTTCAAATTGAGTATGGACAGCAGCAATGAGAGTGCGTAGAGACTGATAGCAATGAAAAAGTAATGCTTGAGCTGTTCGAGGGCGCCGGTGGCCACTCCAAAGGCGGCGCCGCCGGCGAAGACAGCCAGCAGAATCACACGAATCCGGTTCGTGATGGATTCGCCCTCGCGCTCCAGCTGCAGTTGCTCGTCGGTTGTGCTGTTGATATGCATCAAGGATGGCATCCCGGAAAATCAGAGAATGTCGCCCGGAGCGCGCAGCACAACCACAACTTCATTTGAGAGCTGTGATTCTACGCCTCGGTCATCTACGGCGCTGATCGCAAAGTAGTAGCTGCGATCGGCGGCCAGGAAGGGCGGTCGCGGAAAGGCGGGGTTGCGGGGCGTATTGTAGGCAATCAAATCATTGTCGATGATCAGCCGCATCTTATTGGCCAGGCGCGTTCGAATCAGCGCGGGCCTGCGGATTTGTTCGTCCCGTTCGGACGCCGTCAAGCTCAGAAGGGCCTGTGGACTGCGGATCGCTGCCGGTCCGCCGTCGGCAGGTTGTCGGTCAATGTGCCCGCTGTAGTCGCCGGAGCGGTAGCCGTAGTAGATCCGGTAGCCGCCGCGTTGTACAGCTTCGCTGGCGCTGGCCTCCCATTGCAAGCAGACGCGCAACGGACCGGAGAGCTCAGGCAACAGCTGCACCTGCAGCGGCGGCAGCGGAGCGCGACGCGGACTGTAATCCAGGGCGACGGACTCCAGTACCGGCGATTCGCTTCCCGAGGGATTGGCGCGCAGCTTCGCCTTCCACTGAAGGTAGCGAAAATTCTGCAGCTCCGCCTGCGATCGACTGAGCCGCCGCCAGGGCAGCTGTCGTTCCGGAGTGTCGGCGGCAAAGCGTTCCATTGAAGTGCGCACAAAATAGGCAATGGCGCCGCCCGTTGGCTCGCGGGATCGAAAACTTAGCAGGGCGCTGGCGGCGGGGATGTGGTCGGCGGAACTGAGCACATCCGAAATGACTTCGCCGCTTTGCTGCGCGTAAGTTCCGTCGCCCTCATCGATCTCTGCGGCGGGAAAGATCGAAGCTTGTATTTCACCTTCCGCCAGAAAACGATCCACCAATCGAAATTCATCTATTAACCCGGCGTAGCTGTCGCCGAGAACAATCGAAGAGCGATCCTCGGGGTGGAAACTCATTGGCATCACGCCCTGTGCGCCGGCGGCGACAAAGCGATCCTCCTCTCGCCCATTCAGGTAGAGCACAAGTTCGCCGCTGGCTGCGCGGTAAGCGAGGGCAATGTGACTCCACTGGCGCAGCGGCAAGGAATGATCCGAATTCAGCCGTGCGCTGTAGCGCGCGCCGCCCGGTCCCTCGAAGAGGCGGATCAAGTCGATTTGCAGGCGTCCCTCCAGGAAGCTGATTTCCAGTCCGCGCCTCTGGCCGTCCAGCAGCGTCGCCTTTCTCAATACAATATCGCTTCGTCCAAAGTAGACAGGCTTGAGCCACATCTCCATGCTGAAATCGTTGACCACGCCTGCGCCTGGCCACAATTCCTCCGGCGAACGGATGGCGATGCGATTTTCACGTCGATTGAAGAGCGCCGCCAATCTGCCAGCGCGCGAGTCGGCCGTATCGATATAGCTCGATTGCTCGACTCGATAGTTGCTGGCCTGGTCGCGTAGCAGCGGAGCAGGTCCTTGTTCAAAGTCTAAATAGAGCATGGTATCCGGATCGCCCTGGCGTTGCAAACGACTCAGTCGCAAATCCACCGAACCGTCGCGCGCCTGAATTCGTTCCACGCCGTGGAGAATCAGACGGCCAAAATCGCGATTCCCTCCGCCGCCCTGCTCAATGTTCAAAGGACTCAGTGCGGTTGCTGACAGGAATAGGATGATCGAGACGAGGAGCAATGGCCAGCGGAAGCCCATAGCTCTACTATCGGCCTATTGCGGGTCGTGCATTGCAAGGATCAGCCGGGCGCGCTCCAGAGGGGCCAGCTCGTCAAATAGCCGCAGCCGCGCCTGGGCCAGAGGTCTGGACAAAGCGGGGCCAGGCTCCGGTTTCCCTGATGGACAATTGTCACCTTCCCGGCTGAGGCCCTGGATCCATTCTGACCAGGCGCCGATCCAGGTTTCCTGCCGCTCGCGCTCCAGCTCGATGACAAGCCGCTGGCGGGAAAGGCACCGCTCCAGTCGGCTCGCTGGCCAGGCCCCCTGTGCCGCAGCCTGGCGCAAGGCGTCTTCAAGCTGGCGATGGTAGTGCTGCTGCATTGCAAGCCAGGCCGACAGCTGAGATCGCTGGCGCTGCTGCAGTTGGGCGGCCGCTGTGGCGCGATTCCCAGGGCTCAGGGCGCAAAGTTCAGCGCCAAGCCGGGAGCTGCGACTTTCCAGATCGGCGTGCAAACGCCGGTCGCGCGCCGCCGCCAGCTCCTCTACCAGATCGCTATCCAGTGCCGGCGCAGAGTAGGCGGCAACGAACTCGCCATGCCTGTCGTCGGCTGGCAGCAGAAAAAACCACGGCGTTTCTTCTATTGTAGATATTTGCAGCTCGATGCCTGGCGGCGCACTCCAGCAGCCAGCCAGCAGCCAGGCGACCGGGCCGATCCAGAGTACAGGGTTTACAAAACGCCGGCGCGGCATCCAGCCATAGCAGCGCTTCGGCGCAAGGAGGGCAATCCACCTTCGCCAGCGGATCAGACTCTCCTTGCCCGGGCGGCTGCGTCCGGCCAGCCTGGCGAAAATTAGTCCGCTGACCAATCTTGCAGTCAAAGAGCTGGCCTTCGGCGCCGGCGTCAGGGCAATGGTGAAACCATGAGGCGTGCCACTTTCCTTTTCAGTCTGTCGCTGCTGGCCCCTTCCGTCCTTACGGGCCAGGCTACGGCCGAGAATCAGAGCTTTCCCGAAAGCGAATCCGCAGCCGGCGCGGCCGGGGAAAATGCGCCAGCGCCCTTATCGACCTCCGCGGATCAGCCTGCCAGCCCCGCGGTCGCCAGCGATTCAGGGCCGCGGCCACAATACGCTCCGTTTCCCCTGGATGAAAACGGAAGGCCGCGCCCTTTGAGCTTACAGGATACGATTCGACTGGTGCTGGATAACAACAATGTCCTGCGTATTCGTCAGCTGGAAATCCTCAAGAGCGACACCGATCTCTTGAAGGATGACGCGCGCTATGCGCCGGTCCTGGAGGCTGGATACCAATCACAGGATACGATCAACCGGCGCACTCCAGGCTATTTGAGCACGGGAAGCGAATTTTCCACGGACATCGTCTATGCGCGATTGAAGACGCTGTTTGTGACGGGGACCTACTTTGAACTGGGGGCTTCCGATACGCGCTTTGAATCAAACCGCAACAGCGGAACAGTTCTCGATCAAATAACCGGCGGCGGCGGCGATCCGCTACGTCCCTCGCGTCCGCTGCACACCGGCGCCTTGACTTTTGTTCTGCAGCAGGAATTGCTGCGCAATTCATTTGGCTATGCTCAGCGTCGATTGAACGACATCTACCGCAATCGGGCGCAGATTGATCGCGAGACTCTGCAATATGATCTCACCCGACTTGTAGTCCAGACTCTGGTCAACTACTGGTCCTTGAGTATTGCCGAGGAGAACTTGCGCACTGCCGACGAACTCTTGCGCAATACGCGAAACATCCGAACGATTACGGCGCAAAAGCGCAATATTGGCCTGGCCGAAGCCTTCGAAGTCAATCAATGGAATGCACTGGTTGCCGGCGCCGAATTGCGACTGGATCAGGCGCGCCTGGAACGCAACAACAAGCGTCGCGAGTTGCTGCGCAACTTAAACCTGGATCCGGAACTCGAACTGAGCGGCGCAACGCAGTTGCCCAGCAACCCGCCGCAAGAAATGAGCGTCGACGCCGACCTGCTGCAGGCTTACAACACGCGCCCGGATTTCCGATCGATTCGGCTGCAAATGGAGAATGCCCGTCGCGCCGCCGAAATCGCCGACAACCAGCTCTTGCCTTCGGTCTCAGTAGGCGGCAGCTACAGCAGTCGCGACTACGGACGACACGCGCAGACCTCCTGGAATGAGGTCTCCAATGGTCGTTATCCAGACTACAGCGTGCAATTCAAGGTGGAATATCCGCTCTGGAACGAAAGCGCCGAAGTTGATGTTCGCAACGCTCATATCAGTCTGCGACAACTATCCTTGCAGGAGGAAGAACTGCGCCGGCAAATTCATGATGAAGTGCTGCAGGGGCAAGAGGCAATTCGAACCGCATACAGCGGACTGCAAAAGGCGCGCCTGGCGGTGGAGGAAACCAACCGATTCTACCAGGGACTTGTCGCTCGCTATCGTCAGGGTCGCTTCACCGCTGTTGCTGTCAAAGAAGCGCTCGATGCTCTGGTGCAGGCGAGGCAGGGCGGCACAGAAGCCTTAATCAACTACAATATCAGTCTCTTGCGCTACGAATTGACTCGCAATACCGTTTTTCATACCTACGAAATTGATATTGACGAGACGCTCAATCGCGCATTGATCGAAGCGTCCAGCTATGAGGCGCCGGCTGCGGCGCCGGAATCGCCCTGATCTGCTGGCAAGGCAAAGCGCAGCGTCGCGGCTTGTGCCAATCGTCTGGCGCGACTGCTTCCGCCGCGCCGGGTAGCGCCGTTCGCATAGATTCGCCACTTTGCCCAGAACTGGCGCAGGGCCTCGGCGCGATCGCCTTCGCTGAGTTCGTTGGCGCAAAGCAGCTTGTAGAGGGCGCGCGCGCGCCAGTAGTCCAGGTCGACGCTCTGCGAAAGTTGCGGCCAACCGCCGCTGCGCTTGATTGTCAAAGGCGCCCGAACAAGTCCAATGGGACTGCGCTGCAGCAGCCGCAGCCAGAGTTCAAAATCCTCGCATACTCGAAAACGATCGTCAAATCCGCCCAGCTCAAGGAAGAGCTGCCGTTCGATCAATAGCGAGGAACAGGAGATAAGGCAGGTCGCCATTGATTCGCGCAAAAACATTCCGCTGCGCGGTTGCAGGCGGGCAGGCTGATTCAGCTGACGGCCATTCTTGATCCATAGTTCCGCCGTGTGACAGGCCCTTAAGTGCGGTCGGCGTTGCAGGTAGTGAAGCTGGCGCGCCAGACGTTCCGGCTGCCAGAGATCGTCGGAATCCAGGAAAGCCAGCCAGCGACAGTTGGCCAGCCGCACGCCGGCGTTGCGCGCCGCCGCTGGCCCGCGACGCGCTTCGAAATGCAATTGCCACTTCAGGTCTGGATATTCTTCGGCAATGCGTCCGGCGGCGCCAAGGTCGCGGCGCCACTCCGGGTCCGGCGCATTGGCGATAACGATGATTTCCTGTGGCGGTCTTGTTTGCTGAAGCACGGAGTGCAACGCTTCGACCAGCAGCTGCGGTCGCCCGGCCACGGGCAGTATGGCGGCGACGCTCTGATCGTTTTGGGCTGGACCCTGGCCTGGCATTTTTGCTACCTGGTAACAGACGCTTCCGGCGCGCCGGAACAGTAGAGTGAGCCATCATGCCAACCTACAGCTACCGTTGCAAACATTGCGGTCACCAGTACGAAGCCTTCCAAAGTATGAGCGAGGCGGCGCACAGCGACTGTCCGGAGTGTAAGGGACAGGTAGAGCGATTGATCGGCGGCGGCGCCGGCATTGTATTCAAAGGCAGCGGCTTCTATGTGACCGATTATCGTAAGTCCTCGTCAAATTCCGGCGGCGGCAAGGGCGAGTCTTCTGCCGGCGCAGCAACGCCTGCCTCTGGCGCAGCATCCCCTTCGCCATCAACAGGCGCCTCCAGCTCCAATTCCAGTAGCAGCTCATCGAGCGGCGCCGCCAGCTGAGTCATTCGATGCTGCCAAAGGAAGGCGGTGCAGGCCGCCTGGGCATTCTGGCCGGTCGCGGAGAGTTGCCCTGGATTGCGGGTCGCGCCGCTATTCGCGCCGGCGAGAATCCATGCTTTTTCCTTTTTACGGACGAGCCGCCGCCGGCGGATCTACAGGATCGCTGCGAGCTGGTGGTACTCACTCGCTTTTATAGTTCATTTCTGCGCGCAGCGCAAAAACAGAGAATTTCCAGGCTGTTGCTTCTGGGCAAGGCGACGCGCGATTTGCTCTACAATCGGCCGCGCTTCGATTTGCGGACGCTTTTCCTGATTGCACGTCTGGCCAGCCAGAGCGACTACTCTCTCTTCGAGCGTCTGGCCCAGGTTGTCGAGCAGCGGGGCATTCGGATCATCGATCAGGCTACGTACTTGAAGGAGCTGCAACTAACGCCGGGACGCTATGGCCGCAAGCTGAGCGCCGCGCAGTTGGCGGACGTGCTCTTTGGTCTGGGCCATGCGGCGGAAATCAACCGTCTGGATATCGGGCAGACGGTTGTTGTAGGCAATCGCGCCGTGCTATCTGTAGAGGCCGCAGAAGGGACCGATCAGTGCATCCGCCGCGGCGGGTCGCTCTTTCGCGGTCGCGGAGCGGTGGTCTGCAAACTGGCCAAGAGCGACCACGATGGACGCTTCGATATCCCTGTGACCGGACTTTCTACCCTGGAGAGTATGATCGAGTCGAAATGTCGCGTGCTGGTCTTTGAGTACGATCGCACCTTTGTTGTTCAACCCGCTGAATTCTTGCAGCGTGCGGCGGCGGCCGGCATCACCGTTCTTGCTGTTGATCGCAGCCAGCTCTCCGCGCCCTACCTGAAAAAACTAAATGGTCGGGCTGCGCCGCCAATACGATGAAACTGGCTTCGATTTTTTCTCGCCGCGCGTCCTCCGTCGAAAGAGCGCGCAATCCTGCCCCGCCCGACCCGCGGCAGCCGGTATTGATTGTTGCCGGCGAACATTCCGGCGATCTCCTTGGGGCGGACCTCATCGCCGAGCTCAAGCTGCGCGGCTTCGGCGCCTTCTTTGGCACGGGCGGCGATGAAATGCAGCGTCAGGGAGCGGAGCTGATCACTCATGTCCGCGAAATGAACGTAGTTGGCTTTGTCGAAGCGCTGCGGGCATATCGCCGGCTGAAGCTGCTGGCGCAGCGCTTGCGTCGCGAGGCGCAAGCGCGCAAGGCCGGCATGGCCATCCTGATCGACTATCCTGGCTTCAATTTACGCCTGGCTGACATGCTGCGTTCCGATCGACTATTTGTAGTCTGCCTGGTGAGTCCGCAGTTGTGGGCCTGGAATTATGGGCGTATTGCCGCCATCCGGCGTTCCGTGGATTTGATGTTGCCGCTTTTCCCGTTTGAGGAGCAGATCTACCGCGAGGAGGGAGTGCCGGCGGCGGCCATCGGTCATCCGCTGGTGCAACGTATTCCCCGGCGCCTGCGGCGGGAGCCCCCGCTGGCGTTACAAAGCGCTCGGCGTCCGGTGATTGCGCTCTTGCCCGGCAGCCGTCGTTCCGAAGTATCGCGCCTTGTCATACCAATGCTGGACGCGGCGCGTATCCTGAAGCGCGCCTACCCTCGGCTGCGATTGCTACTGGCCGGCGTCGAGCAGCGACTGGATCCGCTGTTGCGTTCCGCCCTTCAGCGCTATCCGGATCTGGAGGTGGACTACAGCATAGGCCAATCGCTGCGCATTTTAGAGAGCTGCGACGCGACCATCATCGCATCCGGCACGGCCACGCTGGAAGCCGCCTATCTGGGCAAGCCGATGGTCTTGCTGTATCGCGTTGGCTGGCTCAACCTGTTTCTGATATCTGCCGTAATTCGAACGCGCTTTATCGGCATTGTCAATATTCTGGCCAGACGGCCGACAGTTCTGGAATTGTTGCAGACCGAGGCGACCGGCGAAAATGCAGCGCGCGAGATCTGTCGCATTCTGGAAGATCGAAGTTACCGGGAAGCGATGCTACAGGAGCTGGCCTACGTGCGCAAGCAGATGGGTCGTGGCAATCCTGCCGCGCATGCCAGCGATTTGATTCTGGATCGGATTCGCCAATTGACCGGTCGCTGATCGGCGCCGGCTAAGCGCAGCGGATGCCTGGTTCGGTTACGGTGCGCTGAGTTCCCAGCTTTGCGTCGCGGATTTCAACTGCAAAACAACCTGCGGCTGAAAGGCGTGCACATCGACAGCCTGGATCTCCAATCGATAAAGACTGGTTTCGCCGGGCGCAATGTTTCGCGCCCGCGCCTGTTCCTGTACAGTATAGACCTGACCGCTGTTGGCCTGCATCCGCGCAATGATCTGTAAATCCTCGCCTCCAGCCGGGAAGTTCAGGGGCTTTGCGCCACGATTGTGAATGCTGAGAAAAACGGAGGCCTGACCTTTGCTGGCCTCCTGCAGATTCACGCTGGCGCGCATTTCCAGATCGCCGTTCATCAGCGGCTGGCTTGATTCTACTCGAGTCTTCTGCAGTGCGCCGCTCTGCTGGACAAAGAGCATTACCAGTACGACTATAGCCAGGTCGGCCACGATGATCCAGAGGATACGGTTACGCAGTTTGCTGCGTTCGCGAGCGCGCTCCTCACGATCATTGCTCAGGTCTTTTGGACTGCGGTAGTAGTACTTCATGAGCCCTGTCCTCGCTGAGAATCGATTTGATTGCGGCCGGAAACTCGCTGGCTGAGGGGTTGGGGCCGGCATGCCTTGCCGCCGCCGAAAGCAAGCTCAGGCTGGCCAGCATAGACTGCAAAGCGCTGCTGCTGGAGGTCTTGCATAGCGCAGCAAGCAGAATGCCAGCGAGGGCATCGCCGCTGCCGGCGGTTGCCAGATCGCCCTGCGGCCCTCCCACCAGGTGAATATCGCCGTCGGGAGAGAACAAGATGCTCTGCGGCCCCTTCAGCAAACACCAGCACCGCAGTCGGTCGCGGTGCCAGCTCTGCGCCCGAAGCAGAGCGTTCACACAATCCACTGGCGCGCCGCCCAGGCCTTGCCATTCTCCGCCGTGCGGCGTGAGCAGTGTGCGCCGCCGAAGCTGCTCCGGGAAGTCCCCGTCCAGAGCTAGCGCCGTCGCCGAGGCGTCCAGGATGAGCCAGGCCTCCGACGCTGTGGCAGCTACTGCCAGTTGGAGGAGGAGCATGCGCTGGGTCTTTAGCATTTCGCTTTGCAGACCGGGACCGATGGCAAGTGCTGCGGGCTTTCGCCCTCCGGCCTGATTGAGCTCCTGCCAGAGCACGGACGGTTCGCTGCTCATGGCCAACGCCACGCTACCCTCGGCCGGCAACCAGCCGTTGAGAATTCCGCCGCCGGCGGCAAAAAAGCTCCGCGCGGCAAGCACTGCCGCACCCTCCATGCCGCTTGAACCGCCAATCAGCCAGGCATGTCCGGCGCGGTACTTGTGGTCCAGATCAGAGCGGCGAAAGAAGTTGTGCGCGGGCAAGTTGTGGCTGCTCCACCAGGCGCTTGGCTTGAGGCCAGCGCTGAAGCCAAGCGCGGCAAGTTCCAGGCTGCAGCTGGACCGCAGCTGCGGATGCAACAGTGCAGCCAATTTCCAGGCCCCAGTGCAGAGGACACGATCGGGGAGGGGTGCGTCGGCCGGTGCGGCGCCAAAGCTGCTGGGCTGTTCCTCGAAAAGTCCGGCCGGTACATCGATGCTGATCAGGCGCGGCCTCTGCACCGTGCGCTGACGCGCCCGCTGTACCGACAGCAGGATTGCCGAAAGATCTGGACGCAGCGGCGGCCGCTGACCGGCGCCCAGCAACGCTTCAACAATCAAGTCAGTCTCTTGCCATTCAATTGCATTGAGCTGTTCAACAGCGATCGGCAGCACTGCCACAGATGTCTGGCGTTCTACCAGCCGCATCGCCAGCGCCTGGTAGTAGCGCGAAGCGTCGCTGCGTGGGATGCCGTGCGCCAGCAGCAGGATCTTTTCTGGCGCCTTCCCGCCCAGCTGGCGCCAGGACAGAAGGTGGTAGAGCAGGGCATAGCCGTCTCCGCCATTGTTGCCGCCGCCGCAAAGCAGCAGTAATCTGCGGCAAGATTCCAGCTCCGATTGCAGCGCCAGAAAGCAGGAAAGCGCCGCCTGACCCATCAGCTGCTGTTCGTTCAGTCCCTCTTGCTGACTGGCGCGATCCAGCTGCAGTGCGCTTTGATAGTCGAACAGCGGCTGCTCATTTCCATTCATAGAGCTCGAAGCGACCGAGATACAGCCGCGAGGTCAGGATGCGTCCCTGCATTGTCAGGTAAGTGTCGCGCCAGCTGGCGCGCATTCCCGGGAAAACGATCTGCTGGTTGTTCAGGTACTCGCCGTCTGGACTGAATACCTTGAACAAAGCGCCGGCGCCATCTTCGTCTGACTTAATCAGATAGAAGCCGCCGTCCGGTCTGCTCCAGCCGAAAAAATCCTGGGCGTCGTCGCTGCGCAGCAATTCCAGGGGCTGACCTTCGTATCCGTTGCGCCGATAGATGATGCGTTCCACCAGCTCGAAATCGCCGCGGCGTCGCATGGCTGCACAGTAAATGGCAAATTCAGCTCGCGGTCCGGGGGCGATATCCTCGATCTCGACCAGGTAGCGCGTTCGTTCTTCGTCGGTGGCCGCCGGAAATCCAGCATAGCGCCCAACCAGCGCGCCATCTCGAAATACGCTCAGTGTCAACTGAGCCGCGTTGCGGTGCAGAACGTAAAGCAGGCCCTCTTCGTCCGCTGTCAGCCGTTCGATTTGCTCGAAGCTGGCGCTGTTGTAGCCATCCACGCCAAGAGCGCCCAGCAATTTGCCGTCCTCGTCAAGATGCAGAATCTGCGAAGGGCGAATGCGGATATCCGATACTTGCCCCGAATTACGGTCTTCGGCAGGCGTGGGCGCCGCTGGCAGCGGGGCCGGCGCTGGGCCCGCGGGCTGTCCAGCTCGCGGCGGCGCACTGTCCTGAAAGCTCTGGATATAGACGTGTTCGCCCTCCTCATCGGCAGCGATCAGTCCCGGCACTCCTAACTTGACGCGGTTGAGTCGAATGTCCTCCGCGCCCGGAGGCAGAGCCTCGGCGATGATTCGCTGCGCTTGATCGCTGCCCTTGCCGAAAACGCGCACCAGGCGACGGGCCGGATCGGCCACATAGAGCAGCGCGCCGCCAGTCGCCGGGGCCAGCGGGAAATTGTAATACACGCGACCGTTGGCTTCCGCCTGGATCATCTGCTCTGGATTGGGCGCGTCGGGAAGGCGTACTGCCAGCGAAAAAAGCGTGGCGGGGCTCAGCTCCTCAATACGAAAGCGCGCGCAAGCGCTGATTTGTCCGGTCAGCGTTGCCAGGCAAAGAATTGCCGCTGCGCGGAATGGCAATTTGTGCAACAGAATGGCTGGCATAGGCTGGATCGCAGAGCAGTCTGGCGAGCATCGCTGAAGAGTCAAGCCGGCGCCAACCTCCGCCGCGGGAGGCGCTCGCTTGCTGTGCTGCGAATGAAAGGCAGTTGACAGTTTGACGGTGTCGGGCATTTGTGGCTCTGTGAAGGAGTGGGAATTTCCCTCTCCTTTTTTTATGCCGGTAGGACGCGTAGCGCGCTGCTGGCGGCGAGCCCGGAATGGAGTTTTTGGACCTGCTGCGCGATGTTGCGCCGGAAGGCCTGGACGTTTACTCCGGGAGGCTGCAAAACCTGGCGGACGGGTTCCACATTGAAGTGGAGCTCGATGGGCTGAAGGACCCGCGAGGCGCTGTCAGCCTCCAGGATTGTGAGCGTTACAGCCATCGGCTGATTGAGCGCGTGGATCTGGAACTGTCGATGGACAGTCGTTGGCGCAGCGCGCTTCCACCCGGACTTTCCACAGAGAATTATAGCGTCGAGGTATCCTCGGCGGGAGCGGAGCGTGAGCTTCGGTTGCCGCAGGAGCTTGATCGCTTTCGTGCGACGCCGCTGTTCATTCGCTTTCAGGCGGAGGGAACGACGCACGATGCGATCGTGCACTATCTGGGTCGCGGTCAGGTTGAGGGTCAGGAGCGCTTGCTCTTTGAACGCTTCGAGCCTCGATCCCGTCGCGCCCGACGGCAAAAGGGGCGGGGTACGCGACGCGCGACGGTCAAGGAGCTGACGCTTGAGCCGGCTCAGTTGAGTTACGCGCGTCTCTACCTGGATTTCTGAAGCAGATCCTCGGGACATGCTTCCGGGGGCGAGGGCGGACATTATGGCGAAGACAACCAAAAAGGCGAGCGGCGGCCCGGATCTGCAGGCCTTCTTCAATTTCATTAATGATATCAGCGAGCAGAAAGGACTCAGTCGAGACGAAGTTACGGAAGTGGTGCGCAGCAGCCTGATCACCGCCTACCAGCGGAAGTACGGACAGGAGGCGGATCTCGAAGCAATTCTGGACCGTGAGAACCTGATCATTCTTGTTATCTACCGTCGTCACGTTGTGGAGCATGTGATGAACCCGCACCGCGAAATATCCGTAGAGGATGCGCGTCCGGAGAAGGCCGACGCCCGGCCAGGCGACATACTGGAAAGTCGTGAGAACCCCTTCGAATTCTCGCGCATTGGCGCTACCAATGTTCGTCAAATTTTGTTACAGCGCCTCAAGGAACTGGAACGTGAGATCATTTACAATGAATTCAAAAAGAAAGAAGGGGAGCTGATCAACGGCTACTTTCTGCGCTGGCGCGATCGCGATGTCATGTATGTCGACCTCGGGCGCGCCGAGGGCGTGATGCCGCGCCGCGAACAAATTCCGAACGAACGCTTTCGTCCCGGCGATCGCGTCAAGGCCCTGGTGCGGCTGGTGGAACTGAAGCGCGAGAAGTCGCGCGAACCTGGTCCCTTTATCACTCTCTCGCGTGCGGCGCCGGATTTTGTGCGTCGCCTGTTCGAAATGGAAATCCCGGAGATCTATGACGGCGTGGTAGAGATTCTCTCGATCGCGCGCCAGCCTGGCTATCGGTCGAAGGTCATGGTGCGTTCCAACCGTCAGGATGTGGATCCAGTCGGCGCCTGCGTCGGCATCAAAGGCGTACGCATTCAGTCGATTGTGCGCGAACTGGGCAATGAACGTATCGACATTGTTAACTTCTCCAACGATCCGGAAGAATTGATCGCCAATGCGCTCAGTCCGGCGCGCGTCAGCGAGGTGCGCGCCGATTCCCGAGCGCGCGAAGCGCTGGTGGTGACGCCAGACGATTCCTACAGCATGGCCATTGGCAACAATGGCGCCAATGTGCGACTGGCCTCGCAGCTGACGGAATACCGACTGACAGTGAAGTCCCAGACACAATTCAGCGAAGAAATGTCCTCGCCGGAGGCGCGCGCGCAACTGGAAGCGCTGTTTGCTCCTCGGCCCGCTGAGGAAGCCGCGGAAGAAGACTACACTCCGCTCAGCGAATTGCCTGGCTTGACCTCGCGCGTCATTGGTTTGCTGGAAGAGGCAGGAATCAAGAGCGTTGAGGATTTGTTGGAGACTGCGCCTGAACAGCTGGAAGCCTTGCCGGGCGTTGGTAAGACTACTGCCAGGCAGATCTTGCAAATCCTTTCGGAGTCTGTAGAGTTCGAGGAGAACTAACGCTCTTGCAAAAGCCAGGAACGATCAATGCTTTCCTGGCTTCCAAAATAATTGGACGCTTCCCCGGAATCTCCTTGTGAGCGTCAGAGCAGCGAAAAAGGTAGCTTGAGACCGTAGACGGAATGGCGGACGATAAACAAAAGAATCCCGGCAAGATCAAGGATCAGTTGGGCAGCGCTGGCGGCAGCCAGAAGAAGAAGCTGGTCATCAAGAAGAAAACCGGCGAGCAAGCGCACGATATTTCTGACACCTTCCGTCGTGAAGATGGCGGGCGTCAGCAAGCGCCCCGTCCCGAAAACGCTCCGCAATCCGGCGCGCGCGCGCCCGGCGCCGGCGGCGATCGCCCGGCGCCAGCGCCTCCGCGACCGATGCAGCGTCCCGGCGGCGCACCCGCCGAACGCCGACCGGACGGTCCCGCTCGATCTGGAGCGCCGCGTCCTTATTCTGAAAATCGAGGCGGTCCGCGCCCTTATTCTGACAATCGTGGCGGTCCGCGCCCTTATTCTGACAATCGCGGCGGTCCGCGTCCCGGCGGCGGTCCTGGTCAGGGCGGACCACGCGGGCCCGGCGGTCCGCGTCCCGGCGGCGGTCCCGGTCAGGGCGGACCACGCGGGCCCGGCGGACCTCGCCCTGGCGGTCCGCGGCTTGGCGGCGCTACCCCCTTTGATGCTGCAGTGCAGAGTGCGCGTCGTCAGCCCGGCGGACCCGGCGGACCCGGCGGTCCGGGGGGATATGGCGGGCAGCGACGTCCAGGCGCTCCGGGCGCCACCCAGGGCCAGGCAGGCGCGGGCGCAGGCGGGCAGAGACCGCCCGGCGTTGGCCGTACTGACCATCGCCGCGACGACAAAGATCGCGATCGTCAGCGCGAGAACGCCAAGTTTTTTCAGAAGCAAGAAAAGAAGAAGGCCTCTTCGGCCAGTTCAGTTCCGAAGCAAATCGAGATAATGGAGAGCATTCAGGTCGGCGACCTGGCGCGCAAGCTGAACCTCAAGCCCAGCGAGATCATCGGCAAGCTGATGAAGATGGGCGAGATGGTCACAATTACCAAGGCCATCGATGCCGACACTGCGACTCTGGTTGCAGCCGAATATGGCTGCGAGGTGAAGGTTGTCTCGCTTTACGAAGAGACGGTCATCAAAGAAGAGCTTGATGCGGAAGATCGCCAGGAGACGCGTCCGCCGGTGGTAACCGTGATGGGACATGTGGATCACGGTAAAACGCGCCTGCTTGATACCATTCGCAACACCAATGTCATCGACACGGAATCGGGTGCGATCACTCAGCACATTGGCGCCTACCAGGCGGTAACTCCCCAGGGCCGTATCACTTTTCTGGATACGCCGGGCCACGAGGCTTTTACTGCGATGCGCGCCAGGGGCGCAGCTGTCACCGATATCGTTGTCCTGGTTGTGGCCGCCGATGATGGCGTGAAACAGCAGACCATCGAAGCCATCAACCATGCTCGCGAAGCAAAGGTTCCGATCATCGTCGCCGTAAACAAAATCGATTTGCCGGCGGCGGATGTGGAGCGCGTCAAGAAGGAGCTGTCGCAATACGGACTGTCCTCTGAGGACTGGGGCGGGGACACGGTCTACTGTCCCATTTCAGCCAAACAAAATACTGGAATCGAGCACCTGCTGGAAATGATCCTGCTGCAGGCGGACATTCTCAAATTGAAAGCCAATCCGGCGCTGCGCGCTGTTGGGCGCGTGGTCGAAGCGCGCATTGACCCGGGCAAGGGTCCGGTGGCAACCGTGCTGGTTCAAAAGGGTACGCTGCGCGAAGGCGATCCCTATGTCGTGGGCGTTTTCTCCGGCCGTGTGCGGGCGATGTTTGACGACCGCGGCCGTCGCATCAAGGAAGCCGGGCCGGCTACGCCGGTGGAAATCGCTGGTATCGACGGCGTGCCTGATGCGGGCGATCCCTTCCAGGCGGTAGAAAACGAAAAATATGCGCGCGAGGTTGCCACCAAGCGACAGCATTACAAGCAAATCACCTCCGCCGCCGACCGGACGGCGCCGTCGCTCGATGGCCTGGCCGGCTGGGTGCAGGAACACAAGGAAATCAAGATCATCATCAAGGCCGACGTACAGGGCTCGGTGCAGGCAATCCGCGATGGCCTGATCAAGCTCTCCACCGACGATGTCAAGGTGCGCGTCGTTCACGGCGCTACTGGCGCAATCAGCGAGTCGGACGTGAATCTGGCCAGCGCCTCCGAAGCGCTGGTAGTTGGCTTCCACGTTCGCGCTACGCCGCGAGCCTCGGAACTGGCCGATCGCCAGCGCGTTCAGATCAAGTACTACAGCATCATCTACGATGTGATCGACGACATTCGTCTGGCGATGGAAGGCATGCTGGAGCCGGATACGGTGGAAGAGACCACCGGCACAGCCGAGGTGCGCGAGGTGTTCCGCATCAGCCGCGTTGGCAATGTTGCCGGCTGTATGCTCGTCTCCGGAAAAGTCCAGCGCTCCAATCAGGTGCGCGTCATTCGGGACAATACGGTCATCTACAGCGGCAAGCTGCGCTCGATACGGCGCCACAAGGACGAGGTGAACGAAGTGGCCGAAGGGTACGAGTGCGGCATCGCCCTTGAGAACTACAACGACCTTCAGGTTGGCGACCGGCTGGAGTGCTACGAGCTCAAGCAGGTTGCGCGCAAGCTCTGATCCGGCCAAAACGGGCCAGACTTCTCTTGGATGAAGCCAATACGGAAAGCACGGATGGAATCCGCCATCCTTCGCGAACTGGCCGGCCTGCTGTTGCGGCGCAAAGCAAAGGACGAACGCCTTGGCCTCGTTTCGCTGACCCGCGCTCACCTCGCCTCCGATCTCTCCACTTTGCGCGTCTCCGTTTCGCTCTTTGGCGAGCGGAAAGAAAACAATCTGACCTGGAAGGCGCTGCGCGCTCATTCGGTGTGGTTTCAAAGTGAACTGGCGCGCAACCTGCGCTTGCGCCTGACACCGACGCTTACCTTTGAAATCGATACCAGCATTGCCGAGGGCGACCGAATCTTGAATTTGATCGATGCGAAGCATGAAGAACAGGAGTCTTGAAGGCTTCTGTCTGGCGGACAAGCCGGCGGGCATGGGTTCGGCGACTCTGGTCGGCAAATTGCGGCGGGAACTGGGCGGGGCCAGCGTTGGCCATTGTGGCACACTGGACCGCTTTGCCAGCGGCCTGATGGCGCTGCTGGCGGGCCGGGCCACAAGCCTTGCAGATTTCCTCTTACATTCGCAGAAGGAGTATGTCGCTGATTTTCACTTCGGGCGCAGTACGACAACGCACGACCCGGAAGGGGAGACCATAGAAGAATGGTCCGCGGAGCGGACTGCCGAGCGACTGCGCTCGTTGCAGAATAACATCCAGACGTGGTTCGAGGCCCTCGCTACGCTGGAACAGCAGCGGCCGCCGCTCTATTCAGCGCTGAAGCTTGACGGTCGTCGTTATTCCGATCGCGCGCGCGGCGGAGAAAGCCTGTCGCCTCCGGCGCGGCCCGTCCGAATTTTCGAGGCGCAGATACTTTCGACGGATTGGAGCCGTGCATGTTTGCAAGCGCGCTTGCTGGTCAGCGGCGGCTGTTATATCCGCGCCATTGCCCGCGATCTCGGGGAAGACCTTCAGATTCCGCTGCACCTTGGGGTTTTACGGCGCACGCGTCTGGGCGTCCATAGTATCGAGAGTCCGGGCATCTGGCGTCCCGGAGAAAGTGCGCCAATGCTGCAATCAGCTGCTATCGCCGTGCCCGAGTGGCCGCGCTTTGTCGTTTCGGCTGCGGCCTGCCAGGAATTGCGGCATGGTCGGCGTCCCTCCTTGCCGGCAGCGGCGAAGACTCCGGGACACACTCTGCTGCTTGCCGCCGATGGGCGCGTGGTCGCCTGGATTGAGGGCGCCGGGCAGGACTACCGTCTGCGGCGGGTCTTTGCCGGCGCGGAGGCGCCGTCCCCGGAGGGGCTTGCTCTTCCGGGATGAAAAAGCGCTTGGCCCTCCCAGGCGCTGCGAAAACATGGAGATGACTCAAAGTGTAAAGTGAAATCGCTGTATGGCAACGCAGACTGTAAAAAAAGAACTGATCAAAGAACACCAGCGCCATGGCAAAGATACCGGCTCCACCGAGGTGCAGGTCGCCCTTCTGACCACGCGTATCCGAGATCTGACTGAGCATTTCAAGACCCACGCTCGCGATCATCATTCGCGCCGCGGATTGCTGAAGCTGGTAGGGCAGCGCCGTCGCCTGCTCGACTATCTGAAGCGCAAGAACGCAGAGCACTACCGGTCGCTGATCCAGCGTCTCGGTATTCGTAAGTAATAACGCAGCTCGGAGTGCAGCGCAGGCTGCCCCGCCACAGGTGTACTATGCCCGTATCACGTACAGAAACCAAAACCGACCGTCAGACTCTGTCTATCGAAACCGGCAACTGGGCCAAGCAGGCCCACGGCGCCGTCGTTTTTCGCACCGGCAAGCTCACGTTGCTGGCTACGGTTTGCGCCGAGAAGGAGCCGCGCGAAGGCCAGGACTTCTTTCCGCTGACCGTCGATTATCGCGAAAAGTTTTACGCCGCCGGCCGTATCCCCGGCGGCTACTTCAAGCGCGAGCAGCGCCCTGCAGAGCATGAGACGCTGATCTCGCGATTGATTGATCGTCCGGTACGACCGCTCTTTCCTGAAGGCTACCTTTCCGAGGTTCAGTTGTTGATTACACAGCTTTCCGCGGACGCCGATTGTTCCGTAGAGGGCCACGCCATTACCGCCGCCAGTGCAGCGCTGATGGCTTCTGATATTCCGTTTCATGGCCCGATCGCCGGCGTGGTAGTGGGTCGCATCAATGGGCAGTTTGTCGCCGATCCATCGCTGAAAGAAAAGGAAGCCAGCGATCTGGAGCTGGTAGTGGCCGGTTCGCAGGACGCCATAACTATGATTGAGGGCGGTTGCCGCGAATTTACCAATGAGGAAATGATTTCCGCCCTGGAATTTGCGCACCAGCGCATTCGTGAGCGGCTCAAGTTTCAGGAGGAGCTGGCCCGGAACAACGGCGCGGCCAAGCGCGAGGTGATTGTACACAAGCCAGACCAGACATTGATGACTGCTGTCCGCGACTATGCCTTTGCCAAACTGGAGTCAGCCAATCGCAATTCGGACAAGATGGGCCGCAGCGAAGGCATATCAGCTGTTTACAAAGAAACGGTGAAGCACTTTCAGGAGAAGCTGGCTTCCGAGAACTTTGTCGGACTGGATCGCGCCGTTAAGGATATCAAAAAATTCCTTCACGAACTGGAGTACGAGGTTGTTCGCAATAATCTCTTTCAGACTGGCAAGCGCGCCGATGGCCGTCGCGCCGACGAGATTCGCGATATCAGCATCGAGCTGGACGTGCTGCCCGGCGCCCATGGCTCCGCGGTCTTCACGCGCGGGCAGACGCAATCGCTGGGCGTGGTAACGCTGGGCACTGCGGCTGACAATCAGCGTTACGAAACTCTGGCCGGCCAGCAAATCCGCACCTTCATGTTGCATTACAATTTCCCGCCCTATTCCACGGGCGAAGTAAAGCGCATGATGGGGCCGGGACGCCGCGAAATCGGCCATGGCAATCTGGCCTTTCGCGGACTGCGCGAGGTGCTCCCAGATCAGAAGGAATTTCCCTACGTAACACGTATTGTTTCGGAGATTCTGGAATCAAACGGCTCTTCATCCATGGCCACGGTATGTTCCGGTTCGCTGGCGATGATGGCGGCGGGAGTACCTGTGCGCGCCGCTGTATCCGGCATTGCCATGGGCATGTTCAGCGACCAGGCCAGCGGCAAACACGCTATTCTCTATGATATCGCCGGCATTGAAGACCATTTTGGCGATATGGACTTCAAGGTAACCGGAACGCGCAAGGGCATTACCGCCTTTCAACTCGATCTAAAGCTAACCGGGATTTCTATTGAGCTGTTGCGCGAGGCGCTGGGCGAAGCGGAGAAGGGTCGTCTGCACATCATGGACAAGATGGATGCGGCCATCAGCAAACCGCGCGATAGCCTGTCGCCAATGGCGCCCCGGATTACACAGATTCGAATCGATCCGGACCGCATTGGCGAGCTGATCGGGCCGGGCGGTAAAATCATCCGCGCTATCATTGAAAAGACCGGCGCCGAAATAAGCGTCGAGGATGACGGCGTGGTCAGCATCTCTTCCGCTTCGGGCGAGGCCAATGACCATGCAAGACGCATGGTTGAAGATATCTTCCGCGACATTCAGGAAGGCGACGAGTACAACGGTATCGTCAAGCGTTTGGTGGATTTTGGCGCGTTCATTGAGATATTCCCGGGTCGCGAGGGTCTGCTGCATATTTCCAAGATGTCTCTGGAGCGGGTGCGTGCAGTGAGCGATGTGATGAAAGAAGGCGATATTGTGCCGGTGATTGTAGCCGGCGTCGATCGTACCGGCCGCATTGACCTGGCGCATAAGGACGTGGGACTGGGCGGCCGGCCGCGCGGCGATCGCGGCGGCGAACACGGCGATCGCGGCGATCGCGGACGTCCGGAGCGCGGCGGTCGCGGTCACAGCGACCGGGGCGGCGGCGGGCGTGGTCACGGAGACCACCGTCGCGGCCGTTCCGATCGCGGCCGTCACAGCTGACTTGACTATGAGCGGCGAGCGGCCTCGCGTTCAGGTCTTTCTGGCGCCAGGCGCGCGACTTCCGGAAAAGGCCACGCCCGGCGCGGCCGCTCTGGACGTTTACGCCTGTCTTCCGCCAGATCTGGAAATTGTCCTGGGTCCTGGCGATCGCATCGACGTGCCGACCGGTCTGTGGTTTGCAATTCCGCCAGGTTATTTGATCTCAGTGCGCGCCCGTTCCGGTCGGGCCTTGCGCGAAGGTATGGCCTTGCCCAACGCGCCTGGCACCATCGACAGCGACTACCGTGGCGAGTTTCGAGTACTGGTTGTCAATCTGGGTCAGGCGCCGCTGCGCATCAAACATGGCGAGCGAATTGCACAGATTCTGCTGGAACGCAGCATTGACTTTGATTGGGAAGAAAGCAAGACGCCTCTGGACCCAGATGCAACGCATCGCGGTGCAGGCGGATTTGGCAGCACCGGACTGGCCTGAATCTTTTCGCAGGCCAGCTCGTTCTGCTTGAACCTTCCGCGGCCGCAACTCATCTAACTGCTATGCGACTGGGCTCTGGCATCCTCGGCCTGCTGCTGTTTGCATCGGCCCCGCTGGCAGCGGCGGGAGAAGCGAGGCCGCAGCGAAGGGCGTCGCTTTCCTACTACTACGGGCAATTCAGCGACACCAATCTGGGCGACATCTTGCTGACTGCAAGCACCGACTATCGCGGCGACTACCTCCATGCATTCAGCTACAGTCGGCCGCTGGCTCTGGACTTGATGGAGTTGCCGCTGGAAGCCGAAGGGCAGGTGGTGCGCCACAGCGGACGCACCACGCACATGGAATTCAACGGCGCCCTGGTTGCTCGCTGGCAATCAAGCGGCGGCGGCTTCAGTCTGGCGGCTGGCGAGGGCCTTTCGCTGGCCACGCGCAATCCCGATCTGGAGAATCCGCGCCGCAGTCCGCTTTCGCCGGGAACGCAATCGGAATACAGTCGCAATTTGCTGAACTTTCTGCTTTTCGAGGCGGAGGCGGCAATTCCGCTCGATGCTTACCAGCCTCGCGTCTTCTTACGCGTGCACCATCGCTCGGGAGGCTACGGTCTGCTCTGTCCGCCAACCTGTGGCAGCAACTACGTAGCCTACGGCCTCCGCTTTTCCCTGTAGTCTGCGTCGCTACGGGCTTACACGGCTGCCCGCTCATCGGGCAGAAAAAGCGCGGCCTGTCTGCAAAAGCCGCCGACATTCCGTTTATGGAGGAAAACCGTCCGCTCTCCGCTACGCCCGCATCTTCTGCTACCGCAACCACGCCCCCCGCGGCCCCAGCATTTCGTAAGTCGGCATTGACCGAGGCCCTTGCAGTAGCGCTGATCATTGCCGGCCTGCTGTCCTTTCTGGCATTGCTCTCCTATCAAGCGCAGATTTCACGCGGCGCCGAACCCTCGGCCGCAGACAATCTGATTGGCAGCGCCGGTCACTGGATGGCCGCCGCCAGCTTCTTCATGCTGGGCAAGTCCTCCTTCTTGCTTGGCCCGTATTTGCTGCTGCTTGGCGCGCTCACGCTCTACCGCGGCGGATTCAGCGATCCGCTTTCGCGGGTGATGGCGCTCCTGACATTGCTGCTTGGCACAGCGCTGGTTGCAGCGCTGGCCTTTGCCGAGGATGGTCGCGCCTCGCAGCGCGCCGGCGGACTGATTGGCCTCAGTGCTGGCGGCGCTCTACAATCGCTCTTTGGTCACTACGGCGCCTTGATCATTGCCGCCGGCGTTCTGATGGGCGGCATTTTCCTGGCAGTCCGAATCCCGGCGCCGGTGGCGCTGCGCAGGGTGCAGCTGTGGCTGCGCGAGACGGGCGAACGACTGCTACAACGCGAGTTGTGGATGGCGCCGGCGCCGACCAGCATAGAGCGCCGCCCGGCTCAACCGCGCGCCGTGCTGGAGCGATCCGAGGCTGAAAACAAGCCATGGATCCAGCGCGTCGAGGATCTGATTGCGCCGCTTGCCCAATCGCCTCCCTCCACGTCCGCGTCCGAGCGCGAGCCGGTCGCCAGCGCGGCGCCTGCTGCAAGCCCTGCGCCGACGCCCCTGTCAGCTTCTCCTGCAGCGCCGCCACTGCGCGCTCCGCGTATGCCGCGGCCGCCGGCGCGCGCGCTACCCGCTACTCCGCCCCGTCCCCTTCAGGCCACAGCCGGCCTGCGCGGGTATTTCAGCGATGATGGCGCTCGTTTTCACTTTGGCGATTTCTCTGGCAATCGGGCGCGGTCATCGCGCCTCCAGTCGCCGCCGCAGCGCTCTTCCCTGATGCGTCCGCTTGATCTGAGCTTGCTGGAGCGCGCCCCGCTGCCGCGGCCTGCGCCTGGCGCCGCGCTGCAGGTGGAGCTGGAAGATAGCGCTACGTGGTTTGAAGCGATTGAGGAATCGAGGCAGGAAGATGTGGCGCGCCAGAGTCGTCAAGGTCTGGCCTCCGTCCCGGCGACGGCCGCTGAGCATGGAGCGCCGTCGAGCCTGAAGGCGGACTTAGAGGAGATGGAAGAGACGGCTGAAGGACAGAGCCCATTCGATTCCTCGACAGCAGTGCAAGTCGAAGAGATGGATGCAATGCCGAGGGTCGAGCTTGCAGCGGCTTTGCCAGGTCCGGAGGAGGCAACACTTGCGCTCCCCGCCGAAGCGCCGCGCCGCGCCATTCAATCGGAACGTTCGCCGGTTGAATCGATGGTTCCGGTCTTGAACCTAAAGGCTCGCGAGTACCGCGTTCCCGGCTCGCTTCTGGGTTCGGCGAAGGGCCGGCCCCCGGAAGACATCTCGCGTGAAATCCAGGAAACGCGCAGTCGTCTGGAGCAAGTCATGCGCGATTACGGCATCCAGGCGCGGGTGGTGGAGATCCAGCGCGGACCAATCATTACGCTTTACGAAGTAAAACTGGAGCCGGGCGTCCGCGTGGCCCGCATCCTTGGAATCGAAGACGAGATCAAGATGAACCTTGAGGCGCCATCGGTGCGCATCATCGCGCCGATCCCCGGCAAAGCTACAGTTGGCGTGGAGATTCCCAATCGCCATCGTGAACCGGTGCTGCTTGGCGATCTGTTGCGCGGCGAGCTGGAGCAACTGAAGTCCCGTCGCGATTTGACCATTGTGGCCGGCAAGAATATCGCCGGCGAAAAGCAATATGTGGATCTTACACGTTTGCCGCACCTGCTGATCGCCGGCGCCACCGGCGCCGGCAAGTCGGTCTACATGAATGCAGTCATTGCCTCGCTGCTCTATACGCGCAGTCCGGAAGATGTTCGCTTCATCATGATTGATCCGAAGATGGTGGAGTTGAAACTCTACGACGGCATACCGCACTTGATCATGCCGGTCATCACCGATGTGCGCCGGGCATCCAAGGCATTGCAATGGTTGCTGGCGGAGATGGAGCGGCGCTATTCGATTCTGGCCCGCTTGAAGTGTCGCGATATTCGTTCCTATAACGATCGCATCGCCGGTCCGCAGGCGCTGCCCGGTCTGGAATCTGGAGAAGGGCGGGCGCGCATGCCCTACATCGTTATGGTCATTGACGAGCTGGCCGATTTGATGATGGTCTCTGCAAAAGATGTCGAAGACTCGATCATTCGTCTGACGCAAAAGGCGCGCGCTGTCGGCATCCATCTGATTATGGCCACGCAGCGTCCTTCGGTGGATGTGATCACGGCCTTGATCAAGGCCAACTGTCCGGCGCGCATCGCTTTTCAGGTGGCGCAGCGTACCGACAGCCGTACCATCCTCGATATGAATGGGGCTGAGACCCTTTTGGGCAAGGGCGATATGCTCTACAAATCGCCGGCATCCACCAGCCTGGTGCGTCTGCAGGCGCCCTTGATTACTGAGGACGAAATTGAAAAAATCGTCCGCGAGACGCGCCGTTTTGGCGAACCAGCCTATGTCGATCTGGATGATGCGCTGGAGGGAGAAGCCGGCGACGATGATTCGGAGATCGATGAGGAGCTATTCCAGCAGGCCTGGCGGGTGGTGGAGGAATCCGGCAAAACCTCGACCTCCTATGTTCAGCGACGACTGCGCATCGGCTACAATCGGGCCGCCAATTTGATTGAAATCATGGAGCAACGCGGCTACCTCAGCCCCGCCCTGGGCAACAAGCCGCGCGAGATTCTCAGAAGGTCTTGACGGAAGCGGCGTGATGCAAGCCCTGGTAGCTTGTTGCAATGCGTCATAAGCCATACATCGTCCTGGGCCTGTTGACGGCGGCGCTGCTCTTATTTGCCGCCTGCCGGCGGGAGGAGCCCATTCTCGCGGACCAGTCCGGTCGTAGCTGGATTGCCCACAAGGATGTGGCCGATCGTGTACAGAACAAGTTTTCGGAGCTGGAAAGTTACCAGGCTCGCTTTTCCATATCAACTACGGAAGGATCGCGCGGCGCCCAGATGAGCGGCCGGATTTTCTATCAGAAGCCAGGCAGGATTCGCTATGAATTCGACCAGCCGGCTGGCAATCTGATTGTTTCCGATGGGCGCATCATGTGGACCTATATTCGGCGTCTGAATGCCGTCGGAAAACAAGAGCTGGATCTACAACGCAACAACCAGAATGACAAGCCAGTGTTCGAAAGCGATGTCGTCACCGGGCTGAGCCGATTGTTTCGCAAGTACCATTACCACTTCGATACGCCTGAGCAGCCGCGCAGCGTAGATGGCAAGAATTACTTCGTCCTGGATCTCGAGCAGCGGGAGAAGATTGGCGGATTTGAACGTATGCGCCTTTTTGTCGATCCAGAGAGCTACCTGATCCAGCGAGCGGAAGGCGCGGATGGTTACGGTAAGAAAAGTGTGATTACCTTTAGCGATATACAGCTCAATCCGCAGATCCCCGGCTCGCTGTTCCAGTACGAGCCGGCTGAAGGCGTCCGGGTGGTGCCCAACCCCCTGGTGCGCGAAGAGCAGTAATCAGGGACGGTATATTTCCATGGTTCTGTCAAAACGAGTAGGCGCAATCTTGCGCGAGGCCCGCGAACTGCGTAAGCTGTCCGTCAAGGATGTGGGCCGCGAAACCAACATCACTCCGCGCTATATTGAAGCGCTGGAAGGCGAGGACTACAGCCAATTTCCTGGCGAAACCTATGCCCTCGGCTTTCTGCGCAACTATGCCGAATATTTGAATCTCGATACCGACCATTTGATCAATCTCTATCGCGGCCATCAAATCGATCTCTCCGAGGCGCCGCTCAAGGAACTGACACGCGCAACCTCGCCGGTACTGCCCTTCTTCAATTTATCTGCTGTCAATCCGCGCTACTGGTATCTGGCTGCCGGCGCTGGCGCACTGATTCTGATCATTGCCAGCTTTGCCAGCGGTTTGATTTCCCTGCCACACTGGTCTTCCTCATCCGGCGGCGGGGCCTACTGCCAGCGCGATGAAGTGACGCCGATCACCTTGCCGCCGCAGGGCTCCTTGCCGCGTGAAGAGCAGCTTTCGCTTTCCAACGCCGTGCGTTTTACAACCGGGGCGCACACTTTGGTACTCTGTCTGGACAAAGTAGAGCGCGGCGCGGACCAGCAGGCAATCGGCGCCTTCCACCTGCGCATCAATGAAGATCACAATTATTCCTTCGAAGCCCGCGAGGGTCAGACCATCACTCTCGACGCCAGCGCTGCGGAACTGGCCGGACTTGATCGACCGGTATTGATTACTCCCGACGTACTTGGCGATGTAAGCGCCCGGGTAGCCATTGAAACCGGCGCTGGCAGCTCTGCCGTAGTTCCTCCGACCGAGAGCGAAACCCCTGAAGGCAATCCGCCCGGGCAGAACAATCCGCCAGGCGGCGGCGGGGATATCCAGGTTACACTGCAGTTTGACAGCGTGAGTTTCCTGTCGTGGGTGGAAGACGGCGCCGCGCATAGCGGTCGGGAGATTGCCGCCGGCGAGCGGCGCACCCTGGAAGCGCGCAACCGCCTTGAGATTCGCATTGGCAATGGCGCCGGCGTACGCATCTTCCGCGAGGGGGCTGCACCAAGGGTTGCCGGACCTCCTGGCAAAATTGTAAATCTGGTTTACCGCCGCGTTCCCCATCCGCTGGATCCTGGCGCCTCGCGTATTGAAGAAAGCATCGAGGTAGTTCAGTAAATTGCTGGCCGGCCCCTGGCAGGTCGTTGAATTACTCCCTGCCAGGCGCTAGAGCCTTGAGACCGGCAGCGCAATGGCGGCCAGCTACTACATTACAACTCTTGGTTGTCCCAAGAACCAGGCTGATTCCAGAGAGATGGATGTCAGCCTGGCCCGGCAGGGTTTTGAACGCGCCACAAGCGCCGACCGAGCGGACCTTCACTTGATCAACAGCTGCGCCTTTATTGAGTCGGCGCGCGTAGAAACAATTCAGATGGTCATGGAGGCGGCGCAACTGAAGCGCAGCCATGGCGCACAGCATCTCGTTCTGGCTGGCTGCTTTGCTGAACGCTATAGCAGCGAGGTGCAGAATGAATTGCCGGAGGTGGACCTCAGCTTTGGAACGGGGATCTACCACCGCGCCGGTGAAATCGTAGCGGAGCGTTTTGGACTGAGCGGCGCCCACAGCATCGATCAGGCTTCGTCGCTTGCCAATTTTCTGCCGACGCGATTCGGTCGACCCTATGCTCCAGTAAAATTGTCCGACGGCTGCGATCGCGGCTGCTCTTTTTGCGCTATCCCGCAATTTCGCGGCCCATTCCGGCAGCGTGAAGAGACCGAAATTCTCGCTGAATGTGCGGCGCTCGTCGAGCGCGGCGTGCGGGAATTGATGCTGGTGAGCCAGGATACAAATCGTTACGGGGGAAGAGATGTGCAGGCGCTGCCGCGCCTGGTCGAAGATATTTCGCAATTGCCGGGCGTGCAATGGCTGCGGCTGCTCTATCTGTATCCCGATGCTCGTACCGAACAATTGCTGCGCGAGCTGGCCCGACGTCGACCTGCGGCGCTGGTTCCTTATCTGGAGACTCCCTTGCAGCATGTTAGCGCGCGCGTTTTGCGCGCCATGCGCCGCTCCGGCGACCGAAACCATTTTGCCGATTTATTTGCCCTGGCCCGGGACCTGTTTGCGGACCTGGAAATTCGCACCAGCTTTCTGGTCGGCTTTCCAGGGGAGGAAGAGGAGGACGTCCAGCAGTTGCTGGAGTTCATTAAGGAAATGCGCCCCGAGAAAATGGCCGTCTTCACCTATAGCCCGGAGGAAGGAAGTCCCGGCTTCGATCTTGGCGATCCGGTGAGCGAGGAGCAAAAGGCCGAGCGCGCCAATCGGCTGCGTCAGGCGCATCTGGCGGTGTTGCGCGAATTGCACGCACAGCGCGTCGGGCGCAGCTACCGTTGTATGGTAGAGAAATCCAGCGGTCAGGAACTGGCCGTCCGGCGGCCGCAGGATGCGCCGGAAGCGGATGAGCTTGTATTCCTCGATCCGGAACCTGGTTTGCGGCCTGGCGATATGGTCGATGTTGAAATCAGCGGCTTCTTTGAATATGACATGAGCGGCAGACTGCTGGCAAGGAGCGCCCGGTGAATCGAATCTGGACGATCCCAAATATTCTGACCTTTCTGCGATTCCTGACAGTTCCGATCTTTATTTTCCTGCTTCTGCAAAAGGACCAGGCCAGTCGTCTCGCCGCCTTTGCACTGTTCGCAGCGGCCAGCATCACCGACTTCATTGACGGCTATCTGGCTCGTCGACTGCGCCAGGAAAGCGAGCTGGGGAAGTTTATGGATCCCCTGGCTGACAAGGCGCTGGTGACTGCGGCGCTCCTGACATTCATCAGCATGTCTGTTCAAGTGCAGATGTGGATGGTGCTTTGTATCATCGGTCGCGATCTATTGATTACCGTACTTCGCTATCTCGCCGTTTATCGCGGGCAGAGCCTGCGCACTTCGCGCTTTGGAAAATTCAAGACAGCCTTTCAGATGTTCAGCATCCTGGCGATCATCATTACGTTCGTGATGATTTCCTATCGCGAGCGCGATGCGATCAATGCCAGCTATGAGGCGGCACAGCTGCAGGGTATCTCGGCCTACGAAGTGGCGCTCGGCAATTTGCGCAATTTCAGCGCTGATCGCGGCGGCGTGGTGTATCAGCTGGCCAGTTTCTCGCCCTATTTCTTGATGCTGTTGACAACCTTCATGACTTTGATCTCCGGCATCCGCTATTTGATTACGAACTACCAGCTATTTCTGCCGCCCTACAATCTTCGACGGAAGACGTCTTCATGAACGAGAGCAGCATCAGCGACATTCTACGTAAATTGATCGCCGGCCAGAATCTGACTGCGGCGGAGGCCAGCGAAGCAATCACGGCAATCATGACTGGCGAAGCCGGCGAAGCGCGGACGGCTGCTTTGCTGACGGCCCTTGCCATGAAAGGCGAAAGCGCCCAGGAGATTGAAGCCTGCGCTCGCGGAATGCGCAGTGCGGCTCTGACCTGGAGCGGCGGGGCGCCGCCGCTGCTACTGGATACCTGCGGAACGGGCGGCGACCGTAGCGGAACGCTCAATATATCTACGCTGGCTGCCCTGTGCCTGGCGGCGATGGATCTGCCCGTTGCCAAGCATGGCAATCGCGCTGTATCCAGCAGTACCGGCAGCGCTGACCTTCTGGAAGAGCTGGGCGTTCGTCTGGCAATGAATCCAGAGGAGTGTGTGCAAAGCCTTGCCAGCGCAAAGATCTGTTTCCTGTTTGCGCAGGCCTGGCACCCGGCGATGAAGTACGCCGCCCCGGTGCGGCGCGCGCTCGGTGTTCGCACTATTTTCAATCTGCTTGGACCACTGACCAATCCGGCGCCAATTACGCACCAGGTGGTTGGCGTTTTCGACGCCCGATTTGCGACTCCCCTGGCCGAGGCGCTGGCGATGCTTGGTCGTCGCGGCGCCTTCGTGGTCCATGCGCTGGATGGATTGGATGAGATCAGTCCGGCAGTGGAAACGGATTACATACGAATCGAAGATGGCAAGGTCCTGGAGCGCGGCCGGATTGCGCCGGAGGATTTTGGCCTGGTCCGTTACAGTCTTGATCAAATCCGGGCCGGCGATCGCGCCCATGCCCTGCTGCGCGCACGCGCTATTCTAAACGGTCACGGCAGCGATGCGGAAAATGCAACCGTGGCAATGAATACAGCAGTCGCGCTTTGCGCGGCCAGGGTCAGTTCTGGATGGAAGGAAGCTGCGGATCGGGCGATGGCGACGTTGCAGAGCGGCGCCGGCGCCGCCGTACTGGAGCGCTGGATTCAGCAGTAGCGGCCTGCGTCTTTGGTCGCCTTTTGTGTGGACAGTCGCAGCCCAGGCGCAGACGCTGCCGCGCATGGATATGCTCGAGTACATCGCCCAGCAGTCGGCTAGCGCGCCGACCCCTTCGAGCGGCGCTCAGCAGGCGCCAGCGCCTGGCTCTCAAAGCCCCTTTGGCTTTGGCGATCCTTTCTTCTTTGTCGTGATTGGCGGCCTCTTCTTGTTCATGTGGCTCTTTGTGATGCGGCCGCAGCGCAAAGAGGAGAAGCGGAAAAAGGAGATGCTGTCGCTTTTGAAGAAGGGCGATCGCGTAGTGACTACTGCCGGTATTCTGGGGTCCGTCGCCAATGTAAAAGATGAAACCGTCACGCTCAATGTGGGCGATGGCGCACGCATTGAATTTCTCCGGTCGGCAATCAGTTCCGTGGTAAGTGAGAACGGAACTGCGGTTGAAGTCGCCGATTCAAAGCCGGCGAAAAAGAAGTAAACGCTTCCTTAAGAACGGGAATCCATGAAGGCCTACCTTCTGCGACTGACTTTGCTGCTGAGCTTGCTCTTGGGGCCAGGGATTGTGGCGCAGGCGCCGTCGGAAGATAAGCCTGCAGGCGCCCCCGTCGAGTCTCCAGTAGCGGCCCCTGCGCCTGCGGCGCCTGCGCCAGCGACGCGCCCGGCTGCACCGCCGCAGCAGAAGCAGCCGGAGCGGCGCGAGGTTCGCCCGCCTGCGGCCCCGCGGCCGCAGCAGGCGGCTGCGCCGAGCCCCGCGTCGCCAGATGCCGGCGGAAATGCGCCGGTCGGCGTGCTCAATGAGCTGCCCGATCTGGACTTCGGTTTCATCCCGGGCTATGAAGCCGCGGCGCGCGAAAGCTTCTCGATCCCCGAGGGCGCCGAAGCGGCCGACCCAGGCCCCGCGCAAGCTGAGCAAAGCTCGCCGCCGCAGCCTCGCGGTCCCGGATTCTTTTCCCGGCTCTGGGACAAATTCGGCGCCGACAAAACTTATCTGAATCTTCTGCTGGTTGTGGGCGCGATCATACTGTTCATATTCTACCGGCTGCGCGGCGGCCGCGGACGCCCCTGAATTTCCTCCAATCCCGTGGAAGGATAGCTCCTGGACCATGAATGAAAAAAGTGATCTGATTTTTCGCAGTGTACTGGCCGGCGTGGTTGTGCTGATCTCCATTCTGCTGCTGCTGCCCAACTTCGCCACCCAGCAACTGGCCATCGCCTTTCGCAGTTACTACCGCGATGCTGCGGGGCAGCGCGTTGAGGTAAGCGCCGCGGAGGTGCAGGATTTTGTTCAGGACCGCGAGAACGGTTTACGCCTCTACTTTCCCGGGGCGGAATGTCTCCCCGCCGCCGAAGGCGCCTATGGCGCCGAGCGGCGATGTGTGCTCAGCGGTCGCTTCATTACCAGCGCTCGTATCAATGAATTGGTTCAGGCCTTTCCGAACCTGATCGATGAACGGGATACGAAATTGCTGCCTCACTGGAGCGAGCGCCTGACCGGCTTCTGGACGGAACGCGGATTTCGCGATTTGCGCATCAAGCTTGGCCTGGACTTGCAGGGCGGTATGCGCGCCGTATTTCGCGCCGATTTTGAATCCTATCTGCAGCGGATTCGCGAAAAGAATGAGCCGGAAATCCGCCGCGTCAGCGATCGTTTGTCACAGCCTGGCATTGACGCCGAAGAAAAGAAGGAACTCAGCAATCGCCTCGCCGTTTTACAGTCTGAATTGAATCTCGATGCCGGCCGTCGTCTGGAGCTGCTGCGTGAAGCAAAGACGATTATCGACAAGCGACTGGCCGCCCAGGGACTGACCGAGCCTGAGGTGCGCGCCCAACCGGAGAGCGAGAGTATCGCCGTCGATATGCCGGGCGCCGCTAACTCTTCGGAGGTACTGGAACGTATCAAGGACACGACGACGGTTGAATATCGAATTGTAAACGACGACGCAACAAATCGGGTTAACAGTGCGCCGGAAAGCGCAGCCGCCCTGCGCAGTCTGCGCCAGATCTACGCCAGCGGTCGGGTCGACAGCTTTGAGGTGAATCAAATTCTGGCCGATACCGCAGCTAAGGCCGGCATCAAAGCGGACGAGGGTCGGCTCTTTTTGCTGTGGCGTCGTCCGCCAGGCATCGAGGGTCGGGCTGCCGTGCCGCTGGAATTTCGAGTTCTTGGACCGCCGGTGATGGACGGTTCGGATATGTCATACGCCGATGCGGCGGTTGGTCAAAATTCCGGCTACTACGAGATTCATTTTCGCCTGACCGCCGCCGGCGCGGAGCGGTTTGGCGACATTACTGCCCAGAACGTCAACAAGCAGCTGGCCATCCTGTGGGGCGATCGCGTAGTCTCCGATCCCAACATCAGAGGACCGATCTATGGCGGCAGCGGCCAGATCACCGGCGACTTTGATCAAGCCGAGGCCTCCGAAATTTCCGGAGTGATACGCGAGGGCGCATTGCCGATGCCGCTGGAAGTGATTTCGGTTTCCTTTGTCGGCCCAAGCCTGGGACAGGAGTCCATCGTCAACGGCGTCATTTCCATTGTGCTGGGCTTCATCGTTGTAGTGCTTTTCATGCTCGGCTACTACAAGTGGTCAGGGGCCGTAGCGGTTGTGGCGCTTTTTCTGAACCTGGTAATTATGACGGCGGTGCTCAGTTTGCTTGGCTTTACGCTGACTCTGCCCGGATTTGCCGGCGCCATTCTGACCGTCGGTATGGCCGTCGATGCCAATGTAATCATCTATGAAAAGATCAAGGAAGACCTGCGCGCTGGCAAGGCAGCCTCGGTTGCCGTGGACAGCGGCTTCAAATCTTCGCTCTGGACGATTCTTGATTCAAACATAACAACCTTGATCGCTGCCCTGGTGCTGTCGCGAAGCGAGGATGGGCCGATCATCGGCTTTGCCATCGTGCTTTTCTTTGGCCTGATTACTTCGATGTTTACGGCGCTCTTTGTATCCAGGCTGATCTTCAGCTGGATTCAGCAGTTGAGCGCTTTCCGCCGGCTCTCCATCGGCTACGGCTTTGCCCGCCAGGGAGGCGGAAGATGATCCAGTTCTCGCGCTTTCGTTTGCTGTTCATTCTGGTTTCAACAATTGGCATCGTTTCCTTGCTGGCAACGACCTATATCCATTTTGGCGGATTCAAGCAGTCGATCAGCTTCAATGGCGGCATTCGCTTCTCCATGATCCTTCCGGCTGGAATGAACAAGGATTCCCTGGAAGCGGCGTTCACCAGGGCCGGTTACAAGCCTGATCAAGTGCGCGTGACGGATTTGATTGGCAATAAGTACGACGTGGAGCTGGGCCCGGCGCTGCGCGACCAGGTAGCAGCCCGTCTGAAGCAAGAAGAGCGAGAGCGCGATGCACAGGCCGAGATTTTGCGCCGCGCTGGCAAGCCGATCCCGGCGGAGCTGCGTCGCTCCTACAATGTGCTCGATGTGATCGAAAGCGCAGCGCTGGCCGAGCTCAAGCTGGAGCCTCAGGTCATTCAGTCGCGCGAAACGATCGCCGCGAGTTATGGCGAAAATCTGACCGAAATGGCCATCGGGCTTCTGGGTTTCACCTTTGCCGGCATTGGCATCTATCTGACATTCCGATTCCGCTTCGCCTTTGCGCTGGGCGCCTCGCTGGCGCTGCTACACGACCTGTTCTTTACCATTGGATTTATTGGCGTGATGCGCATTGAGCCCAGTATTCCGGTACTGGCCGGCGTTTTGACGGTCATCGGCTATTCGATCAATGACACGATCGTGATTTTCGATCGTATTCGCGAGACAGCCGAGGACCACGCTCAGGCGACAGTCAAGGCGACTATGAACCTGGCAATTACCCAGACCCTGTCGCGAACGACGATCACCTCGCTGTTGACCCTGCTGGCGGTGCTGGCCCTGCTTCTGGGCGGCGCGCAGACGTTGATTGATTTTGGACTGGTGATTGCCTTCGGCATTGTTGTTGGAACCTATTCGTCGATCTTCATTGCCGCCCACTTTGTTCAGTACTACGAAGAATTCCGGGCGCGCCTGCGGGGCGCCTGATCGCACTGCGGCTACTATTGCAGACCGCGCTGCAGGAGCTGGCGCGGCAGTCGCTGCTGGCCATGGGAAGAAGCGCGCCCAACCCGCCGGTGGCGGCGGTTGTGTTGGAGCGTTGCGGCAGATCCTGGTCCCAGGCTGCAGCCGGCGCGACCGAGCCGCCTGGCAGTCGCCATGCCGAGATTGTCGCGCTGGATCGTCTGACTGCACACAGGCCGCCGTTTGGTGCAGAGCCTGATGCGCTGCGCATGTATGTGACCCTCGAACCCTGCACGCACACCGGCCGGACGCCGCCCTGCACGCGTCGCATCCTCGCCACGGACGCTCTCCATACGCTGCGCGCCGGCTGCCGCGACGCAAGCCTCGCGATTTCCGGCATCGAGCAGCTGCAAAGCGCTGGTCGCCGCGCCGCTATCTGGCCGCCCCTGGCGCGACTGGCCGACGACTTCCTGGCCGGATTTGTTTCGCGCAGCAGCGGGCAGGGGCCGCGCCTGCATCTCAAAGCGGCGATCGATAGCGCCGGTCGCATGGGCAGACGCAGCGCCAGGCAGAGGATCAGCGGGCCGGCAGCTACGGCCTTCGTACATGCCCTGCGCTCCAGAATGGATGCTGTGGTCGTCGGTCCCGGCACAATTGTTTACGATCGTCCGCAGCTCAACGTACGCTCTGCTGATGCGGAGGCTCTAAGCCAGGCGGCCGAAGGCGCAAGATCCGGTCGCGATTGGCTGAGCGCTTCGATTGTGGCGCACTGTGCGATGCTGCTTCAGTCGCCGCTCCAGCAACCGCGTCGCTTCTTCTTGCTTGGCGATTTTTTTCAAGATGCCGCCGTCTGGCTGCGCATGCAGGCGGCATTGCCTGGGCCAGCGCCGCACTATGCGCTGCTGGAAAACGGCGATCGGCGCTGGCTGACGCTGGCCGCCGACTGCTCTACTTTGCCAGCGGTGCGCGATGCGCAATTCCCTGCCGCCTTGCGCTCCTGGCTGACGGCGGCCGGCTGCAATGATGCGCTGATCGAATGTGGACCGGGTCTGCTGCGCGCCCTGCGGCCTTCCATGCAGCGCTGCGATCGGCTGCTTCTGCTGGAATCAAGGCTGGTCGCTGATCCTGGGCCTGAGGCCGATGCCATCTACGCGCCTCGGGAAATGCTGGAGGGCCTGCGCCGCTTTGCGGATGTTCGCTGGCGGGAAGACGAGTTGAGTCTCTGGCATGTCGCTGACTGAGAAAATCAAAGCGGAGCTAATCCGCGGACTGAATGATGTCCAACGCGCCGCTGTAGAACACGGCGAGGGGCCGCTGTTGATAGTTGCCGGCGCCGGCTCCGGCAAGACGCGAGTCATCACACATCGCATCGCCTATCTGGCGCGCATCCACAATGTCGCGCCCTGGCGGATTGTAGCGGTAACCTTTACTAACAAGGCAGCCGGCGAGATGCGCGAACGCCTGGCCTCGATCATGGGGCCAATGGCCGAAAATGTCTTTGTACGCACCTTCCACTCCCTGGGCCTCTATCTGATCAGTCGCAACGCCGATCGCCTGGGTCTGAAGTCATCCTTTAGCGTTCTCGACCAATCCGCGCAGACCACGCTGCTCAAGACGGTGATGAAAGATCTCAAAATGAACGACGGAGGATTGACGCCGCAGGCGGCGGCCCAGGCTATCAATCGCGCCCGCGACGCCTACCAGTCCCCGGAAGACGGCGGGACCGACGCCTTTTATGGATCGCGCATTGCCGAGATCTATCGCGAATATCGCAAGCGGCTGCGTGCAGCAAACGCCGTGGACTTCGGCGATCTGCAGTATGAAGCGGTACGACTTCTGGAGCAACATGAGGACCTTCTGGCCTACTATCAAAATCTCTGGCGCTATCTGCTGATTGATGAATACCAGGATACAAATCGCGTGCAGTACCTGCTGGGTCGGATGCTGGCAGCGTCGCGGCCTAACATACTGGCCGTCGGCGACGATGATCAATCGATCTATTCCTGGCGCGGCGCAGACATCAGCAATATTCTGAATTTTCAGAAGGACTATCCTTCAGCGCGCTTGTTACGCTTGGAGGAGAACTACCGCAGCACCCCCGAGATCCTGCGGGCCGCTTCGACGCTGATCGCGCACAATCGACAGCGTCATGAGAAAACGCTTTATACGCAGCGCGAGTCCGGAGATCGACTGCGCTACCAGAGCTACGAGGACGAGGAAGGAGAGGCGCGGGCGATTGTCAGCATGTTGCGAAGTTTACGCTCGCAGGGCCGCGCCTACCGCGAGATGGCGGTCTTTTACCGAACCAACGCCCAGTCGCGCGCATTGGAAAAGTCGCTGCAGGATGACAACATTCCCTACGTTCTGGTTGGCGACATTCGTTTTTATGAACGCAAGGAGATCAAGGACTTGTTGGCCTACCTTTCGGTCGCAGTCAATCCGGCAGACGACCTCAGCCTGGAGCGCATCCTGAATACGCCGCCGCGGGGCGCCGGTGAAACCACGCTCGACAAATTGCGCGCCTTTGCCGCGCGCGAGGGACTTTCGTTGCTGGCAGCGCTGGGGCGCGTTGGCGAGCTGCCCGGCATTCGCGCCGCTGGCAAGCTTGTAGCGCTGTCACGTCGCTTTGCAGACTGGACCCAGGCCGCAGGCGATCCCGCGCTGGAGGCCCCGGCCAGCCTCGCCGAACGAATCCTGCGCGAAAGCGGCTACGAGGAATGGCTGGAAAACGATAGCAGCCATGACGCTCCGGGCCGCCTGGAAAACCTGCGCGAATTTCTGGCCGGCGTAGAACGCTTTCAAAAGGACTGGCTGGCCACGCCGCAACTGGTGCAAGATCAGAACGTTGATCCGGCATCCTTCGTTCCCGATCAGGCGCGCCAGTCGCCGCCGATGCTTCGCGACTACCTGCAGCGCATCGCTCTGTATACCTCCGATGTGGAAGGCCGTAGTGCAGACGGAGGTGAGAGCGTTTTCTTGATGACTTTGCATAATGCCAAGGGTCTGGAATTTCCTGTGGTTTTCATTGCCGGCCTGGAAGAGGGCTACATTCCACATGCCCTGGCGGTGGAGGAGGGCGGCTTAGAGGAAGAACGTCGCCTGCTCTATGTAGGGCTGACGCGAGCGCGCGAACAACTCTTCCTGAGCGGCGCCCGGCGACGCCTGGTCTTTGGCGGCTACGAAAACAGAGCGACATCGCGTTTCTTGCGCGAAGTGGATAGTAGGGTCTTCGTATCACGACCCGGACTGGAAGAGTTGCACTCCTCGCCGCCGGAAGGACCGCCGCGCGCTGCAGCGGGCGGCACAATGCACTGGCGGGGCAAGAGCCAACAACGCACGGACCTGCGTCAGTATCGCGTCGGCGAGCGCGTCGTCCACCAGCGCTATGGTCCGGGGGCCATTCTCAGCGCCGAAGCGGCGCCGGTTGGCCAGAAGGTCTGCATACTGTTTGACGCGGAGCAGCGTGAGCGCTATTTTCTGACCGCTTACACGCCGCTGCGGCCGGAAAAGTGACGGCGAGGCGTAAACAGCGCAGGCCGTGGCGCCGAAATACTGATAGCGAGGGAATCGAATGAAGGCGTTGCTATCTCTGCTGCTTGGCCTGACGGCCCTGGTCCCTGCGGCCCTGCTGGCTGGCCCGACCGAGGGCATTCGGCAGGAATTCCGGAGGGTGGAAGAGGCAATCCGCAACCAGCGGACCTCGCCGGAAATGCGCCTGCGTACGCTTGAAGAAAACCTGACTCGCGCGGTTCGGGCCGCAGTGTTGCGTCACTACTACGCCAAACGAAGCGAATACCTCAACGGCCTGAGCGCCGCGACCATCCAGTACGAAGCCCTGCCGGCCAGCGCTGGCGGACCAAGTATGATCTACTACGTGAAGTATCGCAACTTCCTGCTGCAATTGCACTACGCTATCGATCCACAGGAATTCATCCAATCGCCCACCAATGAAAAGTTTCTGGAGTCGCCGGGCGACGACTCTCACAGCGCTCCGACCAACCCGGGCGGCTGATTGCAGCCTTGAGCGTCGGGCTCTCAGCATTGCAACCTGGCCTGTTGCGCGCCGCGCTTGCTGCGGCGCTGGGCGCTTTAAGCGTTCAGCGCAGTGGAAGGCTGGATGTTCGTCAGAAAGAAGACGCCACGCCGGTGACGCGCGCCGATCTTTTGGCCAATTCGATATTGCGCGAGGCCCTTGGCGCCCTCCTGCCGGAAGCAGCCTGGCTCTCGGAAGAGTCTCACGATGACCTTGATCGGTTGCAGCACAAGCAGGCATGGATTGTCGATCCGATCGATGGTACGCGCGAATTCGCTTCCGGCGTCGCGGAGTATTCCGTTTCCATTGGTCTGGCTGTTGGCGGCGAAGCCCGTTTGGGTTGCGTGGCGCTGCCTGCCGATGGTCGCATCTTGATTGGCGGCCCGGGGCTGGGACTCTGTGACTGGCGCTTTGATGCCAATCAGGCGCTGCCAGCGCAGGCTGCAGCGTATTCTCCGGCGGATTGGCTGCATCAGGCCCATGCACTGGAACTACAGATGACGGCGCTGCCATCGCCCGCAACGCCGGCCTTGCCGCAGGCGCGGATGATGGTCTCACGATCGGAGATGGATCGCGGCGTCTACAATGCTTTGCAGGGCCGGGTGCAGGTTGTTGCCACCGGCTCCATTGCTCGCAAGCTGGCCTTGCTGGCTGCTGGCCAGTGCGACGTTGTGCTCAGTCTATTTCCCAAGAGCGAGTGGGACATCTGCGGAGGCGCGGCCTTGATTGGCGCTCGCGAGGGCTGGCGCATGATTGATCTGGAGCGGCGTCAGCCAACGCAATTCAATGCCCCCTCGGTGCGCAGCTATGGGCTTTGCGCCGGCCCGGCATTGCTGGTGGAAAGCGTACTGCGTCTGGCCGACGATCTGGGACTGAAGTTGCGTCGCAGCTACGATTGATTTTCGATTGCCAGCGCACCGACTTGCTGGGGTGCTAACGGTGCGATGAGCGAAGTCCGCAAATTGCATCAGGAGCGGCTGCTTGATCAGGCCATGGAGAAATCACGCCCGGTAACGGCCTTTCTGAAAAACGGCGTTCAGGTGAAGGGCAAGGTGCTGGCTCACGACAATTTTACGATTTTACTGGATACCGAGCGCAATTTGACGCTGGTCTACAAGCATTCCATTACCAGTCTTTTCCCGGTGCGCTTTGCGGCGCCGCGTAGATGAAGCGTATAGTAGTAGGCGTCGATGCCCGCCCGCTGACCTCGCCCACTTCAGGCGTAGCGCGCGTCATCGCGCAAACCATTCGTCATTTTCCGGATCGCGATCGTTTTCGATTCCGGCTGTATGCCAGCGCGCCAGCGCATCCTGATTTTGCAGAGCTAACGGCTTCGCCGCTGGTTGAATGGGTGCAGGGCGGCGGTCCGCTGGCTTCGCGCGCCGGACTCTGGTTCAATGCGGCGCTTCCTCTGGAATTGCATCGACGCCCGGTGGACGTTTTCTGGGGCTCACAACAGGTTACTCCGCCGTTCTTGCCTCGCGCCTTGCCGGTGGTGTTGACCTTCTACGATCTGGTGCTGGAATTCTTTCCGGAAACGATGCGCCGACTGGCGCGCCTGCAGCAGCGCGCTGTGATTCGGATGAGCATCAAGCGCGCGGACCGGATCTATTCAATCTCGGAGCAGACCAATCGCGACATGCAGCGTATCTACGGCTTCCCCGCCGGGCGCGCCGCAGCGGCCCTGCTGGGCTATGAACCGCCGCCGAATCTCAGTCCGCTGGTCCGTCGCGAGATTCGCCGGGAGCTGGCGCGGCGCCTTGGATTTGCTCTGGATCGAAATTTTATACTGGCCGTGTCCACGATTGAACCGCGGAAGAACTATGAGGTCTTGCTGAAGGGCTGGCAGAGTTATCGCCAACGGCTGAAGAAGAAGGCCCTGCCACTGGTGATTGTCGGTCGGCGCGGTTGGGAGCGTCCTGAGTTTTACGCCGAGCTCGATGGCGCCATTGCCCGGACCGGACAGTTGCATGTTCTGCAGGGACTTTCCGATCGACTGGTCGAAGAACTCTATCGCAGCGCGGCGATGTTTTGCATCCCCTCGCGCTATGAAGGCTTCGGGCTTTCGCTGCTGGAGGCTTTGTGCTTCGGCCTGCCAGCGCTGGCCAGCGATCTGCCCTGCTTTCATGAGATTGCCGGAAAAAAGGCCCGCTATCATTCTCCCGATGATGTTCAGTCCTGGACCGCTTCGCTGACGGAAGAAACCCTTGCCCAGCGCAAGCACGGCTTCAAGCCAGTGAAGTTCAGAGCGGAACGCTGGAGCTGGGAGCGGACGGCCGCAATCTATCGCGACGCCTTTACTGAACTCACTTCCTGAGGGGAAATCATTTCGCAGTTGCCGTCGAAGACAACGCCATCTGCAATTTGTAGCTTTGCCGTGCGGATGTTACCGTGCACCCTTCCGCTGGCCAGCATCTCCAGACGATTGCGCGCCTCAATGTTGCCATAAACCTGGCCGCCAACGACCACGGCGCCGGCGCGAATATTGGCGCGCACTATTGCTGTCTCTCCAATCAACAGAACGCCATCGGTGATGATCTCACCCTGGAATTCGCCATTGATTTGCAGCGGGCGCTTGAATTCCAGCACGCCTTCAAAGCTGGTTTCCCTGCCGAGGACCGTCGAAACGACGCCGCCCTCGGTAATTTCCATAAGCAGGTTATCTTTCTTTTTGGCCATCGATGCCCGTATCCAACTACTTGGTCTTCATCACGAAGACGCCATCCCAGTCTGCGCCGGGAGGGTCTTTCATGTATGCCTCGCAACGCTCCACATACAATCGCGAGGGACCATCTTCTGGCAAGGCCTGCAAGGCCTCCAGGAACTTATCTCGTGCGGCAGACCATTTTCGCTCTTTGTAGAGGGCAAGGCCCTCATCATAGATTTTGAGGAGTTTCAGCTGCTGGTCAGTGAGCATGGCGGACCTGAACTCCAGCAGACGGCGCCCGCCCGGTCCTGCAAGCGAAATCAGGCCGAGGATTGCGCTTCAGTGCAGGGCCTCTTCGATTGCCGAACCGGCCTTCTGCAATATTGCCAGCGCTTCCTCTGGCGCCGGCGGTTCATTGCGAAAAGCGGCGCAGAGCTGACGTACATATTCCTTACGCCGCATCCCGGCCAGCACGGTGACCGGCGTTGGCCTGGCCAGCAGGTAGAGCAACGCTTGCAGGGCCAACGGCAAGCCGGCCAGCCGCGGCGAAGATTGACGCAACGCGTCCTCCACCGACGACATTCTCTGGTGGTAGCGAGCATCGAGCTCTCGCTCCCAGTGAGCAAGGGCGGCGTTTGCAGTCCGTGCCAGGGCCTCTACGGCATAGCGCTCGCCTTCCGTCTCTGCCAGAGCATTGAGACGATTTGCCGCTCGCTGCAGTGGTGATTGCAGCAGATGTAGATTGGCCCGCAGCGCCTCGCGATGCAGCAGTCGCGGGCGCAGTTCCTGGATGATTTGAGAGGGCGCCGGCAATTCCGGGCCAAATCGAAAGCGTTCTCCGCCAAAGCGCTCCTGAATTTCGCTTTCAATTTCCTGCAGTCGTCCGATCGCCGCATCGAAATCGGCAATCTCCGTGTCGCCGTCGTCTGGCGGAGGATCGGCCAGGCGCGCCAGGCGGACCAGCCCGTGGCGCTCGTGCATGGCGTTCAGCGGGCGGTTGCTCATTGTCCACAAGCCGCGTTGTTCGGCTACGTCGCTCAGCAGATAGCCGCCCGCTCGACTGAAGCGAAAATCGCTTTCCAGCAAGTTTCCGGGGAATTGCAGCACTCGAAAGTTTGGACCGGCAAGCTCCAGCGTCATCGGCAGCGAAAGCAAGAGCGGCTGGTCGGCTGCCAGACTCAGGGCATTGGAGGAAACTCCATAGCAGCCGATGCGCCCCTGCTCGACCAACTGCTCCAGGCGGGCGAAGGCGCGAGCAAGCAAGCCACGCATCTGCTCGATGCTGCGCCTCTTGCCGCTGCTGCCAGACATCGCTGTTTCCGGATTGTGCAACAGCAGTACATCCAGACTCGGCTGCTTGAGTCGACTCAAGCTCAGCGCAAGTTGATCCTCGAGAAAGTCAGGGTCCAGAGAGTGCCAGGATTCTGGACCGATCGCATCCATTTGTGAGTAGCGGCCCGATCGCAATAGCAGGCGGGCGCTTTGACCTTGTAGAAAGCCAGCCTTGCTGACTAAAACGATCATCTCACGGCGCAGCCGACGAGCTCGAAAAAGCTCTTCCAGAGTCTGACCAATCATGGTTTCAGAGGCGCCGTCGGCATAGTTGCCGGCTGTGTCGATGACGTTGACGCCGCTTAGCAATGCGTCGCGCAGAGCGTCGACGTGTTCGCGCACGCCCCGATGAACGCGATAACTTCCGAAACCAAGACGGGAAACCTCCCAACCGATCGCCGGCCGATGCCAGTAGCGGTCGATGTAGTCCTGATTGGAATCGGCAATGCGCTGGAAGTATTCCGTTGTAGCTTCGGCGCTTGCCCCGCCACGGGCTTCGCTGGCGCTGCCAGGCCCTGAGCTGAGCATGCCTTGCTTCTACCGCGAGACGAATTTCTGAATATCGCTCTGCAGAGAGGCGGCTTCTTCGTAGCGCTCCGCCTGAATTGCTCGGAACTTTTTCAAGTAGAGCCGGGCCAGATCGAGACCGCCGGCCTTCAAATCGCGCAGCAAGTTTCCCGTATCAAACTGGGGGAAGCGCTGCATGGCGTGGCGCAGCAGTGAATCCAATCGATCGCGCGAGGCCGAATCGCCGCTGCCGGATAGCGCCTGTTCCATTTCTTCAAACAGTCGCGACTCCGAATTGGGCGTCTGCGGTTCAGGAGCGGAGGGCGGGGAGGGCAAAGCGCGCAGCCTCCTTCCAGAAGGCGGAGCGCCGGCAGCAAAGCGCTTGCGGCAGAGTTCGACGTAGGCAAGTACCAGCTCGTTGAGCTGTTCCATCCGACGCCGCATGTAGTCCTCGCGCTCCTCTTCGGCCGGTGCGATATAATCTTCAGTGCGCACGATATCGAGGCGATCATCCCGTGCGGCAAGCGTCTCCAGCTCGGATAGATCGGCGGCGCTGATCGGCGGAAAGATTACCACCGGGAAATTGCTCTCTTGAGCGCCGACGAAGCTCACAGCAATGTGACAGGCAAGCACGCCATCTTCCGGTTCGATTGGATTTTCGCCCCGAACCTCGCAGTAGACCAGCAGGTTGCCGCTGGGTTTTTCCGGATTTCCCGACTCGAACTGCAGCATCACTGGAAAGCAAGCGCCGGGCTGCGGATTCGTCAACCTACTCCTGTCATTCGCGAACCAGCAGGTTGCGCGAGGCAAAGGCCAGCTGCAGCGCCGAACCGGGCAAGAATAGCGCGGCTGCCGGCGCCGCCCGCGACCAGCTCAGCGAAAAAAGAAAGGGGCTGAATAAAAAGAGCATCGACAGGGCCAGATAGAAGATGCCGCCCCAGAAAAATAGGTCGCGGGAGTCGCCAGGATGGCTGCGCGCACCCCACAGAGCCATGGCGACAAACAGCAGCGCGCCCCCTGCCAGGCGGCCAGCCCACAAAAAAGCCGGCGAAGATTCCGCGGACTGGAAGAGCAAAGCCGCCAGCCATTCGGGCGCCGCCAGCAGTGCAGCGGCCAGGGCCAGCAGCGGCAGCATTGTCAGCAACATGTAGAAGCTGAACTGGCTCTTCCACATGCGCCGGGCCATAGTCGGAGACTTGTCTGTCCGGCCTCGCTGTCAATGGCATTTGCCGGCTGTTGATCAGCGTCTTTCGAAGTCCTTGTAGAGCAGGCTGGGCTGGATCTCGCGATTGTTCTGATACTTGCCGGAGCGATACTCGACGATGGCGCCCTGCACGGTGTGGTAAAAGATCTGGCAGATGGGCGTACCGGCATAGATTCGAATCGGCTGGATGCAGGAGATTTCAAGCGTCCAGTAGCCGCAGAAGCCCACGTCGCCGAAACCGGCGGTCACATGGACGAACATCCCCAGCCGGCCAATCGAAGAACGACCTTCCAGCATTGGCACCAGGTTGCGAGTCTCCGTGTACTCCAGAGTACGGCCAAGATAGAGCCGACCGGGCGAAAGCAGCAGCCCCTCATCCGGTATGCGCAGCTTCTGTGTTGCGTTTGGACGGCGCATGTCCAGTTCGAGCTCCGCATACACCAGCAGTTCGTCATGCAGGCGCAGGTTGTAAGAGTTGGGATTGATCAGTGATTCATCATATGGCTCAATCTTGATGTCGTCATTCAGTCGCTTTTTGATTTCCGGCCCGGTCAATATCATGACTTCTATTCTCCAGTGAAAATGGGACGCCGCTTTTCGCGAAAGGCCGCCAGCGCTTCCTGGCGATCGTGCGTCGGAATTGTGGCCTGGTAGCATTCCTGCTCCCATTGCAGTGCGGCGGACAATTCCATCTGCATTCCACGGGCCATGGCCAGTTTGGCCTGGCGCAGCGCAATCGGCGCATTGGCCGCGATTTCGGCGGCCAGCTGCGAGGCCGCAGTCTGCAGCGCGGCGGCGGGCAGGGCGCGATTGACCAGGCCAAGGTTTGCAGCCTCTATGCCGCTGATGCGCCGCGCGCAGTAGATCAATTCAGCGGCTCGCGAGGCGCCAATCAAACGCGGAAGGCGCTGCGTGCCGCCGGCGCCGGGGATGATCCCCAGCGATGTCTCTGGCAGCCCCAGCAGGGCGTCCTCCGCTGCCAGGCGAAGGTCGCAGCAAAGTGCAAGCTCAAGGCCTCCGCCCAGGGCAGCTCCGTGGATCACCGCGATGGTTGGGGCGGGGAACTCCGCCAGTTGTTCGAAGAGCGCCGAGTTGCTCTGCAAAAATTCGCTTACTTCGTCAGGGCGCATGCCGGCGCGCTCTTTGAGATCCGCGCCACTGCAAAAGCCGCGACCAGCGCCGTCCAGAAGCAGCGCGCGCGTCGAACGCCCTGCCGCCAGACTGCCCAGCTCTTCCTTCAGCGCCTGCTGTAGCTCGCGATTGATTGCGTTGAGCTTCTCCGGACGATTGAGCGTCAGCTCCACAATTTCACCGCCGCCTGCCAGTGGGCTGCGCTTGAGACTCAGGACCGCCGCGGACATAGACTGCGGGCTTTGTCGGCTGCCGGGCTGGCCGGTCAACTCGTTCAGCGGGGGGCCGAAGCGACTTGCCCTTGTTCGCCGCCGCGCGGCGATAGGTCGACCATGCCTGCTTCGCTTTCGGAAAGCTCGGCCCGTACCATCCAGCGAGCGGCCTTGCTTTCGATTTTCGCCGGCGCTCTGATTTCGCTGATTAAATTTGCGGCCTTTGTGATCACGGATTCGGCTGCCATCTTCTCGGACGCTGTAGAAAGCATTAACAACGTGCTGGCAGCAAGCGTGGCCGCTTACGCCGTCTATCAGAGCGCGCGCGCGCCAGATCGTGAACATCCCTTTGGTCGCGGCCGCTGGGAATACTTCAGCGCTGGCTTTGAGGGCGGCCTGATCATTCTGGCCGCCCTGGCGATCCTGTATGAAGCGGCGCCGCGACTGCTGGGCGGCGAGGCGTTGCGACAGCTGCGGCTTGGCCTGGCGCTTACTGCCGCGGCTTCGCTGGCCAACGCCGTACTCGGTTGGTACTTGCAGCGAACCGGGCGGCGCCTGAACAGCGAAGCGCTGGTTGCCGACGGCAAACACGTATTTTCTGATGTCATCACCAGCCTTGGCGTACTGCTGGGGGTTGGCGGCGTCGTATTGAGCGGCTGGCAATGGCTCGATCCGCTGGTAGCCTGCGCCATGGCTCTGTGGATACTGATTTCGGGAGTGCGCATCGTCCAGTCCAGCTTCCATCGATTGCTGGATCGAGTCCGACCGGAGACGCTGCAGGCGGCGGTGGCTGCGCTGCACGCCGCCCGGCGCGACGCAATGATCTTTCCCCATCGACTGCGCCTGCGCGAAAGCGGCCCGCGTCTGGAGATCAACTTTCATTTGATCACTCCGCGTTTTTATACAATCGAGGAATTGCACCGACTGGAAAGCGCAATCGATCATGATTTGCAGACCTCCCTCGACCGCCCGCTGGACTTGCTGATGCATAGCGACCCGTGCTCGCCGCTGCATTGCACCATTTGCCGCGTTCAGGGCTGTCCGCTGCGGCGGGAGGCTGCTACCGGCGACCTGCACTGGGATGCCAGCAGCCTCACTGGCGACGGTCATCTGGCCCTGGCGCCTGAATCGCGAAGTATTCCCGCCGGCAGCGAGTGAAGGCCGCCGGCGCGAATTCGTTTTGCCTTGCCAGGCGCACAAACCGATAAATACAGGGAACGCCGCGCCACTGAGGCGCGCGCCCGGCAACCATGGCGCAAAGCAATAAGCTCGTCTTCAAGCCCGCCCAGATCGCACAGGTGCAGGAATCGGTGGAGCTTGATATCCCCGATAAGTACAAGAAATACCAGGGGATCGATGAGACCGATGAGTACGAGGTAGATGCCGACGGCAATGTAATTGAGCAGTACCACGGCCCAACGATTGAAGAAATCGAAGCCGAACTGGAACGCTACCGCAAGGAAACCGAAGAGCGCATTCAGAAGGAAGTGGATGAGGCGCACGAGCGCTCGCGCCAGATCGAAGAAGAGGGCAAGGCCGTCGCCTTCAACCTGATCCAGGAATCCAAGGAAAAAGCCAAACGCGAAGAAGAAGCGGCCCGGCTGAACGCCGAACAGATCATCGAGCGCGCCAAACTGGAAGTCGAGCGCATGGTCAAGGACGCCGAAATGCGCGTCGCCGAAATCGAGCATGAGGCCTACCAGAAGGGCTATGACGCCGGCCGGGAAGTCGGCTTCAAGAAGGGACAGGCCGAGGTTCGGCGGCTCATTGACCGCCTTGGAACCATTGTAGGCCAGGCCATTGACGTGCGCGAAGAGATCATTGCCGCCTCCGAAAAGCAGATGGTGGATATGATCCTGATGATTGCCCGCAAGGTGATCAAGGACGAAGTAGTCGAACGGAAAGAAGTCGTCCTCAACAATATTCGCGAAGCTCTGAAGCGAATTAAGGATCGCGACCGCGTCGACATCCGCGTCAACTTTGCGGACCTGGAATTGACCACGGCGCACAAAGACGAACTGATCAAGATGATGGAATCGCTGCGCAAGGTCAACATCTACGAGGATTCGCGCATCGATCGCGGCGGTTGTATTATCGAAACCGACGTTGGATCGATCGACGCCCGCATCTCTACCCAGCTCAAGGAAATCGAAGAGGCAATTCGCAACGCCGAGCCGTTCTAACATAGTGTGCAGAGCATCAGGCATCCTGCCTGATGCTCTGCACGAAATTCATTCGCAATCGAGACGCGCAAGGCATCCCTGCCTTGCGCTGGTCTTGCGCACATTCGGCCTTTGCGCAAGTTCCTTGCCCGGCGCAGCTTGCATCGCTGCGCCGGCGTCGCTGCGCTCCGGCAAAGGCCGCGCCGACATCCTGGCTGATGATCTGCACACAGTTCATTGGCAATTGAGGAGCGCAAGGCATCCCTGCCTTGCGCAGGTCTTCGCTACCCTTGGCCAGGCGCAGCCTGAGCCGAGGCCCCTGTGTGTTTTAGATTGGGCCTGGCGGCGGCATGAGCCGATGGACGGGGCAGGACAGCTTCGCCCCGCAAAGTTCCAGGCTTGTCGGATTGGCACAGGGCCCGGTCGACACAGTCGAGAATTCCTCTTGCCGGGCCTTGTGCAGCGGCCACATTCGGCAGGTGGCAAGCGAGCATACTTCGAGTCTAACGCCGTGGAAGACGCCAGATCATCTGGAAAATACAGCCTGGCATGCGGTTGATATTGGTCCGGTACACGAGTTGTGGTGTTTCATCGAAATCCCACGCGGATCCAAATACAAGTACGAGATGCACAAGCCAACAGGCATTGTGATGGTCGACCGCGTGCTGCACAGCGCGGTCCACTATCCGGCCAACTACGGTTTCATTCCGCGAACCTTCTGCGACGACAATGACCCCCTTGATGTACTGGTGCTTGGCCAGCAGGAGGTGGGCCCCAGCGTGCTGATGCGCGGCCGGCCCATCGGCGTCATGACCATGCACGACAATCAAGAACGCGATGATAAGATCATTGCCGTCCATGCCAACGATCCGGAATACAATCACTACCAGGATATCAGCGAGCTTCCCGGTCACAAAACCAGGGAACTGGAACGCTTCTTCACCGACTACAAGGCCCTTGAGTATGAGGGGCGGCGCGTGGAAATTGATCGATTCTCTGGCGCCGAGGCGGCGCGACGCATCATCCATGATGCTGTAGAATTGTATATCACCACCTATGTAAATCGGAAGCAATGAGAGCCGCAATGCGCGTTTTGCTCTCCATTCCGCTCCTGGCGGCGGCGCTGTTGTCTGGCAGCTGTCAGGTAGCGCAGCCAGCCAATGCGCCGCCATTCTCGGCGGTGCATGCCGATGTAACCTTGCACTATCAGATTCCTGCTGCTGGTCCGCTAGGACCGCGACGCGGAGAGTCTTGTATCTACAGTTATGCAGGCGTCTGGGCCAGCGGCGATGCAGGCATTCGAGCGGCGGCCGCCGCGGGCGCCGTCAGCAATATTCGTGCGGTGGACTACAGCTATTACAGCTGGTTCTGGATTCTGTTCCAGCGTCAGTGCACTGTGGTCTACGGCGATTGACTGGTCGGAGTTGCGCTAGCGTTCTTGCTTTTTGACGATTTCAAACACGCTGCGGCTTCCCAGCAACAAGCCGCGCGAAACCCACGGCGCTCGCCCGTGGCGCAACACCTCGCCGATCAGACGTTGCAAACCCAGATCCATGGAAATTGCATAGTCTTCCCAGTGTAACGGAAATTCGAAATGCACTGCATCGGCGCCAGGGCGCACACCCTCCGTAGCTCGGGCCGGATCGGGAGAAATAAAACTGAGCGCGCCCTCGGCGCGACGCCCGCGAGCGTCGCCTTCATGGTGTGCAAAGAGCGCAATGCGCCAGCCGGTAAAGGGCAGGCCATCCATACTGCTGATCTCGCCCCAGGTAACGCCATTCAGTCGAATAAATCCGCCGCCGCTGCGGGTCTGGCCAATTTCAATCAGTCCAGATCCTATTTGTGCTGAACCGCGCCCGGTGCGAAACAACAGGTCCACCGGCGTTGCCACGTCCATGTTCAAATCATGGAGTTGCAGGTCGCGCAGTTCCATGCGATAGACTGGCGTTCGAGTCTCATCGCGTACAATGATCAGCCCATTGCGAACATCGCCGCCGCGGATTTCAACGCGATGTCGGCCGGGCAGGAAGCGATTCTTCTGGTGCGAATCAACGCGATTGACATACTCCAGTCGCGCCCGATCCAGCCGCAGGCCAACAATACGCAAATGGAAAAAGAAGAGATGCAGAAGGGAGATGCGAAAGCGCAAGCCCTGGCACTCGAAATAGACGCGATCAGATTGCAGCGTCGGTTGAATCATCATCCGAAAATTCCGCGCCCGAAAACTTAAAAGCGGCAAGATGAAGCCGACGCCGCCAAAGCCAATGCTGAAGGAGGGCGCCAGCCAGCGGTTGAGCAGTCGCTGCAGCAGAGGTCCGTAGAGCAGCAATTGCGCCAGCAGCAGCAAGGCAAGGGGAAGGGTGGCGTAGACTAACATGAGAGCGCCGCCGGAGCAGGTGCGCGGCCCGGAAGGAACGTGGCGAGGCGGGGAATCGAACCCCGGACCTACGGGTTATGAATCCGTCGCTCTGACCGGCTGAGCTACCTCGCCCTGAAATGGGTTCGGCCGGAATTCCTGCCTGTCTGTTTCAGGCATTCTCCGGCCGAACCCGCGATTAGCGCGGACAGGATTTGAACCTGTGACCTTTGGGTTATGAGCCCAACGAGCTACCAACTGCTCTACCGCGCGGTGTTACGGACAGGATAGCCAGAGCGGGTCCAGCGTCAAGCCGTTCCGCATACTCGAAGCATCAGGGCCGCGCTGCTCCAGCGATTGACCGGATGCTGCCCCGGAATCAGCTTGCCTCACACTGCGCCAGACAGCGTCATGCGCAGGCGGCCCTTTTGTCGCCAAGTGAATGCAATGACGCTATCCTACTCGCTTCCTGACGAAATTCAGCACTACGAAAAGAAAATCTATGACTTGCGGCAGCTGCTGGAAATTTCGCGGGCGCTCAACTCAACCCTCGACTACGAATACTTGATTCAAGCTGTGCTGGATATGTGTCTGGCGCAGGTGCAAACGCTGCGCGCCGCTTTGTTTCTGACGCCGGATATGGACGCCGACGCACTGCAATTGATGGATGGCTACAAGGGATTTGAGCTGAATGAAGCGCCCGCGCACTATCGAATCAATCTCGATTCGCCATTGATCAACTACTTCGAGTCCAACACCAAATCGCTGCCGCTGCAGGATGCCCTGGCTCGCTTCGAAGACGAGGCCGGCGTTCGTCTGGTCCGCGAAATGGGCGGCGAATTGATTGTACCGATGCGCGCTAAGGGGAAGGTGATTGGCCTGATCGTGCTCGGGGAGAAGGTCATTGGCGGCCTCTATCCGGAAGAGGAGCGCGGATTTCTTTCCGATCTTGCCTCGCTGGCCGGCGTGGCAGTGGAAAACGCCCGTCTTTACGAACGCGCCACCGTCGATATGATGACTGGCCTGAAGAATCACGCCTATTTTCAGAGTCGCTTCAAAGAGGAACGCGAAAAGGCCGCTCGCAGAGGGACGCCCCTTGCGCTGCTTTTGACCGATGTGGACAAATTTAAGAACTTCAACGATACCCACGGTCATCAGGCCGGCGACGCTGTGCTCAAGGAAGTCGCCCGCAACCTGATGAGCGTGGCCCGCAAATCCGACTTTGCCGCTCGCTACGGCGGCGAGGAGTTCTGCCTGGTGCTGCCAGGGGCCGATGCCGAGCGCGCCCGCGAAATCGCCGAAACCCTGCGTCGTCAGGTGGAGGCTTGCACTGTAGTGCACGAAGGCAAGGAAATGCGTGTTACGCTTTCGGTGGGAGTCGCCATCTTTCAGACGGAAGAAGACCTGAAGACCAACAAACGCATGGTGGAACGCGCTGACAAAGCCCTTTACGCTTGCAAGCATGGCGGACGCAATCAGGTTCAGGTCTACAGTCCAGCCATGGGCTGAGCCGATATTGAATCCAGGTCCCTTCAAAAAAAAACAGGGACCAGAACGATGACCGCCGCGCCGCGTTAGTGCGAAACAGAACCACGGAGGGTTCCTGTGGCTGCAAATTTGACCCTGGAAGCGAAGCCGCTGGCGGCGCGGTCCGACCGTTCGGCCGAGGATGTTACTTTCGATGCGCTGGAGTGCCTGACCGAGCTGCGCTCCGAAGACGCATTGACCGGCGTCCAGTATCGCGCCTGTCGCATCGAGTACCACCGATGCCCCAACGAACGCTGCGTAAAGCGGCTGCTTTGAAAAACTGTACCGAAGGTCGGACTCGAACCGACAAGGGATTGCTCCCGGTGGATTTTGAGTCCACTGTGTCTACCAGTTCCACCACTTCGGCAACGTTCGATCTCCCGGCGCCGGGGCCGGAAGCGGCTGACAGCCTGCTGCAAAGCCGGGAGGCGACAATCAATTTTCGAGCAGATGGACGATTGTGCATCTGCCGGTTGATGTAAATGCTGATCCTTTTTCGCACCTTGGAAGGGCCGCCGCCACCTTCCGTAACGCTCAATGAAAGCGAGCTGCGCCACTTGCGCGCACGTCGACTGAAACCCGGCGCGACGCTTGGCCTGGGCGACGGCGCCGGGCGCCGCTGGTCCGGCCAGCTTTCGGCGGACCTGCAAAGGCTCGAGCTGGATCTTTCCAGCGAGCTACGCTGCGCAGAGCCTGAGCTCAGGCTCTATTGCGCGCCGCCGGAACGCAATCGTCAGGACTGGCTTTTGCCCAAGGCGGTAGAGCTTGGCGTGCACAGCCTGACCTGGCTGCAAACGGCGCGCAGCGAGCATCGCCCGCTCGACGCTGCTCGCGCCGAACGAATCATGCGCGAGGCCGCCGCACAGAGCGAGCGTTTCATCTTACCCCAGGCGCCAGCCAGCGTCGCTCTCGATGAGCTCTATGCGCCGCAGTCTGCATCGTCATTGCGTTTTGTCTTAAGCCCTGGCGCAGAAACCACTTTGCTGGAGGAACTCTGTGCGCTCCGCCAGCGGGCGCCCGCCCTGTGCGCCCCCTACCGCGCGCCGCTGCAGCTGGCTATCGGACCGGAGGGCGGGTGGGAGCAAACTGAACTTGAACGATTGCAGCAGGCCGGATGGCGCTGCGCAGCGCTGGGCCGCAGCATCCTGCGTGTGGAGAGCGCCGCCCTGGCGGCGCTTGCCATCGCTCAATCGGCCTGTTACTGATGGATCGAACTTTTGCCCACGTCGAGGGCCGCTTCCTTCATCGCTTCCGATAGAGTGGGGTGGGCGTGGAAGCTGCGACCGATATCCTCGGCGCCGGCGCCAAATTCCATGGCGACGGCGGCCTCGGCGATCAGCTCGGAGGCATTGGGGCCAAGGATAAAGACGCCGAGCAGTTTGTCGGTGCGCTCGTCGGCAATGAACTTAATCAGTCCCTCGCTTTCGTTCATGGCCTTGGCCCGACCGTTGGGTTTGAAGAAGAACTTTCCGCTGCGAACCTTTTTGCCTTCGGCCTGCAGCGCCTCTTCTGATTTGCCAACCCATGCCACTTCCGGCCAGGTATAAACGATGTAGGGCAGCGCATCGTAATTCACGTGACCCGGTTTGCCGGCCAGGATCTCCGCTACCATTACGCCCTCTTCCTCGGCGCGGTGCGCAAGCATGCCGCCCTCGATCACATCGCCGATGGCGTAGATGCCCGGCGTCGAACATTGTAAAGTGTGCGGATCCGCTTCAATCCGCCCGCGTTTGGTAAGTTTGACGCCCACCGCCTCAAGATTCAAACCCTCGACATAGGGCCGGCGGCCGACAGCCACCAGCACGCGATCGGCTTCCAGTTCCTTCTTCTTTCCGTCCTTGTCGGCAACGCGCACAATGGCGCGGCTGCCCTTGCGTTCGGCGCCTTCTACCTTGTGCTCCAGAAGAAAGCTCAGTCCTTGCTTCTCGTAGCTGCGCTGAGCCAGCTCGCGAAATTGGCGATCCATGGGCCCAAGCAGCGAGGGCAACATCTCAACGATCTGTACTTTCGATCCAAGTCGGCTCCAGACCGATCCCAGTTCGAGTCCGATGACTCCGGCGCCAATGATCGTCAGACGCTCTGGAACGCGCTCAAAGGAGATCGCCTGATCCGAGGTGACAATCACTTCGCCGTCGATCGGAACGCCCGGTATCTGTATCGTGTCCGAACCCGTGGCTATCACCGAGCGCCGGGCGCGCACTGTCGCCTTCTGGGCGCCGTCGACCTGGATCACGCTGCCTTCGGCGCTGTGGCTCTGAAAGGAACCGGCGCCCTGAAATACCGTAATCTTGTTCTTCTTCATTAAGAAGTTCAAGCCATCAGTGAGTTCCTTTACAACCTGCGTCTTGCGCGCCATCATTTTGCTGATGTCGATGCGGACATCCTTTACGGATATTCCATGAGCATCAAGTCCGTGCTGCGCCTCGGCATATTTGTGCGAGGTGTCGAGCAATGCTTTGGAGGGAATACAGCCGACATTAACGCAAGTCCCGCCAAGCGTTGGCCGCTTCTCAATCAGTGCGGTTTTCAATCCCAGCTGTGCGCAGCGAATGGCGCAGACGTAGCCGCCTGGTCCTCCGCCGATAATAGCAACATCAAAGACTTCGTTTGTTTCGCTCATTCGGGACTTATCCGCCTCAAATATCGAGCAGCATGCGCTGCGGATCTTCGATCAATTGCTTGATGCGCACCAGGAAGGTCACGGCCTCTTTGCCGTCGATTACGCGATGATCATAGGAGAGCGCCAGGTACATCATCGGGCGAATGACAATCTGATCGTTGACGACCATTGGACGCTTCACAATATTGTGCATGCCCAGGATGCCTACCTGCGGCGGATTGAGAATTGGCGTCGACATCATCGAGCCGTAGATTCCGCCGTTGGAGATGGTGAAGGTGCCGCCCTGCAGTTCCTCCAGCGCAATCGAGCCTTCTTTGACGCGCAGCGCCAGACGCAAGATCTCCTGTTCGATGCCGGCGAGGCTGAGCTGATCAGCGTCGCGCACCACCGGCACCACCAATCCCTTGGGTCCGCCGACGGCGACGCCTATGTCGTAGTAGTTTTTGTAAATCAGGTCTGTGCCGCGGATCTCGGCGTTGACTGCCGGCGTTTCTTGCAATGCCAGGACAGCGGCGCGCACAAAAAAGGACATGAATCCCAGTCCGACCTGGTGTTTTTCCTTGAAGGCGTCCTTGTAGCGCGCGCGCAACTCCATGACGGCATGCATATCGACTTCATTGAAGGTCGTCAGAATGGCGGCGGTGTGCTGCGCTTCGACCAATCGTTCGGCGATCTTTTGCCGCAGTCTGGACATAGCCACGACGCTTTCGCGTTCGCCGCGGGCGGCGGCGCTGCGCGCTGGCGCCGAAGGTGCAGCGGCGCGCTGCTCGATGTAGTTCACAACGTCTGGCTTGGTAACCTGTCCGCGCTTTCCGCTGCCGGCGACATCGGCCGGATTGACGCCGGCTTCGGCTGCCAGGCGGCGAGCGCCGGGGGGCAGCGTTTCGTTGCGCGGACCGGCGGCAGCCGGCGCAGCAGGCGAGGCGGCGGCAGGCGCTGCGGCCGAGGCAGCTGCAGCCGGCGGCGGCGAGGCGGCGCGCCCCGGACCCTCTTCGTATTCGCCCAGGGTTTCATCGACTTTGACCGTATCGCCGCTGTTGCGCTTGATTTCTTTCAGCGTACCGGAGCTGGGCGCGGGCACCTCCATGGTGACCTTGTCCGTTTCCAGCTCTACCAGGATATCGCCGGCGTTGAAGCTATCGCCGGGCTTCACGCGCCACGAAGCGACCGTTGCTTCGCTGATGGATTCACCCATGGGCGGCGTCTTGATACTCTGGGCCATGCTCTGTCTCCCTTGCCTGCTTGGTTATCGATCTGCGCTCTAAAACGAATTTAATTATGCATCGCGGCGTGGCTGTGCAACTTCAAAGCCGCATCCAGAATGCCCTGCTGTTCGCGTTGGTGCACCTTGTGGTAGCCGGTCGCCGGGCTGGGCGAGGGGGTGCGTCCAAAGTAGTGCAGTCGCTGGTTGGGACGCAGCTGCGAATTCAGCCTGCTTTCGATGAAAGTCCACGCCCCCTGGTTGCGCGGCTCCTCCTGAACCCAGCCAACTTCGCTGGCCATGGAATAGCGCTGCAGTACGCCGGCGATCTCATTGACCGGATAGAGATAGAGCTGTTCGACGCTGACGATGGCTACGTTTTGCTGCTCGCGTTTTTTGCGTTCGGCAACCAGCTCGTAGTAGATCTTCCCAGTGCAAAACAACACGCGCTCCACATTCTTCGGATCGATGGCGGGATCGCGCTCATCGATCACCTCTTGAAAGCGGCCCTCGCACAGGTCGCCAAAGGAACTGGCCGCTTCTGGCAAGCGCAGCAAGGACTTGGGCGAAAGAACAATCAATGGTTTGCGGAACTGCCGCTTCATCTGGCGGCGGATCAGATGGAAATACTGGGCCGGCGTCGATGGATTGCAAACCTGGATGTTATTCTGCGAGCAAAGCTGCAAGAAGCGCTCCGGTCGCGCGCTGGAGTGCTCCGGACCCTGGCCCTCGTAACCGTGCGGCAAGAGCATCACCAGACCGCTTTGACGGTTCCATTTGGCTTCACAGCTGCAAATGAACTGGTCGATTACCACCTGGGCGCCGTTTACAAAATCGCCAAATTGCGCTTCCCAGATTGTCAGATGACGCGGATCGGCGAGGGAAAAGCCAAACTCGAAGCCCAGCACCGCTTCTTCCGATAGCAGGCTATTGATGACTTCGAAGCGCGCCTCGCTATTCAGGCTGGCCAGGGCAATATGTTCGGCGCCGCTTTCCATATCGAAGATCGCTGCGTGGCGATGGCTGAAAGTGCCGCGTTTGGCGTCCTGGCCAGAAATGCGAATACTTGTTCCTTCCATAAGAAGAGATCCGTAGGCCAGGGTTTCGGCCATGCCCCAATCCAGACGCGATTCGCGCGAGGAAGACATCTGCCGCCGCTGCTCCAGCAAGCGGGCGATCTTACTGTTGGGCCGGAAACCCTCTGGCAAGCGCGTGATGTGCTCGGCAATCACCTCCAGGTGTTCGCGATCGACGCCGGTCTCCGGATTGAGCTGCGCTGTCGATTCTGCTTTCTGGAAGCCCGACCAGGCCCCTGAAAAAGCCTCCATCTCTACCTTGAGTTGTCCTTCTTTGACGCGCTGCAACGCCTCTTCCAGGCGCGCATGCACGCGGTCCTTGATGGCCTGGATCTCGGAGGCGTGGATGCCTTCGGCCAGCAGTCGATCCTCGTAGATCTTGGCAGTGGTGGGCAAATGACGGATGCGATTGTAGACTACCGGCTGGGTGAAAGCCGGCTCGTCGGTCTCATTGTGTCCCCAGCGCCGATAGCAGATAATATCCAGAAATACATCGCTCTGAAAGCGCTGACGGAACTCAAGACTGAGCATGATCGCTCGATAGCAGGCCTCGGGATCATTGCCGTTAACGTGGAAAATCGGCGACTGCAGCATTTTGGCAACGTCTGTGCAGTACTGCGTGGAACGTGAATCGCTGGGCTCCGTGGTGAAGCCAATCTGGTTATTCACAACGATATGAATGGCGCCGCCGACGCTGTAGCCGCGCAGTCCGCTCATGTTCAGCGTCTCGTAGTTGATGCCCTGACCGGCGAGGGCTGCGTCGCCGTGAATCAGCACCGGCAGATTGTTGCTGCGCGTTTGATCCTTGCTGCGCGTCTGCCGCGCTCGACAGGAGCCAAGTACGACGGCGTTGATGACCTCAAGGTGGCTGGGATTGAAGGCCAGGCTGAGGTGCACGCGCTGGCCGCCCAGGGTCTCTACATCATTGGAATAGCCCAGGTGGTACTTCACATCGCCGGCCATCTCCTCTTCTTCGTGGGCCAGGTTCTCATTGAATTCGGCAAAGATCTGCGCCGGGTCTTTGCCAAGAATATTGGTTAACACATTCAAACGACCGCGGTGGGCCATACCCAGTACAATCTGTTGAATGTTGAAGCGATCGGCGTTTTCAATGATCGAGGACAGCGCCGGGATCAGGCTTTCTCCGCCCTCCAGCGAAAAGCGCTTCTTGCCCGGAAAGCGGGTGTGGATGAACTTCTCGAAGTATTCAGCATTGTAGAGCTTGTCGAAGATCATCAGCTGCACGTTTGCCGGCAACTTGCTCAGGTGCTGCTCCGATTCGAGGCGCTCCATCATCCAGCGCCGACGGTCCTCGTCGCGAATGTAGAAAAATTCTACGCCGATGGAGGAGCAGTAGGTCTTCTCCATACGCGCCACTAGATTGCGCAGGGTGGTGCGCACTTCGCGAGCGCCAATCCATGCGATCACATCGCGATCCAGATCCGCTTCCGTAAGCCGATGATCTTCCAGACCAAGATGATCGCGATTGTGTTTCTTGAATCCAAGCGGATCTGTATCGGCGGCGAAATGTCCGTGTCGGCGATAAGCCTGCACCAGCAGCAGAGCCTTCATGTGCAGGTCGGTAATATCCCGGGTTTGCTGCTCGGCCAGTTTTCCGGCGCCGGCAAGCAGAGAGACGGCCTGAGCCGCGCCGCCGGCGTTCGCCGCTTGCGGCGAACGCTCCATTTGAATAAAAAATTCCCGCCAGTCGGCCGGAACAGACTGCGGGTTAGAACTGAATTGTTCGTAAAGTTGTTCGAGTATTTCTAGGTTTGCGCTGTTGAGGACCGAGGTCGACTGGTCTCTGCTCATGTTGCTTCCCGGTAGCCGTAGTGCGGCTGACAGGGGAACAGTTAAAATGCGACGCAGACCGCGAAAACAATAAATTTTCGCGGGCGGTAGAATGCCGCGTCCCGAGCGGCGACCGGCTTATCGGCGGGTGAAGGGGGCCAGGCTGATCTGGCGAGCGCGCTTGATCTCTCGCGCAATCCGGCGCTGGATTCGAGCGGTGGCGCCGGTCATGCGGCGCGGCAGGATCTTGCCAGTCTTGGAAAGAAAGCGTTCCAGAACCTCGGGATGCTTGTAGTCCAGCACCAGATTGCGGGTATCGAGGACCTTTTTACGGTAACGCGGACGCTGCTTTTTGCGCTCAAAGTGGCCCTCGCCTTCGCTCTGGCCTTCTTCCCGTCCACGCTCTTCGCTGCGCTGGCCTGCCTCTTGTTCCGCTGCCTTGTTCTGCTCTTCGCTCATATGGTCTACGGGCAGATTTGGCGCTCTGCCCGCCTGGTAAAGCCAAAAAAGGCCGCGCAATGGTTTAGCTTTCGTCGAGGGGCGCGGACCCATCCTCGTTGCTCAAGCGAGCGGAGAGGTATTGCAGGGACTTCAGGCGTTCAGCGCGCAGCGGGCCTTCCGGGGGCTCCTCCGTAAAAATTTCCATGGTCTTATCGGTCTGCAGGCGGTTGAAGAATCCAAAGGCCGGTCGCGGCGGATTGAGCTCATCGTCGAGGCCGGTTTGGACCAGGGTTGGTTGTTTGATGGCCGCCGACCAGTTGAGCCCATCGAACAGCAATAGCGCCCTTTTTCCGCGGGATCGCGCCCGCTGCGAGCGATCCAGCAAGCGGCGGGCCTCGCTGCAGAGCGGCGAGCGCGCCAGAGAAAGCCAGCAATCAGACCAGAGCAGCGCCGGTCGCTCAAGCGCCAGAGCCTTCACGTTTTCCGGCATGGCGGCGGCGGCGAAGACAGCCATGGCAGCGCCAAGGCCGCGACCGACCACGCCAATACGCTGGGAGTCTATGGAGCGGTTGAGCTTCAGGAAATCAATGGCGCGTACTGCATCCAGAAAGCAACCGAACAGGTAGCTATTCTCCGGCGGCTCCAGTCCCGCATCCTGTAACAGGGCGGGCGGCGCCGGCGCTTGATCGGCTGAAGCGACTGTGGCCTCTTGCTGGTGGCCGCGCAGCCAGAAAGAGAGATGGGCGACTCCATGCTGCGTGTAGCTGCGCTCACTGTCGATTTCCTGCTGGTAATCATGGAAGGAAATCACCACAGGAACGCGGCCGCGGCGACGCGGGATGGCGAGAAAGCCGTGCAGGCGCTGGCCGCCGGCGCTGGCAAAGCTTATCTCATTTTGCGATTCACGGCCCAGCGAGCGCGATAATACCATTTTCTGGCGTGGATCGACCGGGATGCGGCGCAGCTGGGCCAAACCGCCCTCCCAGAACTGGCGCAGGTTGGCCGGCGGCGTTGCGGTGGGGAAACTCTGGAAGCACTCGTCGAAGGAAAAGCGCATGACTGGTGCTCCAACCCGGTCGATTTTCGTCGACGCCCTGTAAAGCGGACTTTTCCCGGGCGCCGACACATTCAAGCAGGGCGTCCTGGCGGCGCACTGCGCCCCTGGAGTCGCAATCCATGTCTCTATCATTAAAAGAAAAAGGTCGGCCGCTTTCCTACGTGACCGGCGACTACCTTTACCATGCCGACTATACGCTGGGCGAGCCTTCCGTTTTCCTGATCCTGGAAGGCGAGATCGAGGTTGTTCGACGCTACAATCCCATACAGAAAGAGACCTTTCGCTTTGGCAAAGGAGAGCTGGTGGGATTGCTTGAAGTCTACACCGGCAGTTCGCGCGTGACCGATGCCATCGCCCGCGGCGATGTTCGCGCCCTGGGCTTCTCCAGGGCCGAGGTGGAGCGCAATATGGCGCACGATCTGAAACTTGGAATTATGGCCATTCGTTCCTTGAGTCGAATGTTACGCCAGGCAAATGACCGCATCAAGACCCTGAACTGAGAGCCCTGAAGAAGCACTTTATGGAAGCAAACGCAGCAGACGCCGATTTGATGAAGCTGGGCTTCGAGGGCGAGCAGGCCATCACCGCCGAGCTGTTTATGAAGTACGGCAAGACCTACGAGCCGCGGCAAATCATTATCCGTGAGGGCGAGTTCGGGCGCGAGGTGTATCTGATCATTTCGGGACGGGTGGTGGTGACGGAGCGTTTGAACAAGGGTTCCTACCGCGTGCTCAATTCCCTGGGGCCGGGCGAAATCTTTGGCGAAATGTCGATGATCGAAAACGTGCCACGCTCGGCCACTTTGATAGCCGCCAGCTCCGCCAAGATTCTGAAGCTGGCGCCCAATGCATTTGAGATGATTTTTCGCAGTCATCCGCGCTGGGCCTTCAAAATCTTGAGCGCGCTCTCGCGGCGGATCCTCACTGCCTTCAGCCAGGTCGAAAGTTACTATGGCTCCCGCTGAGGCGGCCCTGCCGACATTGCAGCGCCTGCGCCGTCAGGGCGAGCGCCTTGTTCCGCTTCCCTTGCTACTGCGCAACTTCCTTGCCGAACGCGCGCCAGGCGCTCTGGAATTGATTGAGGATGCCGACCTGCCGGCCGGCGCCGCCCAGCGCCTGTCGATGCAGGGCGTTGCCCGCTGTGAGGCGGGAGGCTTCTTTACGCACGATCGACGCGCGGAGCGCGCTGCTCTGGTGGTCGCTTCGCGTAAGAATGCTTCGCCTTCGGCTAACGCCCGCCGCGAGCTGGCTCGCGAAATCTACGAGCGCTTGCTGGCCAGCGGTCGGCAGGCGCGCGACTTTCGTCTGATTGTGGCCGGCGGCAGCGATTTTCTGGCAAACTATCTTGGAAGATACGAAGCCTTGCTGGCTATCAGCTGGCGACCGGAGCGTCCGCTTCTGGAGCAGATCATTGCCAGTCCAGTCAGCGCCCGCGCCGAGTTCAATGTATTGCGCCTGGCGGATGCTGCCGTCGCCAGCGGTCAGCTGCTGCCATTTGATCTGGCCGATAACCTCAAACCACAACAGAGTCCCAGGCCGCGGCAGGAACACAATTTCACGGCGCCGGTTGCAGAGAAGCCGCCCGCTACGGCAATCCAGGCTGCGCCGCCGCCGGTCGCCGCCGGGCAAGGTCGCAGTGGCGATGAGGAATTCCACTCCTGGAATCATTTTCGCTATCGTATCGTCGGTCGCACTCGCGGGCGTATGCAGCGTCGATTTTTCGTGCGCCGGGAAGACAAACGCCTGGCGCTGGCTATGACCGCCTCCGCCGGCGCGCTGCCGGTGGATTTCACCGCGCAGTTCTTCGAGCGCGTTCAAGCGGCCGAGGACTCGATCGCCGCACACCGCGCTGCCATTGGCGCGGCGGAGCAGGGTCTTTGCACTCTGACCACGGAACTCTTTGTCGACGGTCGCTTTCGGTCGCTTTCCGTGGGCGTCACGCCTGTCTTCTTTCGTCTGCAGCAGGGGCGGGCGCTGCTGGTTCCCGATTCGCCTGGCGGCGGCGAAAAGACGCGGACGGTCGAGGGTCGCTTTCACCCCGGCGACTGTCTGTTGATTGCGCCCGGTCGAATCTCCAGTTCAGAGCAGCGCGAGTTGCTGGAGCTTGCCGAAGCCCTGCAGCAGGCGCCGCTTGAATTCCCGGCGCGGATTGCCGCCTGGCTGGATTGGCGGGAACGCGGGCGCTCGCTGCTCTTGACGCTCAGCAACAGCGATTGACGCAAGCGAGGCGCAGGCGCTGCTGGTCGCCTATGCGTCGCCGCTTTGCCGCCGTTGCACTGGCTCTGCTTGCGGCGTTTTTTGTTCTCGATCGACTGCTCTTTGGCTGGCTGATTTTTCAACCCGCCAACCACAGCGGATGGGACAGCTATCCCTGGTACAATTTTGAGCGACAATTTCGCCGGATCGAGGCCTTCCGTGCAGCAAACCCGCAGGCGACGCTGGTCCTTGTACCCGGATCGAGTATTTCCAAATACTCGGTGAACGAGCGGTTGCTGGAAGCTTTGCTGGCCGGCGATGGCGTCATCGAGCCGCATGTCTTCACCCTACAGCATGCTTCGATGCTGCCCGCTGATCTCTATTACTATTCCAGTCGCATTGCGGCGCTGGCGCCAGATCTAATTCTATTGATCACCGGACCGGCGGACCTGGATCTGGAGCGCTACGCTCCGCCCTGGGAGGCATCGCCCGACTATTCCGATTTTTCCGCTGAAAGCTATTTGAACCTGCGTCGACCGGGGGCCATCTTCTATCCGGGCGGTCTGGCCCTGCATTCGCCGCTGCCAAATAAGGATCAGCGGTTGAGTCTGCTGGGACGCAGCGCACTTTTTTCAGCGCGCTTTCGCAACGAATGGTATGAGCCCTGGCGCTACTGGCGCGATAATAGCGAACCGTTACGACGATATCTTTACTACCAGGGCGCCGCTCTGTCGCACCCAATCTGGCGCGATGGATTTACACGCGCCTGCTTTGAGGCGCCGCCTTCCTTTTTTCCGGAGCGTGTTGCCACGCTGGAAACGCCGGCGGGCCTTGCCGGTCGCGCCGCTTTGCGTATCTTCGCTGCTCGACAACAGCCAGCGGCGGGCGATCTGCCGCTGCAGCAACTGCAGGGCGAGTTCTGGGAGCAGGGCGGACCGTCGCGGCCAATTGCTTTGCGAGAGTATGCAACTCTGGCCCGGCGCTACATTGAGCAGCAGAGTCAGCCCTTGCATTGTCAGCAGCCACTGGCGGCGCGACCGCTGGCCGAGCTCAGGCTGGATCGTGTTGGCTGGAACGACTACAGCCTGCCGCCGCTGGCCGAGGGCGAGGGTTACTTTTTTCAATTGAGTCACTCCCTGGATGCAGAGGGTCGCGCCGTCGCCGGACTGGCAGATGGACGCGGCCTGCGTCTGCCTGGGAATCTGGGGCTTCTTCAGGCGCGAGTCGACGATTTCATGGTGCGACGCCCGGCCTGGGAGGATTATCGTTTGCAGGCAATGGACAGGGCGCAGTACGCCGCTGATTACTATGGACGCATCGAACCGGACGACTGGCGCAGCGCAGAGCGCGTTGCCTTTCATCAGCTGAACTCGCTACGACTGTCGCGCTACTATACGGCGTGGTATCCCTGGAGCGAGTCCTTCCAGGCGCGCAAGCTTCGAGCCTTTGTGGAAGCCATGCCGCCTTCCACTCGCTTTGTCATTGTTGAAAATCCCGAAAATCCGCTGGCCCAGGGCGACTACGATTCGCAATGGCGCCGCGGCTACAGCAGCTATCTACAGTCGCTGCTCGATGGCCGCTATCCGGCCCACGTTCGCTTTTTGCGTCTGGTCGACGAGCTGCCGGAGCAGTACTTCCTGGACCCGCACCACCTCAGCCATGCCGGCGTGTTGCGCATAGCCCCCGTTTACGCGGCGGCAGTTTCCGATGTATTTCGGGCGCCGCGTTACGGCCGCTGAGCGAAATTCCTGGTCGGGTAGTTGTCGCTGCCTAAAGCTGGCGATGCAGGACTTCGCCGCTGTCCCTGAAATGTCGGCCTTCATCCGTCAGCCGGAAGTCGCCGTGGCCCATGTGACAGTTGCCACAGTTTCGAAATACCTGGCGACAGGGATCGATGCCTTCGCTCACGCTTTCTGTCTGAAGCTGCCGAACACTGGTCGTCGAAGCGTCTGCCTGGTTCAATTGCTGCAGGCAGGCATCCAGTTCTGGCTCGCCCTGGCCGGCGGGGGCCACAAAGCGCGCCAGCTGCAGCATCACCTGTGTGCGTTGAGCCGGCGATTGCCAGGGCCTGGCGTCTGGATTGCGCAGCGTATAGCCGCGCTGCCAGAACAGGCAGGCGCCGCTTGCTGCACAGAGCAGCAGAGCGCCGGCCGTCGCTTGCGGAAGGCTGAAGGACATTTCGTTTGGACGGCGGCCCGCGCCGAAGGTTGGTCCTTTTTCAGCAAAGGAAGCAACTGTCCTAGCTGCGCTGCAGCATGGCCGCAAAGGCTTCGCGACGCCGCCACGCAATGACCGCTCCCGTCACAAACAGAAACAGCGCGCCAGGAAGATTGGCCGGGTCCAGCATGATGTGATACATCAGAAAATTCAGCACCAGCGGCGCCAGCATCAGCGCCGCCAGACGCAGGTACTGCCCGGAAAGTAGCAGGGCCCCGATGATCATCTCACAAATGCCGACAAAGGGCAAAAAGTAGCCGGTTGCAGCCATTGCGCCTTTGAAGGCAACTGCGCCGGCGGCCGATTGGGGATGCGTCAAGAAGGGGGATAGCTTATCAGCCCCGACAACCAGCAGCATCAGGCCGGCAATAATACGCAGCACAAGTTCGATCCATTTCATAGTCCTAACGCAACGGCCGCCGGCGAGATTACAAGATCAAAATGATCCTTCTGGCTGGCAGGACTGTTGAATTGCGCTGGCCGAGTTTGCAGCTTAGCCTGGACTGCACCGATGAAGCGGATACTGGCGTGGATTGCGATCCTGCTGGCCGTCGGTATGATCTTGAGTTTTTTTGCCGGCGTCTTTCAGATTCCGATGTCGCTGGAACTGATTGTCTTTTTTCTGATCGCGTCACTGCTGGTGGGCGGCGCCACCAGCGCTAGCTGCTACTGGCTTGCATCATTGCATCTGCGCTGGACTCTGGCCAGGCTGCTGGGCGCCGGCGCGCTGGCGGCGATTGCCTGGTCGCTGCTGCTTTGCCATTTGCTGGTCGAACTTATCTATCCTCTGCTCTCGATCAAAGGCTTTCAGCCCTCCTTTGCGGTCATTGCCCCGGCTATAACCTTTCTTTCGCTCTGCATAACCACGCTCAGCACGCTGATCGAATGGAATCTGGCGTTGCGTCCGGTCGCGGGCGGATTGGACGGCCAGGCCGCTTCTGCTCGATCGGACGCTGCGACAGGCGCCTTTGAAGCCGTCCCGTCGGCAGACAGCATCGCCATTCGCGAAGGCGATGTCCACCATCGCATTGCGCTGGATTCAATCTGTTATCTGGCAAGCGCCGATGATCGTACGGTCATACACACTACGGAGCGGCAATATGTAACCGCCAGGCCGCTCAAGGATTTGCTGACTGCGCTTCCGGACCGCTTTGTCCGCATCCACAAGAGCTACGCCTTGAACTTGAGCTGGATTGCACGACTGCAGTACTACATGGGCGGCCGTTATCTGGCCTATCTTCGGGATGACGAGGAAACCAACCTCCCTGTTGGACGGAAATACGCCGCCGACCTGCGCTCCCGGATGGGCATAGTCGGACGTTGAAGCGTCGCTGGCCGGCGGTTGAGTATCGTTGACCGTGCAAAGGTGTCGTTGGCCGCCGCCAGCTTGCGCGTTGGGAACGACTCTGCCATACTGCGGCTATGAAATTGCACAGTTTAAGTCGCCTGGCTGGCGCGGCGTTGATGGCGCTGGCCTTCGGACAGCCAGGGAACCTGACGGCAAGCGGCGAATGTACATTCCAGGTGGAGTCGCCAGACGGGCAGCTTTTTACGGAACGGCAATTGGCCGGAAAAGTGACCGTACTATTCTATGAAACGCGCGAGGGAACAAACCACAATCGCGCCGCAAAGGATGAGCTCAATCGCTTCTATTCCGAGCAATCGCCGGCCCTCGTGGCTCGCGTCCAGCGCGTGGGCGTCGTAAACGCCGCCGGCACGCCAGCGATCTTTCGTCCCTTCTGGCGCAGCGGACTGCGCAGCGCCGCGGCTCGCGAGGGCATCACAGTCTACGCCGACTGGGACGGCCAGATGGGCGCGCGTTGCGGTCTGGCCGACCCCTCCGGTACAAGCCTGGCGCTCTTTGATCATCGCGCACAGAAACGTGCGGTGTATCGAGGCGATCTTACAGAAATCGAAACGATCAAGACGCTGCTGGTGCAAATGGTTGTGGCGGCAGGCGCGCCACAGCCAACCAGCCCACGATGAACGCTAGCGATCGGTGGAGAACAGGCA